>BNTR01000006.1 GCA_025996755.1 Bacteroidia bacterium
AAGCTGGCTAAGAGGAATTCATCATCATTGTACCAAAGAAAGATTGCAGGGTTATCTTGATGAATACCATTATCGGTTCAATAGAAGGGCTTTTATGGGGTCAATCTTCGATTTGACCATTAAAAGAATGGTCTTTCATGAGCCTATAAGATTGAAATATAATACATTAACAAGGGCGACCTAAACGCCTATACCAAAAATTGTTTTAGACACCAATTGTTTATTACCGTCTATCTTTTCTAAATCGCCTTATCATTGGATTTGGGAGGCTTTTTGCGAAGCTCGATATACGTTGTGTTGCTCAACGGATATTATACAGGAATATGAAGAATTGTTGACACACTTTTATTCTGTTGAAATCAGCGAAAGTGTAATAAGCACTATTCTGAATGCTGCTAATTTAGAACAAGTTACACCATATTACAAGTGGAATTTGATTGCTGACGATGCCGATGATAATAAATTTGTAGATTGTGCCCTCAATGCAGGCGTTGACTACATTGTTACGAATGACAAACATTTTAATATCTTGAAACTCATCGATTTTCCGCAGGTAAAAGTTGTTGATATAGAAACTTTTCGAACCATCATATCGCATTATTGATTTTTACCCTTGTTCGGCGTGCCGAACAAGGGGCTATCTTTTGTTGAAAACAAATTGCAGATTTTGCTTGCGGTAGTGCACAAATTTACCATCACTGCTTATGAGTGGGATTTTTTCACAAATGGCTTGGGCGATAATTAGCCGGTCGCTTGGGTCGTTGTGATTTTCTACTCGGTCAAGAGTGGAGAACGTCACAAGGTGCTCTTTTCTGACATATTTAATTGTTATATTCCAGTCATTTTCAATGGAATCTACAATATCACAAGCCTTCTTCCATGTTCTGGAGCCAATTTTACCTGCTTGAAATAAATGGAGTAGTTCCTTTACGCTTTCGCTGCTAATATAAAATTGATTAGAATAGTCTTCAAAGAGGTACACGACATTTTTAGACAAAAAATCTTTGCCCTCATTCAGATGTATAAATATGTTTGTGTCAATTAGATAGCGCATATTTATTTCATCACGGCTTTTCTATCGTAAACGATTAGTGTACCATTGGGATATTTTTCCCAAAACTCCGTGAATTTTGATTTCCGCACCTGCGCGGAATTGCTCTGCCCTGCGCTCGCTTCTTTTGTTGCTTTCGCTGCTGTTGTTGCCATAATTTTACATTTTTACGTTATTAAATTTTTGCAAAGGTACAACATTCTTTTCGTATTTGCAAACGTTTTGGTAATTATTTTCATAAATTCGGCGGACGCTATGCTGAACAAGGCGATGCCGGTATATTAACCGCCTTTCATCGCCACATTGCAAAATAGTGTATCGCCCATCTGCAAACTCTTTCCACCATCCAAATGGCTATGCCCAAATAGGTGAATTTGCGGATGTGCCGCGTCCACCAATTCCATCAAAATAGGGCAACCTTGCCCTCCGCCGTCTAATATGCCTTTGGGTGCGCCGTGAGTTATGAGTACATCCACGCCTGACGGAAGGGGCAGTGGCTCATGCAGCCACGGGCGGACGGGCAAAACGTAGAAACGGATGCCGTCAAGCGTTATCTCGCCCTGCTCAATGAATGTGACATTGCGGGGCACCATGCGCACAGCAAACTCAGGTGAAAACTCAAACGGTAAGTCGTGATTGCCGGGCACAAACAGTTTGTGCTTCACAGGCAACGCGGCAAACCAATCAAAAAAATCGGTGAGTTGCTCTTGGTCGCCCGCCTCGCAAGCATCGCCCGCAAAAACAACAATATCCGTATCTGAGGGGATGTTGATTTCACGATGTTTGCCGTGCGTGTCGGCAAAAGCAAAGATTGTTTTTTCTCGAATTGTCATTGTTCAAGTGTGTTTTTTAAATGCTCTCATATTCTCCGCTGCAGCTTTGTTGTTGGGGTCTATTTCCAATGCCTTTTGATAACATTTCATTGCTTGGTCGTGTTTATTTATGCTTTTGTAAGTAGCTCCCATATTGCTGTATGCAATGGCGTAATCGGGTTTTATTTTAATGGCTTGTTTGTAACATTCTATTGCTTTGTCATATTCTTTTTGTAAAAAATAATCCACACCAATCCGGTTGTATGCATCCGCATGAGGTCGTGTTTCGATGGCTTTCCGGTAACATTCCATTGCCTTGTCGTGATTTTTTTGCTGCCGGTGGGCTTCTCCCATATTGAAAAATCCATCTGAATCGGGTTTTAGTTCAACGGCTTTTGTGTAATATTCAATGGCGGTGCCATATTCTTTTTTAGCAAGATAAGTAGCACCGGTCGCGGAATACACGTCTGCAAAGTCGGGATTCATTTCGATGGTTTTCAGAAAGCATTCTATCGCTTGGTCTCGGTCATATTGGTGCAGATAAGCAATTCCCAGATTGAAATATATCTGCCAATCGGGTTTTACTTCAAGCACTTTTTTATAATATGCTATTGCTTTTTGATATTCTTTATTCGCAAACGAAACACTTCCATTTGCCAAAAAAGCCTCCTGCAATTTATTGGCAACTTCTATGTCAGGGGCAATCTGCAATAGTTTCTGATAAACAGATATTGCTTCCTGATAGTCTTTCTTTTCAAAAAAAACATCTCCCAACATTCTAAATGCCTCCTGCAATTTATTGGCAACTTCTATATTATTAGGGGCAATCTGCAATAGTTTCTGATAAACTGCTATTGCTTCCTGATAGTCTTTCTTCTCAAAAAAAACATCTCCCAGCGTTTTAAATGCTTTCTGCAATTCTATGTCAGAGGTAATCTGCAAAGCTGCCTGATAGTATGCTATTGCAGCTCTATATGCTTTCTGAGCGAAATAGGCATCTCCCAAGTTTTTAAAAACACCGTCCAATTTAAATGAAACTTCACTATTGAGACGGGAAAGTTTTATAAATTTATGATAACATACCGTTGCTTGCGGGTGGGCTTTCTTTGCAAAATAAGCATCTCCCAAATTTTTATGTGTAACCGCATCATTGGGATGTATTTTGAGGGCTTTTTTGTAACTTTTTATAGCCTCACTAAACTCTTTTTTCTGCTGATAAACACCTCCCGTTTCTTTTAATAGTTTGGCGGCAATACCTCTCAATATGTATTTTGCTTCGATGCCTTGCCGCTCATATTCCTTTGCTTTGGCATAGTCTTCTTTTACAGAATATCGGTGTGCCAAGTTCTTAAAACCGACTTCAACCGAATTGTCTCGATTTACTAAATCGGGGTCAATTTCAATGGCTTTTTTATAATACTCTATCGCACTGTCACATTCGCCGTTGTTGAAACACCGGCGTGCCATCTTTACATAGTTTTCTACACTCTTTTCTTCGTTATTCATATCTTTTACTTTTTATTGTTACTTTTTCACCACCGTTGCACCCACAAAGAAGTTGCGCTCCATATTGTAGGTGTTGCGATATTGGTGGGTGGATGCCGAGATGGCGTCTGCTACATGAACGAGATACGCCTCGGCATTGGCGGGCACCACCGGCGAGCCAAATTCGAGCTTGCCGTGGTGAGCAAGGATGGCATGTTCCACAAAGTCCACATCGCGCATCGTCTCGCTGTTGGCGGGTGTGCCCGAGGGAATGGTTTTCACAAATTGGTCGTGAAACCGCTTGGCACTGAGATAGATATGCCCGTGCAAAGGCATTGCCGACTGATAAGTCCACGGTGCCTCTGAGGCATACTCTTTTATTTTTCCCCAGTCGTGATAGATGAGAGCCGCCAACGAGATGTGAAACTTTATGCCTGCAAAGCACTCATTCTTAGCCAATTGCCGTGCAATGCTCACCGCCTCGTAGGTGTGCGTCGATAGCCCGTTTTTATAGGCATGATGCGCCTTTGCGCCGGCGGGGTAGTTGCTGTAGTCCGCAATATCGTCTTTCAGTGCTTGGGACGCAAAATAGGCGCGAAACGTGTCGGGCATCTCAAACTCCGCCGCAGTTTCCTGAATCAGATTCCACAAATCATCAGAATTGTATTTGCCAACCGTTTCTATTTGCCGGATAGGATGGTCTTCCGGCAGTTGCTTTAAGTCGTGAAAACGGCAGTCGGCATAGTTGGCGGACAGAAACCCATTGCTTTCGCGAGGCACCGTATCCATGATTTTCCCGATTAACGCCGTGGGGTCACAGTTGCCAATCTCCCAGAGATAGATTGTCTGTCGCTCCGCGCCGGTGTTTCCGGTCAGCAGAATGAAATTTTTGTTTGTTTTTGAGACCTTTGCTTCGGCTCGTTCAATTAGGTATTGCATCAGTATATTTGTCCTCTGTTAAATTCAAAATTTTCAATTACTTCATTTGCAGGGAGTTTCTTAAAAAAAGATTCAATATTACCCCAATAAGCGCATCGAATAATTCTATTAGGTTCTTCTTTTTCTATCAATCCCAAATCTTTAAAATGTGTAATAAAGTCACAAGTGGATAGTTCTGTAGGCAGAATTGCAACATAATAGAATGAAGAAGCTCCACGAATATATGTATCATACGTTTTTGTTACTATTCCATTCGAGCCTATTTTTTTTACTTGTTTACCAACGATAGAACTATTTATTTGGGGTTGTGTGCCTAATTGTGCAAGTAAATATTTGTAATACAGCTGAGCAAAAATATTTGAGGATACTCCTTTGTAATTTTTGTTTTCTAAAATTTTTTTTAATTCATTATCAATACTATAACGACCTTTAAATGTTTTTACTTTTCCCTCAATAAAAATCACTCGTTTCTCATTACCTTTTTCGGCAATAATTGTCCAATCATTATCACCAAATTCCGAAAATGATTGTTCGTTTAGAAAAGTGTACGAAACTTTGTCATCAAAGAAAACATCTTTAATGTCTAACTCAGATAAAAAACCTGATATGTCTTCAGAATGCTCTCTCAAATAGAAGACAATGCTGTTAAAGATTCCCCTCTCGGAATAACCTAATACTTTCACTTTGTTCATAATGTTTTTATTTTAAATTTATAATATTTATTTTTCACATTTTATTGCATACTTTTTCTCCAACTCAAGAATGCTCGCATATTTGACATCCTCTACCAAATTATAGTCAAACTTAATCAATTGTGAGGTTTCATCCAGTGCTATTTTCATTAAGCCCCACTTCTTATCTTTGCAAATGCCAATATAAGAAACGCCGGAAAATGAGTTATACGGGATAATGGCATCAACTGCATCGGGTAGTAATCGCTTTTTGTATTCCGCGTTGCCCATCCCCAAAACTTCGGAAATGCCAAACAGTTCCCATTTCCCATTACTGTTGAGTTGTCCAAGACCAGCAACAATGCTGGCATCTGTGCAGTAAAATTGCACTGTTGATTCTTTTTCTTTGTTCATATTGTATAAATATTTTTGCGCAAAGTTAAACAAAATTTTTCAATATTTTTTCACTTCGCCGCCGCTTCATCTTCTAACTTCGGATAATAGTATTCAACTCTTATGTCACACCAAAAATCATTGATTTGAATAATATCTTGCAAACTCCATTCCGTATGGTCGTATAGTTCGTGCATACCGAATATGCCATATACGCCATCTTCTACAACGTACATTACTTTATCTTCTTCGCTCCAGTACGCTATTTGAGGGATAACTCTCGCGTGGACTTCCATATCCTCAAAAAATGAATCCTTGCTCATGCGTTCCTCCGCCTCTTTCGCAATAATTTTTACTTTGGCGAGCATTTTTTGACGGTAATCTATCATTTGCTGATTTATTTTCACAAATTTTGCAATGTTTTCATCCGTCCATTCAAAAGCGGCATCTAAATTGCGTTTTCTCTCTTCTAAAAGAAGATACAATTCGCCGTCATATTCTTCTTTCCCCAGTTTTTGTATTTCACAAAGACGGTCATTGATTTGCTCAATGCTAAAAGATTTTACTTCTGCCTCCCGTGCATCTTTCTGTTCGTAATCCAGACGATTAAAAACACTCCAATACCTGTCCATCATATATTTAACTTCTGTGCTCATAATATTCTATAAATTTGTTTTTTAGATTTTCCTGCATGGCATTGACTATTCCCAACTCCACATGGTCATACTCCAATACTTCCACAATATCTCCCTCTTTGAAATAGCCGCTTCCGCTGATTTTAGGGACGAAAAAATTTCAAGTTCCCATGGGCGCGAAACCTCAAAAACAGGATACTGAATATCACTCCGCATATCGGGGTGAATCTCTGTTAACTTAAAAACCGTGTTCATCGTTTTCATTTTTCAATTTTTTTTTTTGCAAAGTTACAACAATCTTTGTTACACCGCCCTGCTCATCGGCTGAAACCCAATCACATTGCGCCGCATAATCGGCTGCAAATCAGCCTCATCCTGATTGTAAATAGCGGTAAGCGTCATCGGCTTTTCAATCTTTGACGAGAAGCCCAATGTATCGGAAAGTGCCTGCGCCTTCGGTTGCGCCAACTCCATAAATTCGTATTTGGCTATCAGACGACCTTTGCGGAGCAGGGCACTGTCCACGCGCGACAAATCGGTGTTGAACGAGCAAATAATCTGGATGTTGAGGCAATCCGACAGTAAGCCATCCGACAAATTCAGCAGTGCCGACACAGACGAGCCGCCAGTCTTGTTCCTGTCCATGATGATGTTTTCTGCATCCTCAATCACAAAAATGGAGTTGGGATGGTCAAGCAGCACCGACATCAAACCGGGGTCAGTAATCGCCGCTGCCATGTTGGGGGGCAGAAAAATAATCTCCTTCTTCGTCTTGGAAATCAAATAGCGAATATAAGAGGTTTTGCCCGTACCCGGTTTGCCGTGAAGCAGCACCAATCCCTTGTCGTTTTTCTTTAGCAATCGCTTGAGAATAGTGTTGTGGATGGGCAGCAAATCATCGTTGTAATTGTCTGTAATCGACAATTTAGGCATATTGGTTTTCATTTTTTTGACGGCAAAGCCTTTGTCCGTTTTGACCAGCAAACTGATTTCCGGTTTCCGCCGTATATTGTGTTTCGGAAATTTCTTAAAACCGCGCACCAAAGCGTCCACTTTTGCCTCATCGGTCTTGCGAAACATGAACGTAATTTTTGATGTTTCAAGATTGAGATAAACCATCAAATCATCATACAGCAGATAATACAAGTTGACATATTCGGCTGTTTTAGAATTTTTGCGCCGTTTTTTTATATAATGAAAATTGGTGATTTCCGCCCGTGTTGTATCTAAAAGCCATTGATTGGCTTTTTTACAATCAATGTTTTCTTCCCGAATAAAATTGGGAATCGCATTGAAATACACCATAAACAATTTTTGCGGCTTCCAATTGTCCCACACCTCATTGTACACGTCCGACCAATTCATCGCGTTAGCCACTTCAAATTTCGGCGGCTCCATTTTTGCTAACTCATTCATATCTATTTTTTTTTGTTTCTATATATAATACGAATAACTCCTTGAAAAAAATAGCCGTTTTGGAGCACAAAAATCTCTATATTGTTGGAAATCAATTATATTTGCAAAAAGTTAAACTTTCATAAATATATTTAAATTTTATAAACAATCTTTCTAATCAGCTGAAAAACAATAGGGTTTTGAAACAATCAATTCACAGCAAACCCCACCTCATGGTCTTCCAAATACCGCACGATATTTTTATCCACCAGATATTTGCCTTGCGAGGATGCCAGCGACAGCGAGAGGTTGCTTTCTGTGTCTTCAATTTTGAAATGTAGCGAGCTGCTGCCGGGGTTTTCTTTTAGCAGGGCGGTCAGTTCTGCCATCAGTTCGTCGTCTAATTTCGATAGTGGGATGGTGATTGTCAGGTTGTTCACTTTGTTTTTCATGCCGCTTAGCGGCTCTATGGAGCGGATTTGGAAATTTATGCGGGAGGTGTCCCATTGGGCGGTTTGGAATGTGCCTTTCACTAATAGCGAGGTGCCTTTCACGCCGTAGTTACGGTAGTTGAAATAGTCTTTGCCGAAGAGGGCTATTTCGCCGCTGCCGGAGAAGTCTTCCAATTTCAGGATGCCATACGGGTTGCCCGTCTTGGTGGTGCCTTCGCGGAAGCCGGTTACGATGCCGCCCATACTGATTTCCTTCTCGACGGTAGGGTTTTCTCTTGCCTCTGCGAAATTTGCCATTTTCACCGTGCAGAGATAGTTGAGCGCGATGTAATAGTCGTCCAGCGGGTGCGACGAGAGGTAGATGCCTACAAATTCTTTTTCCTTGTTCAACCGTTCCAGCATACTCCACGGCTCACATTTGGGGATGGGCGGCTTGGCTATTGCCACTGCGTCCACACCGCCAAAGAGGGAATTGGCGGAGGAGTTTTTGTCGGTTTGGAACTTGGTGCCATAACTGACGAGCGTGTCGGAGAAGATTTCGCCCTTGGCGTTTTCGGCAAAAATTTGTTCGCGGGTGAAGTCGGGGAAGTTGTCGAAAGCCCCGGCGAGGCACAATGCTTCGATGCTTCGTTTGTTGCACGACTGCGCGCTGATGCGTTCCACGAAGTCGAAAATGCTCGTGAATGGTCCGTTGGCATCGCGCTCCCGCACGATGGCTTCCACAGCCGTGCGACCCACACCCTTGATGCCGCCCAAGCCGAAGCGGATGTTGCCTTTTTTGTTGACCACGAAGTTCAAATCCGACTCGTTGACATCCGGACCCAACACTTTTGTGCCCATCGCGCGGCATTCGTCCATGTATTTGGTAACTTCCGAGATGTTGTCGAGGTTGCGCGTGAGGTTGGCTGCCAAAAAATCGGCGGGGTAATGTGCTTTCAGATAGGCTGTTTGGTAGGCAATCCACGAATAGCAGGTGGCGTGCGACTTGTTGAACGCATATTTGGCAAATTCCGCCCAGTCGC
Organism: Bacteroidia bacterium; assembly: GCA_025996755.1. Classification (GTDB taxonomy): domain Bacteria; phylum Bacteroidota; class Bacteroidia; order Bacteroidales; family Azobacteroidaceae; genus Azobacteroides. The sequence continues at coordinate 8,856 of BNTR01000006.1, forward strand.
TCCAGATTTTTTCCAATTTATCGGCGGAGAAGCCTTTGGCAGTGGCTCCTGCCATGAATTTTTCTTTTAGATGCTCCATCTTGTCGATGAGTTTTTTCCCCATCGCCTTGCGCAACTCGTCGGATTGCCCGCGGGTGAAGTCCGCCAAGTCGCGGCTCAGAAGCATGACCTGCTCCTGATAGACGGTGATGCCGTAGGTGTCTTTCAGACGACCTTCCATTTCGGGAAAATCGTAGGTGATGGGCTTGCGACCGTGTCGGCGGTCGATGAAATCGGGGATGTAGCCCATTGGACCCGGGCGGTAGAGGGCATTCATCGCGATGAGGTCTTCAAACTTGGTTGGCTGCAGTTCGCGCAGGTATTTCTGCATCCCCGGCGACTCAAATTGGAACGTCCCGATGGTTTTCCCCTGACTGTAAAGCTCATACGTCTTTTTGTCGTCAATCGGGATGGTGTCTATATCGAGGTCGATGCCTTTGGATTTTTTGATGTTCGAGAGGGCTTCCTTGATGATGGAGAGGGTTTTTAAGCCCAGAAAGTCCATTTTAATCAGCCCCACCGATTCAACAACGTTGCCTTCATATTGCGTAACCAGCAAATCTTCCTCCGTCCCCTTTTCTTTGGCGGTCGCCAGCGGCACGTAATTCGTCAGGTCGTCCGCCCCGATAATCACCCCGCAGGCGTGTACACCCGTCTGACGCACCGTTCCCTCCAACTGCTCCGCGTATTTCAGCACGTCGGAAATCGTGCGATTGGTGGAATGCCGCGCCTCTTGAAGTTCCGGCACGTGGGCGATACTGTTTTTGATATTTACCTTTAACTCCTTGCCGTTCTTGTCTTTAGCGTTGATATGTTCGGGAATCAGTTTCACCAACCGGTCGGCATCGGGGATGGACACGCCCTGCACGCGCGCCACGTCTTTGATTGCCGATTTCGTCGCCATCGTGCCGTAAGTTACGATATTTGCCACGTTTTTCTTGCCGTATTTCTCTGTCACCCAGCGGAGTACATTCTTTCGCCCGTCATCGTCGAAGTCAATATCAATATCGGGCAGCGAAATGCGGTCGGGATTGAGAAAACGCTCAAACAGCAAATCGTATTTCAGCGGGTCTATATCCGTGATTTTCAAGCAATAAGCCACCACCGAGCCGGCAGCCGAGCCGCGCCCCGGTCCCACCGACACCCCCATATCGCGAGCTGCCTGTATAAAATCCTGCACGATAAGGAAATAGCCCGGAAAACCCATCGTCTTCATCGTATCCAATTCAAATTCGATGCGCTCGAGAATATCCGCCGGAATGGGGTCGCCATAGCGCGCGGGGGCTTTCTGCAACGTCAAGTCGCGCAAATAGTCAGCCTCCAGTTTGATGCGCACCACCTTGTCATAGCCGCCGAGCGTGTCGAAGCGTTTGGCATCCTCCTTGTTAAACTCCGCGCGAAGGTCGTCCTCCGTGAATTTGGCGCGGTATTGCTCCTCGGTGCCAAACTCTTCGGGGATGGCGAAGGCGGGCATCAGCGGTGCCGAGTCGATGCTATACGTTTCCACCTTGTCGGCAATTTCCAGCGTGTTGAGCAATGTTTCGGGCAGGTCGGAGAAAATCGCCGCCATCTCTTCGGCGGTTTTAAACCACTCCTGCTTGGTGTAGTGCATTCGGTTGAGGTCGTCCAAATTTTTGCCGGTGCCGAGGCAAATCAGGCGGTCGTGCGCCTCCGCGTGGTCTTCTTCCACGAAATGTACGTCGTTGGTGCAAATAATTTTGGTGTTCGTCTTCGCGGCGAGTTCCAAAATGGCTTTATTCACGAGCATCTGCTTTTGATACACCTCCTGGTCGCCTCCGGGCGCATCGGTCTTGTGACGTTGAATTTCCAAATAGAAATCGTCGCCAAACACACTCTTAAACCACAAAATAGCCTCTTCCGCCCCCTGCATATCGCCTGCCTGTATCTTGCGCGGAATTTCGCCACCCAAGCAGGCAGACGAAACAATTAAACCCTCGCTAAACTCCTTCAAACAGTCTTTATCAATGCGCGGATGGTAATAATTGCCGTCAATCCACGACGTAGAAACAAGCTTGCAGAGGTTCTTATATCCCTGTTTATTTTTTGCCAACAGGATTAGATGCCACCCGCGACTATAATCCCGCTTGTTATCAACCGTTTTTTCAAACCGCGTGCTATAAGCGCAATAGGCTTCCACGCCCAAAATTGGCTTAATCTTTTCATCGGCAGCCTTGTCCTTATTCTTCTTATTCACATAGTCGTAAAACTCCTTGGCACCATACATATTGCCATGGTCGGTGAGAGCCAGCGCGCGCATACCGCACTGCAAAGCCTTATCCACAAGTCCGGGTATGGTGCTCATCCCGTCTAACTGCGAATAGTGGGAGTGGACGTGCAGGTGCACGAAATTCGATGTTGCATTCATAGGTGCAAAGTTAGTAATTTTTTTTCTATCAAACCAAGTTCTTAAATATCCTGTATTTGTTTTTGCCGATGAAAACGATGACGGCGGCTTTCAGGTCGGGGCGATTGCCCAAGCGGTGCGAACTGAGGTATTGTTTTATCTGTTCCTCGCCCTCTTTTTGCAGTTTGGCGATTTCGCCGGATTTGGCACCTGCTTTGCAGTATTTGAGTTCAAACACCCATTCATATTTTATTTGCGGCAATGTGGGGCTGCGTTGCAAATAGATGTCCGCCCTGCCCGGCACGGCTTCATATTCGCTCATCGGGACGTAGATACGGCTCATAAACAGGTATGCCAGCAACAGTATTTGGATGTATTTTTCATCGAAGCGTTGCAGGTCGTAATCCGACAATTTGCTGAATGCGTGCTCCGAAACGTAGGCTATAAATCGTTCCAAATCGCCTTCCATTGCCAATGCGGTGATGGCTTCGTCGAGATAGCGCGTTTCAATGGTCATAGCGGGCGATTGCTCGCGCACAAATTTCATCACATACTCCCAATACAAAGTTCGGATGGAATAATTGGGAATGCCTAACAGCGTCTTGCCCATCACCGCCTCTTTGATGGTGAGCAAACCCATATAAAATAATAGAGAAATGAAATAATCGGTATTATTAAGCGTATCTACCGAAAACTTTTTCAGCACCTCCGCCACAACACCTTCGTCTTTTATAATTTGAATCAGGGTGGCACGGTTGCTATCGTTCTGAGTGAGTTTTTGCAGCCGTCCGTAATCCGTTTTCAGGTTCTCATCAATGATGCTGTCCGGCACTCTGTGTAAATCTATAATCTGATTGAAAAAATAGAGCACCATTGCCGGATTATATACCCTGTTTGCACCGTTTTTATTGAACAGATAACCATCATAATAAGCCTCCATGTCCACAGTGATAAAATCAGGATTAACACCGGTTTCGTGTATCAGCCATTCAATCTCTTTTTTCGTAAATCCCATCATCTCATTATATTTCTCGTGCAGCGTGAGGTTGGTGGATATATTATACCCGCTGGTAAGGTCGTCGAGCATCACCGGCGAAATGCCCGTAATAAATGTGCGGCTGGAAACAAACTTTGTAGAGTTTTTTATCCTTTCATAAAAATCGCGTACCAAACCGTTGGCGGACACCATCGTCTTATAAAAATCTTTCCCCAGACGGTTGCCCATCGCAATGAGGTCGTTGGCAAAATGGTCGTATTCATCAATGATGAAATAGATTTTCACTTTGTCGATTTCTGCAGCATTAAACACTAAATCCATCGACGTGGTACCTGAAGTTCTTTTTCCCACTTGGTCAAGATAATACTCTATATCCGAAAAAACAGATTGATAGTTTTGAAAAAAAAGACGAATGGCATCCTGCACCTTCTTGTTGAAAGAATATCTGAACCCTTCCTCACTCGATGTATCCAATCCCGAAAAATCAAACTTCAACATTGCATACGAGTTCTTTTCAGGTGTAGGATGCTTGCCAATATAGAGGTCGCCAAACAATTGCTCAAAATTCTCCGCCTCATTCATATCGTAATAGCACGACAATGTCATAAAAAACAAGCTTTTGCCAAACTTGCGCGGACGGATGAAAAACAGATTTTTGTTGGTTTCGTTCTCCAACATCTCAATATACATGGTCTTATCCACATAGGCATAGTTTTCAGTCCGTATGCTCTTGTAGTTACTACTGCCGTAAGGCAACCGCTTAAATTTCTTTGCTTCCATCTTTTATATGATTCAGGCTACAAAGATAAGCAAATTAATTGAGTCTTGAAAATAAAATTTTTCAAAAAAAATGCGTACCTTTGCGGCTCAAATAATAAAAATAAAATGTGAAAAATAGAAAAATTTAGAAATATAAAATACTAATAACAGGGCTTTTACGCTCTTATTCTCGTATATCTGAAGTCTGGTAAATTTCATTTTGTGTTCGAGAATAAGTTTGCGAAGGTTCACGCCGGTTGGCGTGAATTGTTCGTTGCTTATTTGAACACAACGGTTTACCAGAGCCAAGATATATAAATAAGCAATTTCGGGCAGTTCAACGCTTTTTTGTTTGCTTAAGTTTAAGAGTTTGAGCCACAAACTTTTAAACAATATGTTATTCAACTCTATCGAATTTGGGATATTCCTGCCCATCGTATTTCTACTGTATTGGGCAATGTCCAAAAACGTCAAGGCGCAGAATATGTTTCTGCTTGCCGCCAGCTATTTTTTCTATGGCTGGTGGGATTGGCGTTACCTGTCGCTGGTGTTACTGTGTTCAATCACCAACTATTCGGCAGGTGTGTTAATGATGAAAACCAATGCACAAAAGCGACGGCGGCTGATTTTGACGGTCTGTTGCTTGGTTTCTTTCGGGGTATTGGGCGTGTTCAAGTACTATGATTTCTTCGTAACGTCTTTTGTGGATGCGTTTAGTATGCTTGGTATTCATCTGCAAGCCAAGACATTACACTTGATTTTGCCTGTCGGAATCAGTTTTTACACCTTTCATACATTGAGCTATACGATTGATGTTTATAGGCGAAAATTTGAGCCGACACGCGATGTGGTGTCGTTTTTCCTTTTTGTGAGCATCTTCCCGTTGGCAATGGCTGGACCAATTGAGCGGGCGACCAATTTGCTGCCTCAGATATACCGGCGGCGGACTTTTGATTACGACTTGGCGGTCGATGGGATGCGGCAAATACTTTGGGGATTGTTCAAAAAGATGGTTATCGCCGACAATTGCGCCGCGCTTGCCAATGAACTTTTCAATAATTCCGCCACCTATTCGGGGAGTTCGCTGGTGTTGGGAGCCGTCTTCTTCACTTTTCAGATTTACGGCGACTTTTCGGGCTATTCGGATATGGCATTAGGAATAGGGAAGTTGTTGGGATTCAGATTTTTGCAAAACTTTAGATTCCCCTATTTTTCGCGCGACATCGCCGAGTTTTGGCGGCGATGGCACATTTCTCTCAACACTTGGTTTCGCGATTATTTGTACATCCCGTTGGGTGGCAGTCGCGGAACAAAGGGACAAGTGGTGCGTAACACATTCATTATCTTTCTTGTGAGTGGCTTCTGGCATGGTGCCAATTGGACATTTGTTTGTTGGGGAGCGTATCACGCCGTGCTGTTTTTGCCGGTTATTTTGTCGGGTAAAAATCGGAAACATACCGATACGGTAGCCGAAGGGAAACGATTGCCAAGTCTAAAAGAACTTTTCCAAATGGCATTCACGTTTGTATTGGTGGTCTTTGGGTGGATATTGTTTCGGGCAGAAAATATAACTCATGTGTGGAGTTGTATTTCGGGGATATTTTCGGCGTCGCTGTTTACAAGACCAACGGTTCATGTTGGCGGCAGCGAAATTACGTTGTTGTTCATAGCCATTTTTATGCTGATAGAATGGCTAAATAGAGATAAACAGCAGGGATTACAATTGGATAATATCAAGTCGCCTGTTGTAAGAGGTGTTATTTATTTTACGCTTATTCTCATCATTTGGGCTTTTGGAGGGCAACACGAAACATTTATTTATTTTCAATTCTAACATAATCATGAAGAAATTTTTAATAAAAGTATCAGTTTACATAGTGCTATTGATAGCAGGTGCGTTTACGCTCCAATATATATTAGAAAAAAAAATTAAACAAGTGAATTTAGACGGTCAAACATGGAATATTTTTTCTTCAAAAATAAGTTCTGATGTGATTATTTCCGGAAACTCAAGAGCAGCAGATGACTTCAGTCCCCAAATTTTGGATAGCGTATTGCATATTAATTCGTATAACTTTGGAATGCACGGACAACCCTTTCCTGTGCAGCTGGTAAGATTTAAACTATTTGAAAAGTACAACCAAAAGCCGAAATTAATTATACACAGTGTTGATTTTTTCACTCTTTCTCAAGGGTATCGGTTCAATATGCGGCAATTTTCACCGTACTTACACGAAGATTTGCTCAGAGATGGACTTAGAAAGATGGGAGCTACCGAAGCCGAATTAAATATCCCATTATGGTTCTATGCGTCAGGGTGGCGGTTGATATTGGAGGTTTTTACTCGACCATCTACTCCAGATTTCGGACATAAAGGTTATGTAGAAAAGGATTTGAATTGGGACGGTGCCAAATTTGACAAAGTATTATCAGGGGATAGTCTTGCGGCTAAACGTGAGCCTGAAGTAGTTGCATTATTTGATTCATATTTAAGCTATTGCAAAGAAAATGACATTCAAGTGATATTGGTGTATACTCCCCAATATATTAAAGCAACAGAATTTACAAAAAATTGGGATGGCGAAATGCAACTATACCACGATTTTGCAAAAAAGTATGACATCCCTTTTCTGGACTATACCCACGATGCTATTTGCAATGACATAACCTACTTTTATAATGCAACGCATCTAAATAAAAAAGGAGCGGAATTGTTCACTTTGAAATTAGCCAACGACATCAAAAAGAACTTGCCCATCAAAAAAAAATGCGTACCTTTGCATTGATTTTAAACACATTAAAAAAATAAACTATGTATTGGATTATTCTTATTGGGACGGCAGTGGCGAGTTGGCTGGTGTCCACGAATTTTAGCAACAAGGCGAAAAAGTATTCGCAGATGCCGCTCGGCAATGGTATGACGGGGCGCGAAGTGGCTGAAAAGATGCTGTATGACAACGACATCAGCAATGTGACGGTGCAGGTTACGAAAGGCTCGCTGTCGGACAATTACAATCCCGTCCACAAAACAATCAACCTGAGCGAGGAGGTGTATCACGGCAACAGCGTGCTGGCAGCCTCTGTGGCGGCTCACGAAACGGGTCACGCCCTGCAACACAGACACGCCTATGCGCCTCTGACGCTGCGTTCGGCGTTGGTGCCTGTCGTGTCTTTCGGCTCCAAATGGGTGACGTGGGTCATTATGGGCGGGCTTATCCTGATGGGGTCGGGTGCCTCGCTGGGGCAACCGCTGCTGGTTGCCGGTGTGGCTCTTTATGGGCTGATTACGGTGTTCAGTTTCGTGACCCTGCCGGTCGAAATCAATGCCAGCCAGCGCGCCTTGACGTGGCTCAACAGCGTTGGTATCACCGATGCAAGCAATCACGCCGCAGCAACGGATGCCTTGAAAGCCGCTGCCTACACCTATGTGGTTGCCGCTCTCGCTGCACTCGCAACGTTGCTTTATTATGCCTCCATTGCCTTTGGCAGAAGAGATTAGAAAATGGTAACATTAGATATTGCAGGAATTTCATTGGGCGAGGTGCAAACAGGGGCTTATTCTTTGGTTGTGCACAGGAAGGGCGAGCCTTCGCGGACGATTCCCATCATCATTGGGACGTCTGAGGCTCAGTCTATTGAGTACGTTTTGGAGGAACTGATTCCTCCGCGCCCGCTGACGCACGATTTGTTTGTAACCTTTATGAAGGAGGTGGGCGCGGTGCTCACGCAGGTGGAGATTTCCCATCAGGTGGATGGCGTTTTTTATTCGCAGGCGGTGTTTGCGGTGGGCAAAAAAACGGTGCGTCTGGACGCGCGCACCTCCGATGCCGTGGCGTTGGCGGTGCGCACCAAGGCACCCATCCTGATGGATGATGCCCTCTTTGCGGAGATGACGGCGCAACCGGTGCCGCGCGAAGAGATGGATTTGCACGTTACCAGGGAGCATCGCGCGCTGCGCAGCAAAAAAACTGCCGAACATCTGGAACAACTGCCCGTGGAGCAACTTCAAGAGCAACTCCAACACGCCATCGCCAAGGAAAATTATGAGCGCGCGGCGTTGCTTACAAAATTGATTAAGAAAAAGTCGTAATTTTTTATTACCTTTGCGGTTGGATTATAAATAAAAAAATATGAATGTATCCGATTTGAGCGAACAGGAAGTGTTTCGCCGCCAAAGTTTGGAGGAGCTCCGCGCGAAGGGGATAGACCCCTACCCTGCTGAGGAATTTCCCGTAACTGCCTATTCCACAGAGATTAAGGCAACGTTTCAGGACAATGCGCCGTGCCGCGAAGTGTCTATCGCCGGAAGGATTATGAGCCGCCGCATCATGGGCAAAGCCTCGTTTGTGGAGTTGCAGGACTCTGAGGGGCGTATTCAGCTGTATATCAGCCGCGATGATATTTGCCCCGATGAGGAAGACAAAGATTTGTATAATGTGGTGTTCAAAAAATTGCTCGACATCGGCGATTTTGTGGGCATTGAGGGCTATGTTTTTCGCACGCAGATGGGCGAGATTTCGGTGCACGTGAGCGGTTTGACCGTGCTGTCGAAGTCCCTGCGCCCGCTCCCGATTGTGAAATACAAAGACGGCGTGGCTTACGATGCGTTTGAAGACCCCGAAATGCGCTACCGCCAGCGGTATGTCGATTTGATTGTCAATGATGGCATCAAAAATATTTTCCTCAAGCGGACGCAGATTTTCAACTCGATGCGCCAATTTTTCAACGACAAGGGTTATATCGAAGTGGATACGCCCGTGCTGCAAAGTATTCCGGGCGGAGCAGCGGCTCGTCCGTTTATCACGCACCACAATGCACTTGATGTATCACTTTATCTTCGCATAGCCAACGAACTGTATCTCAAACGTTTAATAGTCGGCGGATTTGAAGGTGTCTATGAATTTTCGCGCAATTTCCGCAACGAGGGAATGGACAGGTCGCACAACCCCGAATTTACCTGTATGGAGATTTATGTTGCCTACAAAGACTATAATTGGATGATGCGCTTCACGGAACAGATGCTCGAAAAAATCTGTATAGACGTGCACGGCACCACCGAAGTTACGGTCGGCGACCGCCAAATCAGCTTCAAAGCACCCTACAAGCGCATCACGATGGTGGACGCGATTAAAGAAAACACCGGCATCGACATCGCCGGAATGAACGAAGACCAACTGCGCGAAGTGTGCCACAAGCTCCACATCGAACAGGACAAAACGATGGGTAAAGGCAAACTGATTGACGAAATTTTCGGCGAAAAATGCGAGGCAAACTACATCCAGCCGACGTTTATCACGGATTATCCGAAAGAAATGTCGCCGCTCACGAAAAAGCACCGCAGCAATCCCGACCTCACGGAACGCTTCGAACTGATGGTGAACGGCAAGGAGTTGGCAAACGCCTACTCCGAACTCAACGACCCCATCGACCAGCGCGAACGCTTCGAGGAGCAACTCAAACTCTCCGCAAAAGGCGACGACGAAGCGATGTTTATCGACCAGGATTTTCTCCGCGCGCTGGAATACGGGATGCCCCCCACATCGGGTATGGGCATCGGTATGGACAGGCTGGTGATGCTCCTGACGGGGCAAACCTCCATTCAGGAGGTGTTGTTATTTCCACAAATGAAACCTGAGCAAAAAATATAAAGTTATGAATATACCGGGAAAAATAGCAGTTATGGGAGGCGGCAGCTGGGCTACCGCTATCGCGAAAATCGTTTCTTGCACGCAATCCGAGTTCAATTGGTATATGCGTCGCCCCGAACAAATCGAGGAGTTTAAGGCTTTGAAGCACAATCCCTCCTACCTGACAGGTGTCAAATTTGATTTGGACAGGATTAATTTCACTCACGACATCAACGAGGTGGCGGAAAAGAGCGACACGCTGATTTTTGCCACGCCGTCGCCGTTCCTCAAGCAGCATTTGCAAAAATTGAATACCCCGTTGAAAGACAAGGTGATTCTGTCGGCAATCAAGGGCATTGTGCCGGACGAAAATATGATAACTTCGGAGTATTTCACGAAATTTCACGCCGTGCCGAAAGAAAATATCGTGGTGCTCGGCGGTCCGTGTCACGCGGAGGAAGTGGCTCTCGAACGCCTGTCCTACCTCACGTTTGCAAGCATCAACGAGGAACTCGCGCGGACTGTGGCGAAGACATTCGCCACCGGTTTTATCCACACCACCACCATACAGGACGTTATCGGCTTGGAATATGCCTCCGTCTTGAAGAATGTTTATGCCATCGTGTCGGGGATGTGCCACGGCTTGAAATATGGCGACAATTTTCAGGCGATTTTCATCTGCAACGCCATCGAAGAGATGAAGCGCTTTATCCACACCGTAAGCCCCGCCGACCGCAAAATCCACACGTCAGCCTATCTGGGCGATATTCTGGTAACAGCCTATTCCCGCTACAGTCGCAACCGCATTTTCGGCACAATGATTGGCAAGGGCTACTCCGTGAAAACCGCCCAACTCGAAATGGAAATGATTGCCGAGGGCTACTACGGCGCCAAATGTATCAAAGAAATCAACGCCCAATACAAAGTGGAAATGCCCATCCTCGACACCGTCCACTCCATCCTCTACGAACAAAAATCGGCAGTGGCGGTGATTCGCAAGCTGACGGAGACGTTTATATAAAGAATTAAAAATTACGAATTACGAATTACGAATTAAAATGATAGATTATATAGGTCTGCAGAATTTTACTAATTTCAATCAGTATCAATTTTTCTTTAGTAAGGGAATCAATATCTTTATCGGCAAAAATGGTACCGGTAAAACCCATATTTTGAAAAATATTGCAGCAACGATAGATGCAAGCAATGTTTTCAATAGCGGGCAAAGTGTATCGTCGTCCGCTACTATGAAAGGAACGACTTATGCTTCTAAACTAATGAATTATTTTAAACCTGATAATTTGGGTAATCTTGTACAGAAAACTTGGTCCGGAGCGACTATTCATCTATCTTATAATAACGAAGAATTAGAATATTCATTATCTTCCACATCAAAGTCATCTATCACTATTAAAAAAGATGCCAAATGGGAAAAAATACAAAGCCTTTATATTCCACCTCGCGAAATGTTTTCATTGTTTGAAGGATTTATTGGACTAACTGAGAAAAGAGAGATTTCGTTTGATGAAACCTATATTGCGTTTGCGAAAGCACTAAATGTACCTTTGTTAAAAGCAGATTACAAAAATCCGCTTCAAAGTGCAATAGATATACTGGAAAATGAATTGCACTTTAAAGTTATTCAACAAAACGGTCGTTTTTACATTAAAACTGCGAATGAAACTTTGGAGGCGCATCTTGTTGCTGAGGGGTTTAGAAAATTGGCTTCGATAATGTATCTTATTTTGAATGGTGAATTGAAAGAAAATTCAATCCTCTTTTGGGACGAACCGGAAGCAAACCTTAACCCTGCCTTAATAAATGTTGTCGCTAAGTTCATTTTAGAACTTGAACGCCACGGAATACAGATATTTATTGCAACGCACGATTATTTGCTGACCCATATTCTGTCACTCAATTCAGAATACAAAAAAACAGAAGCCAAATTTTTCTGCTTGCTGAAAAATAGTGAATCCGAACAAATATCAGTAGAAGAAGGAGATACATTAACTTCAATAGAGAACAATCCTATTTTAGATGAATACGCTGCCTATTATGACCTTGAACAAACATTCATAAATTCCGATTTAACCGATGAAACAATATAATGAAAGTGATATTATTTTTGAATACGATGAGGATGTTTGTCAATGTATAAAATTTGATGAGCCAAATGCTAAAGAAAAGAAAGCAAAAATGTCGGCATGGGGAGACAAACTAAAGAAAAAACTACATTGGCTTCATGCTACTGCCATTTCTATAAATAATGTGGATAATCCTCCACCAATTTCATTAAAAGGGACATAATTTTTTTATGATTATCGGATATTTTGCCTATCGCCCGAATGGGCGGGATTTTAATGCAGTCCTACCTTTCAGGCAGTAGTGCTGTGGCTCTCCATTCCCGCAGGTCAATGACCTGCGGGAATGAAAATTTTGGCTTTCAGCCAAGTTAAATGTCATATCAGATAATCATTTTATGTGATTTTTATGTGATTTTTTTGTACCTTTGCAGCATAATAATTAAAAATTAAGAAATAAAAGAGTATGAAAACAATTGGATTAAACATCGAAAAAGCCTTGGGCGCAGTGACGAAAGAACAGGTCTATGCCCAAGCAGCGAAGGCGAAAGCTGCCAATCAGACGCTTGAAAACGGTACCGGAAAAGGTAACGATTTCTTGGGCTGGCTCCATTTGCCAAGTGCGATTCAGGCAGCGGAACTGGCTGATATTCAGAAGACTGCGGATAAGTTCCGCGCGAATTGCGAAGTGGTCGTGGTCGTCGGCATCGGCGGCAGTTATCTCGGCGCAAAAGCCGTGATGGAAGCCATCGGCGGCACGTTTGACCACTATGGTCGGTGCGGGACGGACCCGCAACCCGCTGCCAAAAAGCAGCCCGTCGTCGTGTTCGCCGGACACAACATCAGCGAAGACTATCTGTATGAACTGCAAGCCTTTCTGAAAGGCAAATCATTCGGCATCGTCAACATCTCCAAATCGGGCACAACCACCGAGCCGGCTTTAGCGTTCCGCCTCCTGAAAAAGCAGTTGGAAGATGCTGTGGGCAAGGGTCAGGCTCTCACGCGCATCGTGGCAATCACCGACAAAGCCCGCGGCGCACTGCGGACGCTGGCAACGAAAGAGGGCTACAAAACCTACGTGATTCCCGACGATGTGGGCGGGCGATTTTCCGTGCTCACCCCCGTGGGGTTGCTGCCCATCGCGATTGCAGGCATCGACATCAAGCAACTGGTGCAAGGGGCGGCGGATATGGAAAAGGCGACGGCTTCGACCGTGGCGTTCGACGACAACATTTCGGAAATTTACGCCGCCACGCGCAACGAATTGTACAAGAGCGGCAAAAAAATTGAGATTTTGGCGAATTTCACGCCGAAACTGCACTACGTGTCCGAATGGTGGAAACAACTCTACGGCGAAAGCGAAGGCAAGGAGCACAAGGGCATTTTCACCGCTTCGGTCGATTTCACAACCGACCTCCACTCGATGGGACAATGGATTCAGGACGGCGAACGCAGCATTTTTGAAACGGTGCTGTCGGTAGACCAGGTCAAACACAGCGTGACCGTGCCCTCCGATTCCGACAATCTGGACGGGCTGAACTACCTCTCCGGCAAGCATGTAGACTTTGTGAACAAGCAAGCCGAACTCGGCACGCAGATGGCTCACGTCGATGGCGGCGTGCCCAATCTGAAAATCACGTTGCCCAAACTCAACGAATACTATCTTGGGCAACTCCTCTATTTCTTTGAACGCGCGTGTGGCATCAGCGGCTATCTGCTGGGCGTCAATCCGTTTGACCAACCGGGCGTTGAAGCCTACAAGAAAAATATGTTCTCACTACTCGGAAAAAAATAAGGATATGGCAGCAAAAGGTGGTGAAACGAAGTTGATGCAGCAACACGCCAAAGTAAAAGCGCAGCACCCCGACGCTATTTTATTATTCCGCGTGGGCGATTTCTACGAAACTTTTGGCGCAGACGCTATCGTTGCGTCCGAAATTTTGGGCATTACTCTTACCAAACGTGCCAACGGGGCGGCTTCACACGTGGAATTGGCGGGATTTCCGCACCACGCGCTGGATACCTATCTGCCCAAATTGGTGCGCGCAGGCAAGCGGGTGGCAATTTGCGACCAGTTGGAAGACCCCAAACTGACTAATAAAATTGTCAAACGCGGCGTAACAGAATTGGTAACGCCGGGCGTGAGCATCAACGATAACGTGCTGAATCACAAGGAAAACAACTTCCTTGCCGCCGTGCATTTCAATAAAACAATGTGCGGCGTGGCATTCCTCGATATTTCGACGGGCGAATTTATGACGGCGGAGGGCGATGCCAACTATGTGGAAGCCCTGCTAACCAATTTTGCGCCCAAGGAGGTGCTGCACGACCGCAGCAAGCGCAAAAATTTCGTTGATGCCTTCGGCAGCAAATGGCTCACGTTTGAGATGGAGGATTGGGTGTTTACGGAAACCAACGCCAACGAACGCCTCCTCCGACAGTTTGAAACGGCAAACCTCAAAGGCTTCGGCGTGCACACCCTCCCCAATGGCGTGGTGGCTTCGGGGGCGATTTTGTGCTATTTAGACAGCACCCAACACACGCAAATCGGGCACATCAAAGCCCTTGCGCGCATCGAGGAAGACCGGTTTATGCACTTAGACGGCTTCACGATTCGCAGTCTGGAACTGCTCACGTCGATGAGCGAGGGCGGCAAAGCCCTGATTGACGTGCTCGACCGCACCGTCACGCCGATGGGTGCGCGGATGCTGAAACGCTGGCTCACATTCCCGCTCAAAGACGTGAAACAGATTGAAAGTCGCCTCTCGGCTGTTGATTATTTCTTTCAAGACCTCGCCCTGAAAGACCTCCTGGAGGAGCATCTCAATCTGGTGGGCGACTTGGAGCGCATCATCTCCAAAGTGGCAGTCGGGCGGGTCAATCCGCGCGAAGTGGCACAACTAAAAACCGCCTTGCAAGCCATTGAGCCTATCAAACGCGGGTGCGAAGCCGCCGCCGATGCGGGACTGAAGCGCGTGGGCGAACAACTCAATCTCTGCGCCGGCATCCGCGACAAAATCGCCCGCGAACTCGCCCCGGAGCCGCCTATGCTGCTCAGCAAGGGCAATGTGATTAACAGCGGGGTCAATGCCGAACTCGACGAGTTGCGGGAGGTTGCCTATTCGGGCAAGGATTTTCTGCTCCAAATTCAGCAGCGCGAAAGCGACCAAACGGGCATCCCGTCGCTGAAAGTGAGTTTCAACAATGTGTTTGGCTACTATATTGAGGTGCGCAACACGCACAAACACAAGGTGCCCAAAGATTGGATTCGCAAGCAAACGCTGGTCGGTGCCGAACGCTACATCACGCAGGAACTGAAAATTTATGAGGACAAAATCCTCGGCGCAGAGGGTAAAATCGCCTCGCTGGAAGAGCAACTTTTCAAGGATTTAGTTAAAGAATTACTTGAATATATAGTATCTATTCAGACCAATGCCAGCCTGTTAGCGCAAACAGACTGCTTGCTGTCGTTTGCCAAAACGGCGAAAAAGAATAAATACATCCGCCCGCAAATCGACGACAGTCAGGTGCTCGACATCAAAAAGGGGCGACACCCCGTGATTGAGCAGGAGATGCCCACCGGCGAGCAATACATTCCCAACGATGTGTATCTGGACGACAACACGCAGCAAATCATCATCATCACCGGACCCAACATGGCGGGGAAATCCGCCCTCTTGCGACAGACGGCACTGATTACGCTGATGGCGCAAATCGGCTCGTTCGTGCCCGCCGAAGCCGCCAGCATCGGCATTGTGGATAAGATTTTCACGCGCGTGGGTGCCAGCGACAACATCTCGGCGGGCGAATCCACGTTTATGGTGGAGATGAACGAGGCGTCGAACATCCTCAACAACCTGTCGGAGCGCAGTCTGGTGCTCTTCGACGAATTGGGACGCGGCACATCCACCTACGACGGCATTTCCATCGCGTGGGCGATTGTGGAATACATCCACGAACACGCGCGCGGTCGCGCCAAAACGCTTTTTGCCACCCACTACCACGAACTCAACGAGATGGAAAAGACGTTTAAGCGCATCAAAAACTACAATGTAACCGTCAAAGAGGTGGACAACAGGGTGATTTTCCTGCGCAAATTAGTACGCGGCGGCAGCGAGCACAGTTTTGGGATTCACGTGGCGAAAATGGCGGGGATGCCGCAAAGCATCATCCAGCGCAGCAACGAAATTCTCACCCGCCTGGAAAGCGAAAACCGCCAAGACACTGTTTCAAAGCCCATGACCGACATCGCCACCAAACACGAGGGCTATCAGATGAACTTTTTCCAATTAGACGACCCCATCCTGTCGCAAATTCGCGACGAAATCAACAACCTCGACCTCGAAAACCTCTCCCCGCGCGAAACGTGGCAGAAACTCTATGACATTCAGCGCATTATGAAAGGAAAATGAAATCTACGCTCTCTCAAATTTAATATATCGGGGGGTAGACGGCGTGTAATGCTCAACATCCCACAACCCGCTCGTAATCATCAAATCGGCACTGTAGCGATTGCAGGCAATGGGCACATTGTGCACGCGACACTGCCGGAGCAACATCTGAATATCCGCTTCGTGCGGCTGCGGATTCAAATCGTCGATAAGAAAAACCGCCAAATTGATTTCGTGGCGCACCACCATCGCCGCAATCTCCGCATCGCCGCCCAAAGGACCCGAGTGCATACAAATCACCTCCGCGTGAATGTCCTTTTCCGCAAAAGCCTGCTGAATCAGGCTACCCGTGGTGCCGGTGCACACCAACTGATGCTGCGACAGCATATCGGCGTTGAAAACCGCCCACTCCACCATGTCAGCCTTCCGCTGGTCATGCGCCACAAGGGCAATCGTTAATCTTTTATTCATAATAAAATAATTTATGCAAAGGTACAAAAAAATTATGAAATATGAAGTTTAAATCTTGGTATTTCATTTCGGATTGCGGCTAATTTTTGGGGGGGGGGCTATTTTTAGCCTCGCAGAGGCGATATGTGCATAACTCCCGCCTTGCCATTCGTAGCGTGGACGTGTAGTCTGAACCACGATTTTAGTAAGATTTTCAAGATTAACAGGATGGAGGATTGGCAGGATTTTTTTGTAATCCTGCTAATCTTGAAAATCTTACTAAAATCGTGGTTCAGACATTACTTTGCCCGTTAGGGCATTCATATCAATAGAAAAATTCTTTATTTTGATGCGTTTGCTCTGGGGTGACAGGTATGATATTTGCTGATAATTGAAAAAAAATTGCTGATAATTGAAAAAATCTTTGGAAATATTTGGTTAATTCAAAAATAGTTGCTACCTTTGTTATAATTTCAAGCGCAAGGTTGGAAGGGACATATTTGAAAAAAGATAGGGATTAATTTTAAATTTAAAAAACAATTAAAAACAACAAGTTATGAGAAAGACAAACTTTTTTGGTTTTTGTGTTGCAGCGACGGTGTTGCTGGGCACGGGTGCTGCTAATGCAGCAACAACAATTGATTCGTGGACTTCGGGGAGTACCATGTTAGTGTTAACCGATGATAGTCTCACCGTTAGCGGGATGGGGGCGATGGATAATTATTACGTCAGCTACCTCAATATGCCTTGGTATTCCTCCCGCTTTGCTATTAAGACGGTGGTAATCAACTATGGCGTGACACGCATTGGGAATTATGCTTTTTACGGTTGCAGCGGTCTTACCTCCGTTACCATTCCTAACAGTGTGACAAGCATTGGAAAGGGGGCTTTTTACGAATGCCGCGGTCTTACCGGTGCGTTGACTATTCCTGACGGCGTGACAAGCATTGAAGAGGATGCTTTTTACCGTTGCAGCGGTCTTACCGGAGCGTTGACCATTCCTGACGGCGTGACAAGCATTGGAAAGTCTGCTTTTGAAGGTTGCAGCGGTCTTACCGGAGCGTTGACCATTCCTGACGGCGTGACAAGCATTGAAAATTCTGCTTTTTACGATTGCCGCGGTCTTACCGGAGCGTTGACCATTCCTAACAGCGTGACAAGCATTGGGGCTTATGCTTTTGCCTATTGCAGCGGTCTTACCGGAGCGTTGACCATTCCTGACGGCGTGACAAGCATTGGAAGGGAGGCTTTTTCCGGTTGCAGCGGTCTTACCGGAGCGTTGACCATTCCTGACGGCGTGATTTGGATTGGAGAGGAGGCTTTTTACGCTTGCAGCGGTCTTACCTCCGTGACCATTCCTGACGGCGTGACAAGCATTGGAGATAGGGCTTTTACATGGTGCGTCAGTCTTACTGCTATCAATGTAGATGGTGCCAATACAAAATATAGTTCAGTAGATGGTGTGCTTTACAACAAAAATCAGACCGCTTTAGTTTGTTATCCAGTAGGAAAACAAGGTGCTTTTACCATTCCTAACAGCGTGACAAGCATTGGGGCTTATGCTTTTTACGGTTGCAGCGGTCGTCTTACCTCTGTGACCATTCCTGACGGCGTGACAAGCATTGGAAAGGCGGCTTTTTCCGATTGCAGCGGTCTTACCGGAGCGTTGACCATTCCTAACGGCGTGACAAGCATTGGAGATATGGCTTTTTACGGTTGCCGCGGTCTTACCTCTGTCACCATTGGTAACAGCGTGACAAGCATTGGAAATAATGCTTTTGAGTGCCGCGGCCCTCTTACCTCCGTAACTTGCCTTGCTACTACACCACCATCATTAGGCAGGGATAATTTTGTGCATATTGTCGATACGCTTTATGTGCCTGCTGGTTCATTGGATGCTTATAAAAATAGCGATTGGAATAGTGTCTTTAGAACAATACTTGCCATCGCAGTACCCGCTACAAGCGTTTCACTTAACCCAACCAGTGCCACACTATCAGTGGGTGGTACAAAGCAACTCACGGCAAGCATTTCGCCCGCCGATGCCACCAACACAGCAGTAACATGGAGTAGCAGCAACCCGGCAGTGGCAACGGTGAGCGCAAGCGGCGAGGTAACAGCCGTATCGGTAGGCAGTGCTACCATCACCGTTACCACCACAGACGGAGGCTTTACGGCAACTTGTGATGTGAATGTAGCAGCCACAGGCACTTTTGTTAGCACATCTGCCGTAAATACTACCTACACAGCGGGTTTGACATTGGCAGATATTACATTACCTGCTAATTATGCTTGGGAAACACCCACTACTGCTGTTAATGCGGGGAATGGTCAAACTTTTACCGCTATTTACACTGACCCCAGCGGCAACTATGAGGCGGCAACAGGGAATGTTACGGTGAATGTGGCAAAAGCCACGCCCTCTGTAACTTATCCCACGCAAGCCACAGTGCAGTTCGGCGCAACGTTGGCAACGGCAGTGTTTACGGGCGGGAGCAGTGACGTAAGTGGTGCGTTTGCTTTTTCGAGTGCAAGCACAATTCCTGCGCTCTCCAATAGCAACACCACCAACTATGAATTAGTATTTACACCTACAGACATTGTTAATTACAATACCACTACCAAAACGGATATGAAGGTAACAGTAGTGGTTCCAAGCAGCGATGCAATTTTGAGTAGCCTTGCTGTAACGGGATATAGCATTTTGCCTGTGTTTGATGCAAATACCACTGTTTATACGCTCACCGTGCCCAATGGTGTGAATAGCGTTACCATTGAGGCAACGGCAACTGATAGTAAGAGCGTAACCGGCACGGGTAGTAAGTTTATCGCTGTAGGTGAAAATCCGTTCACTATCACCGTAACCGCAGAGGATGGTGCTACCACCAAAGAGTATTTGCTCATCATAACCCGCGAGGCAGAAAATTCTGTCACTGCCGTAGCAACACAAACCATCATCTCGCTGCAAATCTACCCCAACCCTGCCCGCGACCGGATAACCATCGTCAGCGATGAGTGGAATGTGGGGGACAAGGTAAAGATTTACAATCTGGCAGGCGCGTTGGTAGAGGCAACACATGTGTCACCCCAACAAGGCAACACCATCACCATTGACGTTGCACATTTGCCGGCAGGCATATACATTGTGAAGGTGGGGAATAAGTCGGCAAAGGTGGTGAAACAATAGTCTGAACCACGATTTTAATAAGATTTTCAAGATTAGCAGGATGAGGATTGGCAGGATTTTTTTGGAATCCTGCTAATCCTCAAAATCTTATTAAAATCGTGGTTCAGAATTTTGTTTTGCTTGTCATTCAAAAATTTTTGCTTACCTTTGCCGCGTAAACATTTTAATTTTTTAAATTATGCCAACAGTATTGTTTTTGTTAGGGATGCGTTTTTCTTATTGGGCAAGGGAGCATGAGCCAATTCATGTGCATGTGCAAAAAGGAGGTGCTGAAGCTCGGTTTAATCTTGAGCCGGAGATTGAACTGACCGAGAACAAAGGGTTTAAACCTCATGAACTTGCTATCGCAGAGGAAGTTATTAGGGATAATCGCGAATTTATGGTTGCACATTGGAAACTTTTTTTCAAAAACAAAGCATGAACAATGAAAACGGTTAAAGAACTTTGGTTTGCTGACGAACGGCTGTTCATCAAAACTGCAAAAGGTGATGTAATGAGCCAGCCGATGCGCTTTTTTCCACAATTGCGGAAAGCGACTGACCATCAACGTGCTGAATGGACGGAATCGCCCTTTGGACTTCATTGGGAAAAAATAGACGAAGACATAAGTTTTGAAAGTTTTGCATGGGACGACGACGACCCACTAACACTATATCATCACGATTTTGCAACTATAAATCATTAAAAAATAAGTTATATGAAACGAACAATTTGTGTTTTGGGCTTGCTTTTGGCGGTGGGGACTGCTGCCTGTCAGAAAAAAGCGGAGAAAGTTGAGGCTGTTGAGGCTGTTGAGGCTGTTGAAACTGTTGAGAAAGTTGAGGCGAGTGCCGATTCTTTCAAGGAGATTGTGGCGAAAAATCCTGATGGTCAGGAAGTTAGGTTGTCTGATTATGCCGGCAAGGGTAAATATGTGTTGCTGGATTTTTGGGCGAGTTGGTGTCCGCCCTGCCGCGCCGAAATGCCGCTTATGGTTAAACTGTATGATATGTACAGGGACAAGAATTTTGAAATCGTCGGCTATTCTTTGGATGATAATGCCGCGGCGTGGAAAAAAGGGTTGGCGGATTTGAAGATGACCTGGGTGCAGATGTCGCATTGTCAGGGGTGGACTTCGCCGGGCGCGACCACTTATGGCGTGCAATCTATTCCAAACACCTTTCTCATCGACCCTGAGGGGCAGATTATCGCAACGGGATTGCGCGGCAACGAATTGGCGGCAAAATTGGCAGAATTGATTAAGTAAAAAAAAGTTCTAAAAATGTTAAAAACCTGCTGCAAAACATACTTTTTTATTTGGTAAATTAAAAAAAATGTGCGACCTTTGCAGCCGTAAACCTAATCAATCTTTTTGTCTTGAAAATAATGCTGTAAGAAAGACCGCATAAAAGGGTTCTTTGAGAAGAGAGCCCTTTATTGTGTGGTGTGGTGTGGTGTTGTGTGGTGTTGTCATCAAATTCGGGCGAGCAGCCCCCCAATCTGATAGACCGCGAAGCTCACTATCCACGCCAATGTGGTGGTGTAGGCTATCGTGAGGAGTGCCCACTTCCACGAGCCGGATTCGTTTTTGATGGCGGTGACGGTGGCGATGCACGGGAAGTATATCAGCACGAACAATAGCAGGCTGAGGGCTACCAGGGGCGTGAAAACGGGCGTGCCGTCGGCATATTTTTCCGTTTGCAAACGCTCTCCCAGCACCACGGTGTCGGCTTCGTCTTCGCCGCTGTAGAGGATGCTCAATGTGCTGATTACTACCTCTTTGGCAGCCGTTCCTGCCAGCAGGCTTGCGCTGATTTTCCAGTCGAAGCCCAGCGGGCGCATCACCGGCTCAATGAATCGCCCAATCTGTCCGATGTAGGAGTTTTCTGCCTGCTGTTCTGCCTGCTGTTCAGCCTGTTGTTCGGTCTGCGGTGCTGCAAATTCGCCGGTTGGTTGGCTGTTGCGCGGGAAGTATTGCAGAAACCAGATGAAAATGGAGGCTACCAAAATTAGCCCGCCCATTTTTTTGAGGTATTGCGAGGCTTCACGCCAGATGTGGCGCGAAATCGCCTTCGCGGTGGGCAGTCGGTAGGGAGGCAGTTCCATCACGAAGGGCAAATCGTCTTCCGTAATCACAAATCGTTTGAAAAAGAGTGCCGCCAAACAAGCCAATGCAATGCCTGTGAGGTAGAGCATAAACAAAATAAGTCCGCCCTGCGTGGGGAAAAAGGCGGCGATGAGCAGGATATAGACCGGCAGGCGCGCCGAGCACGACATCAGCGGGTTTATCAGCATCGTAATCAGCCTCACGTTGCGACTTTCGATGATGCGCGTCCCCATAATCGCTGGCACGTTGCACCCAAAGCCCATCAGCAAGGGGATAAACGACTTGCCGTGCAGCCCTATTTTGTGCATAAATTTGTCCATAATAAACGCCGCACGAGCCATATAGCCGGTGTCTTCCATAAACGAGATGAACAGATACAGGATGATGATGATGGGCAGAAACACAATCACGCTGCCCACACCGGCGATGATGCCCTCGGTGAGCAAATCTTTCAGCGGACCTTCCGCCATCGCGTTGCCAATCCAGTCGGCAAGTGTCTGAACGCCCGCTTCAATCCACTCCATCGGGTATTGCCCCAGAAAAAAAGTGGATTCAAACATGACGAACATAAAGAGGAAAAAGAGCGGAAAACCCCACCATTTGTTAATCAGGAGGCGGTCGATAAGGTGTGTTACGTGCAGTCCGTCGTGCTGTCCGGGCGTGTATGTTTCGAGCAAAAGGCTGCGGATAAAACTGTAGCGGGCGGTGCTTGGGTCGTCGTCTTCCTCCTCGTAATTGATTTTGACGGGGCGCGCAATCGGATTTTTGCCCTCGTGCACCTCAATAATTTTGTCGAAAAGTGCGTGAATGCCCTTGCCCGACGATGCCACCGTGGGCACAATCGGGCAGCCAATCATTTCAGCCACGCGGTCGTAGTCGAATGTGCCGCCGGATTTTTGCAACTCGTCATACATATTCAGGGCGATGACAACGGGGGATTGGCGGTCAATCACCTGCGTGGTGAGGTAGAGATTGCGCTCGAGGTTGGAGGCAGAAATCACGTTGAGGATGATGTCGGGCTTGGCTTCGTCGAGATGCTTGCACACATACACTTCTTCGGGCGAATAGGCAGACAGCGAATAGGTGCCGGGCAAATCCACCAGATTAAACGTGTAGCCCTTGTGTTGGAATTTGCCCGCCTTGGCATCGACCGTCACGCCGCTGAAATTGCCGACGTGCTCGTGCGCGCCGGAGGCGACGTTGAAGAGGGATGTTTTGCCGGAATTGGGGTTTCCCACCAATGCCACATTGATTATTTTGCGTTCACATTCATGACAATCATGCTGTTCGCGGTGCCAATGGTGCTCGTGGAGCCAATGATGCCTGTGATGCCAATGATGCCTGTGGTGCCAATGCCCTTCACTACCAAAGAAGTCTTTGAGTTGCTGATACCGCTGCATTTGCATTTCTAAATGCCGCGTCAGAGGCACCACCTCGATTAAATCCGCCTCACTGCGGCGCAACGACACCTCATAGCCCATCACCTTGTATTCGGTGGGGTCTTTGAGGGGGGCTGCCTGCATTGATTCGACCTCCTCGCCGCGCACAAACCCCATTTCGAGGATGCGACGACGAAACGCACCATCGCCACTTACGTGTACGATAATGCCTTTTTGTCCCGTGAGCAGTTCCGACAGTTTCATAACTTATTTCATTTAATGCCGCAAAGGTATCAAATGGGTTCAATGCCCACAATCCCCAAATGTGGGGAAAACTATAGGCGTATTCCCCACAATTAGGTAGATGGGCTGTTATTCCTCTTCGTCCGTAACCGTAGGTTCAAACTGCGGTGCCTGAGCCGGATTTTGCTGGGGAGCAGCCGCGTCGAGAATCTCTTTCGAGATGCTGTCCGACTCAATAGCCACTCCGCGAGGCATCGTGAACGAGGCACCAAGGCAAAACACGACCACGAATGTAGCCAGCCACCACGTTGCCTTTTCGAGCACGTCGTTGGTCTTGCGAACACCCATCACTTGGTTTGACGACGCAAAACCTGCCGCCAAGCCACCTCCTTTGGAGTTTTGAATCACCACCACCAGGGCGAGAAACACCGCCGCCACAACAATTAACACTGTAATAAAATAGTACATCTTTTTAAATTTATTTTTTTGTATTATTAATCAATTTTTCCAAAAATCGAATTTGGTCTGCAAAGTAACGACTTTTTTCCGGATTCTCCAAATTTAATTTGCGAAGCATTCTCAGAGCCTGCTCATATTTCTTCTGTTTGATGTAAATTTCCACCAAAGTTACGGAGAAAAACTCCGCTGGAATATCCTTTTGACCATCATCTTCCACATCTTCGGCATCTTCGGCATCCATCAAAAAATTTTCCGCATAATCGTCAGCAACGGCAGCATATACCAATTCGGTCGGCTGATTCCCGGGCTGCTGCAACAAAAAGGAATCAATCATCGCCGCTTGGTTGATAGGCGGTGCAGGAGTAACAGGCGCAGGAGCAACGGGCGGTGCAGGAGCAACCTCTGGCGCAGGCACAACAGGCGCAGGAGCAACCACCGGCGCAGATTCCTCCGTGTCGGGTTTAGTAACCGTGTGGCTGTCCGGCTCCGGGGTGTACTCTGGCTGGGCGGGAGCGTAGTCCGACGAGGTGAACTCGGAGGTTTCCCCCACGGTGGGCAACTCTTCCATCAGATAAAACAACTGCCGACGGTCGCCAATGTAACAGGCTGCTTTTAGCATACTTGCATCCAATCGGCTATCATCCCGGCTCTTCAAATTGAGCGTAAAAAGCACCTGAGCCACCGAAAAATAGGGGTATTTCTCCGTCAAAATTTGCAATTCCGACAAAGTTTTGTCCGTCAGCGGCTGCCGCTGTGTTATCAGATTGATGATTTCCTGTGTTTGCATATCTATTCCTGATTTTTTACCAATTCGCCACCGTGGCATTATAAACCATATCGACAATCTCTTTCACTATTTCGCTGATTAAGGCATCTTCTACGTCGGTGAGGCTGCTGGTTGCCGGAAATTCGCGGAAGGCGGTGAATGTCTGGTTAACGTCGCTGCCGTCCTCCTTGTGGTTGGTGTAACTCACACGAATGCCCACTGTCAGGCGCGTTTGGGAGGCGTAGGCATCTTCTTTGACGGCTGTGCCCATGATGTCGTAGCCGGTGATTTCGCCTTCGATTTCGATGTCGGCATTGTTGTTTACCGCCGTCAGACGGGTCTGTTCGACGAATCTATCGCGCAGGGCACGTTCAAATGTGGGTGCCAAATTCGGGTTCACCAGCGTCGCGCGGTTGGGGAAATCCTGTATCGTGATGGTTTTCACAACATCGTAGTTCAATTTCCCTCCCTGAAAGCCATACGAAACTGAGCAGGCGGTGAGGAAAATTGTTGGCAATAAAGTGCAATACATTACTATTAAACGTTTCATTATGTCTGTTTTTTTACATTTCTTCAATTATATTGAGCATTTTGAATGTTGCTTTGATGGCTGCGACCGTTTGGTCGATGTCTAACCCGCTGGTTTTGAACGACTTGTTGCTGAACTCCCACTTGATGGTGGTGTGCACCAGCGCGTCGGTGCGCCCGCCGGAGGTGATGTTCACGCTGTAATCCAGCAGTTTAGGCTTGGGCTTATCCAATTGCGTGTAGATTTTCCACAGTGCCTTTGAAAAGGCGTGGTATTGACCGTCGCCGGCAGCAGACTGTTCGTATTCTTCGCCGCCGATGGTGATGCGCACCGTGGCTGTGGGGCGCAATCCGTGGGTCAATGACAATGAATAATTGACCAAATGGATTTTTTCGATTTTTTCGGCGTGCAAAATGTCCGAGATGATGTAGGGGAGGTCTTCCTGCGTGATAATTTCCTTTTTGTCGCCAAGTTCGATGACGCGCTCAACGATTTTTTTCATCACCGCCTCGTCCACCTCCATGCCCATCGCTTCGAGATTTTTCTTGATGTTGGCTTTGCCCGACATTTTGCCCAGCGCATATTTACGCGACCGTCCAAATCGCTCAGGCAGTAAGTCGTTGTAATAGAGGTTGTTCTTGTTGTCGCCATCGGCGTGAATGCCTGCACATTGGGTGAACACATTGTCGCCGATGACGGGCTTGTTTTGGGGGATGCGCATACCGGCGTATGATGCCACCGTGCGGCTGACGGTGTTCAGGCGGTCTTCGGCGATGTGTGTTTTGAGTTTCAACTGGTCGTGCAGCATGGCAACGACACTCGCCAGCGGCGCATTGCCCGCCCGCTCGCCAAGCCCGTTGACAGTCGTGTGGATGCCCTGAATGCCCGCGTGGACGGCTGCGAAGGTGTTCCCAATGGCTAAATCATAGTCGTTGTGGGCGTGATAGTCGAAATGCAGGCGGGGGTATTTCGCCAAAATTTGTCGGCAAAATTCACCCGTACTGATGGGGTTCAAAATGCCCAGCGTGTCGGGAAGCATAAAACGTTTGATGTTTGTATCTTTCAGATTATCAATGAGATAAAAGACGTATTCGGGCGAGTTCAGCATCCCGTTAGACCAGTCTTCCAGATAGATATTGATGGCGATGCCCTGCTTTTCGGCGTTTTCCACCACTTGGAGGATGTCTGCCAGATGCTGCTCCTGTGTTTTGTGCAGTTGCTCCCGGCAGTGTTTCAGCGAGCCTTTGCACAGCACATTCATCACCTGACAGCCGGCATCGTGCACCCAATCCAATGAAACGGTGCCGTCTACGAAGCCCAAGACCTCAATTTTGTCGATATGTCCGTTGGCACGCGCCCACTTGGATATTTTCCGGACGGTCGCAAATTCGCCCTCGGAGACCTTTGCCGAGGCGATTTCTACCCTGTCCACTTTCAAGTCTTCGAGCAACAGCAACGCGATGTGCAACTTTTCGTCGGACGCAAAAGACACGCCCGAAGTCTGCTCACCATCCCGCAATGTGGTATCTAATATCTCAATTTGCTTTTTCAAATTGCTCAATTTTGTCTTTTTTGCTCAACAAATAGTCTATGTCGTCGAAACCGTTGAGGAAACATTCCTTTTTGTAGCCGTTGATGGCGAACGATTCGGCGCGGGCGGTGGCATTGTTGGTGATTTTTTGATTTTGCAAATCAACCGTCAGCGTCATCGTAGGGTCGTTGGCGACACTCGCGAAAATTTCCGCCAAAAAAGCATCCGACACCACAACGGGCAACACAAAGTTGTTCATCGCATTATTCTTAAAGATGTCGGCAAAAAAACTTGACACGACAACCTTAAAACCATAGCCTCCAATAGCCCACGCGGCGTGTTCGCGGCTCGAGCCACTGCCGAAATTCTTCCCGCCCACCAAAATAGAGCCTTTGTAGGTGGGGTTGTTCAGCACAAAATCGGCAATCGGCTGATTATTTTTGTCATACCGCCAATCGCGAAACAGATTGTCGCCAAAACCCTCCTTGGAGGTGGCTTTCAGAAATCGCGCCGGAATAATCTGGTCTGTATCGACATTCTCGACAGGCAAAGGCACTATTGTGCTCGTTAATGTTATAAACTTTTCCATCACATATTTGTATTTCGCGACAAAATTACAAAATATTTTCATACAAAGCGATGACTTACATCTGTTCTAACGATAATTTTTTATATTCAACCGTAAAATTAGGATATTTTTTGACAATTTCGCTTGCTTTTCGCTCTAAAACAGACAAATTTATGCGTTTTTCGTTTCGCTTCACTTCATAAAAAACGAGCCGCTTTTCCAATTCATTTTCGGCGATAATATCTATTTCGTCCTCGCCTCGCCTGTTCCAATAACTGCCAATCGCTGAAAATTGCTTTGTTTCAATGAGTTGCGTCCGAAAATATTTTTCCAAAATCAGTCCGCTGTATGTTTCGTAATCGCGCTCAACGATGTTGCGGACATAATCCAAATTTCCAATTTCCACCGCACTGCGATATTTGTAGATAAACCGAAACCAAAAATTCAAAAAATTGTCCTCAATCGAATATTTGTTAAATCGGCTGCCCTCTTTCGCCCCAAAAGGACGGTTGCGCGTAACAAGCCCGTAATCTTTTTCCAATTTATCCAAAAAGCCCCCCACGGCAATCTGCAACGTGCTTTCCATATCGCCCCGATCGGTTTTTGATGAAGCAATAAGCGACAAAATAGAAAAATAGTTGCCATAATCCCTGCCAAATTCATCTATCAAAACCGCCCGACCTTCGTCGAGGAAAAACGAGCCTTCACTGAAAATTGTATCAAATATCTTCTTTTTTGTAAATGCCTTGTTTTGAACAAGTTGCTCAATATATTTGGCAACTCCGCCCGTTACCATATAGAATGCCAACAAATCCTCGCTTGTATAGTTGGGATGCATCTCCCGAAGGATTTGCTTAATGGTCTGTATGTCAAATGGTTTTAGCGTAATTTTTGCCGTCAAACGCCCGAAAAGTGGCTCTTTGCTGTTTTCAAAAATCCGTTTCATCATCGAATAAATGGAGCCGCAAAAAACAATGTTTATTTTGCTATTGTCCTTGTAGGTGTCCCAAATGTTCTGAATATCACTGAAAACGGAAGGATTTATATTGGCAAATTCTTGAAATTCATCCACGAGCAGCGTAAAATTTCGCGTCTGCGACACGCCCATCAATGCTTTAAAAAGCGAAGCAAAACTCTGAAAACTGCCGAGCGAAACACCAAGTTTTTCCTCTGTTTCACGTGTAAACTCATCACACAGAAGTGCTTCATTCTTCTTTGCAACAAAAAAATAGAGTGCCGTGCTCGCGGCAAAAGCATTTTTCACCAAAGTGGTTTTGCCAACCCTCCACCGTCCCGAAAGCATAGTCATTTGAGCAGAACTTTGAGCGATTTCTTCAAATTTCCTCAAAGTAGCTATTTCACTTTCTCTGTCATAAAACTTCATAACTAATTAAAAATAAGCATTTTATAAATCTTGTTTTATTTAGCGCAACCACGGTTGCTGTAATGGCGGTTGCGCTAATTTTCTGCAAAAGTACAATATTTATTTCAATTGTGCAAATATTCAAAAGAAAATGTTACCTTTGCAGCAAAAATAAAAATAATATAAATGTCAGAAAAATGGAATTATCACTCTCCTACACCCGAACAAAGACTTAGGCAGCAGCAATTTGCCACTGATTTTCGGTTGCATCCGGCGGTCTGCCTTTTGCTGGCGCAGAGGGGGTTTTCGACGAAGGAGGAGGTGCAACAATTTTTGTATCCCGGTCTTCGGGATTTGCACGACCCGTTTGGATATGCGGATATGGCGATTGCTGTGGAGCGGTTGGAAAACGCTTTGGGCAACAAAGAGAAAATTCTCATCTATGGGGATTATGACGTGGATGGCACCACTGCCACCGCGCTTGTGTATAAGTTTTTGGTGCAATTCGCGGTGGCTTCGCAGTTGGATTACTACATTCCCGACCGCTCCGACGAGGAGCCGGGGATTTCAAAGCAAGGCATCGACTATGCGCAGGCGAAGGGTGCGACGCTGATTATTGCCGTAGATTGCGGCATAAAGTCTAATGACGCAATTGCTTACGCCCAAACGCTTGGCATCGACGTGATTATTTGCGACCACCACACGCCTGACGATGAATTGCCGCCCGCATTGGCTATCTTGAACGCCAAATTGGAGCAATCGACCTACCCCTATCCGCATCTGTCGGGCTGTGGCGTGGCTTTTAAACTGATGCACGCCTTTGCGCAAAACAACGGTATGGAGTTGAGCCACGTGCGCCACCTGTTGGATTTGTGCGCCGTGAGCATCGCGTCCGACATCGTGCCGTTGACAGGCGAAAATCGTGTGATGACGGTGCTCGGCTTGCGACAACTCAGCCAAAATCCGAGCAAGGGGCTGCGCGGCATCATCGACGTGTGCGGCTTAACGGGGCGGCGGGTAACGATTGGCGACATCATCTTCAAAATCGGTCCGCGCATCAATGCCTCCGGACGGATGATGAACGGCAGGGAAACGGTCGATTTGCTGCTGTCGAAAGACGCGCAAACGGCGAAAGAGAAAAGTGCCAACATCGACCAATACAACGACGACCGGCGCGAATTAGACAAAAAGACGACCGAAGAAGCCTACGCGATGCTGGAAGCCCACCCTGAACGCTTTACCGACAAAATAGTGGTGCTTTTTGAACCCTCGTGGCACAAGGGCGTGATTGGCATTGTGGCATCGCGGCTGGCAGAAAAACTGTATAAGCCGACCATCATCCTGACGGAATCCAACGGTATGATTTGCGGCTCTGCACGCTCCGTGACGGGGTTCGACCTCTACGCGGCGGTGGAATCAACGGCAGACATTCTGGTCAATTTCGGCGGACACACCTCCGCCGTGGGCATCACGATTGAAGAAAAAAACCTCGAAGCGTTCAAAAAAAATCTGGAAGCCTACGCCGAAAAAAATATGATTCAGGAACAGATGACCCAGACCTTAGACATCGACCTCGTGCTGCAACTAAGCGAAATCACCGACAAACTGTTGACCGATTTGAACGCGATGCAACCCCACGGGGAGGGCAACCAGAAGCCCGTTTTCTGCTCCCTCGCCGTGCACGACGCCGGCAACAGCAAACTGGTGGGCAAAGACTGCGACCATATCAAATTAGACCTCGTGGACGACTCCTCCCCCACCCCCGTGCCGGCAATAGCCTTCGGGATGTGTGACAAATACAGCATTGTGAAGTCGGGGCAACCCTTCGATGTGTGCTACACGGTGGAGGAGAACAATTATGGCGGGGCTACCTCTTTGCAGTTGCTGGTGAAGGATATTAGGGTGCATTAGAAATCAAGTGCGCACTTGGTAATTGAACTTACGGTTTCTATTTTGTTGGTACCGTTCCCTTTTTAGGTGGACAATCCTTAAAATCCGGACTTGGCCACAGCACTTCACCATTTTGAGAAAAACAAATCAATCGTATCGAATAGATACACGCTGGTCTTGATACTATAGGTTCAAACAAACACTGCGTACTCCCCATGCCTTCTATCCAATACCATCTCAAATAGGGGTCACGGTCCCAATAGAAACAAAATCTTTTCCTTTCACTGCCTCCTATGCTAACATAATCAATCTCCTGCAAAGTATGTTTAAATTTATCACCAATTTTAAGAGAGAAATCATATAGCAGTATATCTTGATCAACATAATCCAACTCAATATAATATGAATATAGGTCTTCTGTGCTGGCGTTAGGTCTGAAATAAACTTTGCTTGCATCTACATGGATAAATCCGGTTAATTCCGAATAATCTTGCTCAATATCCGGACAAAAATAGAGTTTACTCCTGCGGAGACCATCAACAACGGTATCGCCCCGCAATGAATAACTAATATATTCATCTTCCGGAAATGGACGATTGTCAGCACTTTCATAATCCCAGTGTACCACTTCCGTCCATGTTGCATTATCTAACGGAAACACCTCTTGCGAGTCATCAATTGGGATTTCCTCAACAAGAGTTTCATCAGAGCTGTGATTGCAACCTCCCCAAGAAATTGCAGTTACACACAAAGCCATTACAATAAATTTTATCTTTTTCATAATACTAATAATTTTTAATTATATTTTTGTTCTTTTTCGGCTGCAAAGGTAAATGTTTTTTTTCAATTTGCAAAATGTTTTTTTCTAAAAAAAGTTTTGTACCTTTGCACCGAATTTTAAGCATCATATAAACAGAAGAAGACAATGAAAGCAAAAGCAAAAGGGTTAGTGATTGCACTGTTGGCACCATTCGTGCTGGGACAATGCAGCAGCGGGAGCGAGGATATGGGGCAGACCGATACGCCGCGGGTGTTTGAAACGAACGTGGTGAAGACCGCCGCCAAGCAG
The DNA here is from genome assembly GCA_025996755.1 of Bacteroidia bacterium. Taxonomy (GTDB): domain Bacteria; phylum Bacteroidota; class Bacteroidia; order Bacteroidales; family Azobacteroidaceae; genus Azobacteroides. Next base: position 40,635 of record BNTR01000006.1, read on the forward strand.
CAGAGCGTGGCGTTTTTCCTGACCACGGAGTATCCCGATGCCGAATGGAAAGTTTATGCGTCGGCAACCGGCGCAAGCAAGGCAGCGGGCATAATAGCGATGTGCCCTACCGGCTCGGTGCTGGAGCTGATGTACATCACCACGGATGATATTCACGCAGGGAATTATTTTGTCTCTGCCACCGCGCCGGGCAAGACCGAAAGCGGGCGGCTCAAGCTCACCGTGTCGGCACAGGAACAGAGTGCTACCCCAACGACAAGCATCGCCACCGTTGCCAAATCCACTCCCCAGCAGTCAAGCGTGAATTTCTCCCTTGACCACACCAAGGAGTATTCCGCCAACGTCACTTGGAAGCTGTATTCCTATGGACAAGGAGCCAATGGGCAAATAACCAACGTTACGGCATCGCTCAACGGCGATGTCCTGACCCTGACGCACAATTGGGATGTGCCGGAAGGGGTGTATTACCTTGCCGCCATCGACGAGGGCAAATCAGAAAGTGAGCGACTGCATCTGACCGTCGCCCAATACGATGCGGAACAGACACCGGCACCGCTACCTGAAAACGCCATCGT
>BNTR01000007.1 GCA_025996755.1 Bacteroidia bacterium
GTTGGCGATTATCAATTTCATTGAAAACTACAAGACGGCGTATGCCTTGAAGCGATTGGATTACATCGAGTCCATTTTTTCGGACAATGCCCTGATAATTGTGGGCAAAACCGTGAAAAATCACGTGGGGACAGATGTTGCAAAATTTTCATTGCCCTCCAACCGGACAAAATTGACCCAATACACGAAGGGACAATATATGAAACAACTTAGCACGGTGTTTAAAAGCAATGAATATGTCAATTTGAAATTTACCGATACGAGCGTGAAGAAAGCCGGCGCGGGCGGCGAAATTTATGGCATTCAGTTGAAACAGGACTATTTTTCAACGACTTATGGCGACTCCGGTTATCTTTTTCTGATGGTGGATTTGAATAAGCCCGAAGAGCCGACCATCCATATTCGCACGTGGCAGCCGGAGAAAGACCCCGATTTTGGGCTATATGATATTTCTAATTTTTAGACGATGAAACAGACAATACAAAAAAGTTTTCTTACATTTATCTTGCTGTTAGTCGGCACGATGGGCTTTTCGCAGAACATCGCTGTACAAAGTTTTGCGCCGGACGAAAGTGACCAATCGGCACGCATCACGGGCAAGCGCACGGATGCGAACAATAAGACCTGCGCTATCGTGAAAATTGAAACGCCTTTGAAGTTGGAAGACATCACTTTCGATGCGGGCATGGTGGGGATAGAGCACAGCGAGCAGAAAACGGGCGAAATATGGGTGTGGCTGTCGCCCGGCGCACAACGCCTGACCATTATTCATAAAGACTTGGGAAGCGTCCGAAACTATGAATTTGGTGCACCTTTGAAAGAGGCTACGGTTTATGTTATGAAATTGAAATCTGGGACTGTGGAACGAGTTGTGACTGATGATGTGGCTTTGCAATACTTTGTCGTCAATTGTCCTATTGATGGAGTGAACATCAAAATAGATGGCAATGCTTCGGAAGCATTTAGCAATGGCACATTTCAAAAATTGCTTTCTTACGGCAAGCATCAATACACTATTGAGGCACCAATGTACTACCCACTGAGTGGGCAAATTGAAATAAAAGCATCCGAAAAATCCTATCTAACGCCTGATTTAAAACCCGCTTTTGCAGTTATTACCTTGACTGGTGATGGAGATATTTATATCAATGATGAGGAACAAGATGTTGATTCTTGGAGTGGGCGTTTGATGCCAGGAACATATAAAGTGGAAGTGAAAAAAGCATCACATCGCACCTCTGTTGCTTCCATTGAGGTAAAGGCGGGCGAAAACAAAACAATTCCACTACAAGCCCCTATGCCCATTTATGGTTCATTGAATATAAGTACCAATGTGGTGGATGCTGCCATTGTGATTGATGGCGTGAAACAAAAAGAAACCACACCGGCTCTTGTCAAAAATGTGCTTATTGGCAAGCACAGTATAGAATTGCAAGCTAAAGACTACAAATCAAATACACAAATCGTAGAAGTACAAGAGGGAAAAATCGCAGATGTCAATGCCGCTTTGCAGAAAATGGATAAATTGGCAACGCTAAAAGTATTTTCAAATATTCCTTATGTTTATGTTCTTATAAATGGTGAAAATGTAGGACAAACCCCTTTAACAAAGGAAAATCTCCCGCTTGGCAAAACAAAAGTGTTTTTTAGTAAGGATGGCTACAAGCCACAACCGTTAAAAAAGACAATTGTTTTGAAACCGGGGTATAATGAAATTCGCGGAGAATTAAAAAGTGAATACACATCATCATATAAGACAAAGTCATCCTTTGAACCAATGAATTTCTTTTTTATTGACTATAGAGGGTCGCCTTCGGCTCCTATCGGTATTGCATTTGGAGCGCATAGTGGAAAGTCTTTGTTAGAATTTGGATATATACAAACAAGATTTGGTTCTAATGATGAATATCTTAGACTATCTTTAACAGCGGGAGGAATAGTTCGGCTGATTAAAAATTCTTTGTATCTATATGGTGGATTAGGATGGGGGTACCTTAACTACGATTATGATATTGATCCGGACGATACAAAAGAGATTAATGGATTAGAATGGGAGATAGGTGCAACTGTAATGATTAAATCATGGAGGTTCTCTCTTGGATATAATAAAGTTGAATCTTTGGGTGAAATTCATTTCGGGATAGGTACTACTTGGTAAGTTTCATTAGTAAAAATATTAAATTTATAAAAAGTGATGAACAGAATTATACTTATCGGCAATGGATTTGATTTGGCACATGGCTTGGAAACGAGTTACGCGCACTTTATTGATGATTATTGGAGACAAAAAATAGTGAACATTGAAAAAAACTCATCTATGAAAGATGCTGATGTCAAATTTATACGCAACTATTCATCAACACAAATACGAAGACCTCTTGCATTACTATCTTTCTTAAAAGGACGTAATATACAACCTGAATTTCAAAACACCTTTTTAGAGAGTATAACAACTCACTGTAATTTGGAAAACTGGGTTGATATAGAAAATGAATATTACGAGGCATTAAAAAATTGTATGGAAGCGAGCAATGAAAAGTACGTTGAGGATAAAAATGAGTTTATTGATAAATTAAATGAGGAATTTAAGGGCATAAAAACTGCCTTGATAGCGTATTTGAACGATGAATTTGGGAGAAAAGAAACATCGGAATTTCCATACGAAAACATTGTACAAAAAATCTACTCCAAAATCAATAAAAGTGACTTGACAGAAGATATGAAAAGAAGGTCTTTCAACTCATTACCTACTTCAATTTTATTTCTCAATTTCAATTACACTCCTACGGAGCAGTACTATTCAAAAATTGGTCAAGAAGAGTATGTAGGAATTAAGATGCCTCAGACGGTAGAAACTATCTATATTCATGGTAAGTTAGATAATCCAAGCGATATTATTTTTGGCTATGGAGATGAGATAGACGATAAATACAAACTTATTGAAAATCTTAATAACAACCGATATCTTGCTAATATAAAATCATTTAAGTATTTTGATACCAATAATTACAAAAAGTTATTGAATTTTATCAATTCCGATAGTTATCAAATCTTTATTTTTGGTCATTCCTGTGGAAATTCAGATAGAACATTGTTAAATACTTTGTTTGAACATGATAATTGTGCTTCGATAAAAGTTTTTTATCATCTAAAAGATGATGGCACAGATAATTACAGTGATGTTGTACAAAATATTTCGCGCCATTTTAAACCTGAAAATAAATCTATGATGAGAGATAAAGTTGTAAATAAATCATTGTGCGAACCACTAATAAGCTAAGATAAATGAAGATTAAAAATGCCATAAAAGGCGACTGTTTAACAAAAACATGAGATTGTGCAAAATTGGAGTATACGGACTGATGGTGTAACGATATTCTCGCTGTTTCAACCATGATCTCGGTGAAATTGTAGTATCGGTGAAGATGCCGATTACCCACAATAGGACGAAAAGACTGGCTACCGCTACGGCAGCATAGGCTTCCGCTTGGTGCTTCCGCTTTATTTACCACAAGGCAACTGTCCATAGTTTTAAACTAATTGTCTGAACTGTGATTTTCATAAGATTAAGAAGATTATCAAGATGATTTATAGTCTTGGTAATCTTTTTTAGGCTAAAAACGGTTCTTCCGGAAATTTAACCTGCCGACACCTTACGGTGCGCTCGAAAACTCGCCGCTTTTCTACTGATTTCCTCAATACTCATATCTTCAAACAAATTTTCCTGCCATTTTGTGTAATCAAAAGGCTCTTGTTGTATCAACATGATAAATCGCTCTGCCTCAACCATACCCAAACCGGTTAAAAGCACTTGCATACCTTCATTTCTGATTAGTGTGTCTGTTTTCATACAACATTCTGCCATTTTGCAATTGCCCTTTTCCTATTTTCATAGGGATTGACCGAGTTTTCAAAATCCATCATGTAAGACCACACAAGTTCAAATGTTCCTTGCAGTATCTCTCTCTGCACAAACAACTTCGCCTCCGATTCCAATCGAATAACTAAATAAGATTGGTCGTCATACGGACGATTAAAACAACAATTATCCAAGTATATCCGATATTTCATAGAAACAAATGATTCAGACTGCAAAGGTATGAATAAATCACGTATAAACAAAATGGCAAAGAACGCCGTTGCGGAGGAGGAGGATGCCGTTGTTGCTATAAATATTTCAACAGCTCCTTCGCATTCTCAATCGCCGCCTCCGTGAGTTCCGACCCGCTCAGCATCTGCGCGATTTCCCGAATGCGCTCGTCCGGCGGCAGGCGGCGGATGTTTGTTTCGGTTGTTTCTTTTTCGTCGTTTTTATAGACGAAATAGTGTGTGTTGCCTTGTGCGGCTATTTGTGGGAGGTGCGTTATCGTAACTACCTGCATCACATCACCCATCAGGCGCATGATTTGTCCCATTTTGTCTGCCACTTCGCCCGACACGCCCGTGTCTATTTCGTCGAAGATGATGGTCGGCAATGCCGTTGCGCCGGCTATTAACGCCTTGATACCCAGCATCAAACGTGAGATTTCGCCGCCGGAGGCGGTTTGCGCCACCGGCTTCAATGCGACATTTTTATTCGCCGAAAAGAGGAAGCAGACGGCATCGCCTCCGGTGGCATCAGGCGCGTCTTTTTTGTCGATTCGGCACGCAAACTGCATGTAGGGCATCCCCAGCACGCTGACTTTTTCGACGAGTTGCCTTTCCAAATAGGCACCCGCCGTCAGGCGCGTGGCGGACAGTTCGGCGGCGAGTTCGCGCACCTTTTTATGCGCCGCATCCTGCTCGCGCTGCAATTTGGCGAGCACCTCCTCGTAGTTTTCGATTTCTGCCAACTGCACTGCAATTTGGTCGCGAAGCGCAATAAGTTCTTCCACCGACTGCACCTTGTGCTTTTGTTGCAACGAATAGAACACGTCCAGACGGTCATTTGCAAGTTTCAGGCGTTCAGGGTCGAGTTCCAATTTTTCCTGTCGGCAGCTGAGGTCTGTTTGCAAATCCTTCAAATCGAGGTAAGCCGTTTGCAGTCGCTCGGTGGCGGCTTGCGCGGACGGATAAATTTTTTCCAATGCCTGACTTGTGTTTAACGCCTCTTTGAGGGCGAGCACCACGCCGTGGGTGTCATCAGAGAGGTGATTTTCGATGGAAAACAGCCCCGCTTTTATTTCTTCGAGGTGCGACAATGTTTTCTGCTCGCGCTCCAAATCCGCCTGTTCGTTGGGTTTCAGTTGTGCCTCAACGAGTTGCTGATGCTGAAAGCGCAGATATTCCCGCTCGTCGGTGCTCGCCTTCGCCTTTTCCTGCAATTCCTGCAAATGTTTGCGAATGGCGATGAAGTTTTTGTATTCCTTCGTATATTGCGCGCGCAAGGGTTGGTTATTTGCCAACACGTCAAGCACTTGCACTTGAAATTTGTTGTCGGTGAGCAGCAAATTTTCGTGCTGCGAATGGATGTCGATGAGCGACGTGCCGAGCGTTTTCAGGTCGGTCAAGCCCACCGGCGTGTCGTTGATGAAGGCGCGCGACTTGCCCTCAGTCCATATCTCGCGCCGGAGGATGCAGTTGTGCGGGTCGTAGCTCAACTCCTGCTCGGCGAAAAACGCTTGCAGCCCCTCGTAAGACGCGATGTCGAACACGGCTTCGATGGTGCATTTGTCGGCACCCTGCTTGATGGATTTGGCATCGGTTCGCTGACCCAAAATCAGCGACAGGGCACCGATGACGATGGATTTTCCCGCCCCCGTTTCGCCGGTGATGACGGATAAGCCGTTGGTGAAATCCATATCCAATTTGGATATCAAGGCATAATTCTGTATGGATAAACTTTTGAGCATCGTTAAAAAATTTTTATCGTTTAGTGTTTTTTTACATTCGGTCAGGAACATCAATCCCCAGCAGTCGAAAGCCCGTTTTGATGATTTCGCCCACATTTTTGGAAAGCACGAGGCGAAAGTCCCGCACGGCAGCGTTTTCCTCCTTCAAAATGGGGAAATCGTGATAAAACTGATTGTATTCCTTCGCCAAATCATAGACGTAATTGGCGATAACAGCCGGACTGAAATTGTCGGCAGCCTCCTGCACGGTGGCGGGAAATTCGGACAATATCTGTATCAGCCCCTCCTCCTTCTCGCTGATGTTGGGAGGCGATTGCGCGTCAAGCCCGCAATGACCATTTGCTTTGCGCAGCACCGATTGGATGCGCGCGTAGGTGTATTGCACAAACGGACCGGTGTTGCCATTGAAGTCGATGGATTCTTTGGGGTTGAAGGTCATATTTTTGCGCGGGTCTACTTTCAGGATAAAGTATTTCAGGGCACCCAAACCCACTATTCGCGCCACTTCACTCGCTTCGGCTTCCGAATAGCCGTCCAATTTGCCGAGTTCTTCGGAGGTTTCTTTGGCGGTGCGCACCATTTCTTCGATGAGGTCGTCGGCATCCACCACCGTGCCCTCGCGCGATTTCATTTTGCCTTCGGGGAGTTCGACCATCCCGTAGGAGAAGTGCACCAGCCCCTTGCCAAATTCAAAGCCGAGCTTGTCGAGCAACAGCGACAGCACCTTGAAATGGTAATCCTGCTCATTGCCAACCACATACACCATTTTATTGATGGGCTGATGTAATTTTTTTTGGTCGTCGAACCGCAATTTGGCAGTGCCGATGTCCTGCGTCATATAAACCGACGTGCCGTCGGCACGCAGCAGCAACTTTTCGTCCAATCCGTCCGCCGTCAAATCCGCCCACACCGAGCCGTCGTCTTTTTTGTAGAACACGCCCTTTTTCAAGCCCTCCAAAACGGTGTCTTTGCCTTCGAGATAGGTCTGCGATTCGTAATAAATCTTGTCAAAATCCACGCCCAACGCCTTGTAGGTGATGTCGAAGCCGGCATACACCCAACTGTTCATCGTTTCCCAGAGTGCGCGCACCTCCTTGTCGCCCGCTTCCCATTGGCGCAACATTTCGCGCGCTTCGAGCATCAAGGGTGATTTTTCGGCGGCTTCTTTTTCGTCCAATCCGCCCGCCATCAGTTGTGCCAACTCTTTTTTATACTCCTGGTCGAATTTCACATAGTAATTGCCAATCAGGTGGTCGCCTTTTTTGCCGGTCGATTCGGGCGTGGCACCCTTGCCCCAGCGTTTCCACGCCAGCATCGACTTGCAAATGTGGATGCCGCGGTCGTTCACGATATTCGTCTTCACCACCTTATTGCCGGTCGCTTTCAATATCTCGGAGATGCTGAAACCCAACAAGTTATTGCGGATATGCCCCAGATGCAGCGGCTTGTTGGTGTTGGGCGACGAATATTCAATCATCACCAGCGGCGCATTTTCATCCGCGGCGCGGGTGCCGTAGGCGGTGTTTTGAGCAATTTCATTCAACAACTCAATCCAATACTCCGGCGCATTCGTCAAATTAAGAAAGCCCTGAATCGCATTGAACGCCGCGATTGACGGCTCATTTTTGAGCAAAAACGCACCAATTTCCGCAGCCGTTTCTTCCGGTTTTTTCTTGGAAATTTTCAGCAAAGGGAACACCACAAGTGTCAGATGCCCTTTAAACTCCTTTTTAGTCTTCTGAATCTGCACGAGATTGTCGGGGACACTCACCCCAAACAGTCGCTCCAAATTTCTGTGTATAATCTGTTGAATCACCATTTTTTTTGTTTGTATTTATTTCGCAAAGGTACAAAAAAATCTTGAACTGTGATTTTTTGCCGGGAAATTTATACATTAAAAAAAATGATTATCGGACAGGAGCTTCCGGCTTTTGCAATATACGCACCCGTGCATACTGCAGTTTTGGATAGATATGGGCACGCAAGTAGTATCTCACAGTGGGCGGCAACAATGCCAGTTGGTTCACCAAAGTGTTTTCATCATAATTATTGTTCAGAATGCTCATCACGTCTGCGCGACCGGGGAAATCAAGTTCAGATTCAACTATGCTCCGGAACTCTTCTATATCCACCGCCAATTTTTTTTTCGTGATGATAGCGGGATTAATTTGTGGATAGGTCTGCACAAGATAGTCGTACAATGCCTGTGCACGTTCCCTCGACAAACGCTCTATGCGTTCCATTGTACCATTGGGCGAAGACGCTGACGCGATTTCTATCGCAACTATCTTGTCGTAAACCCCCGGCGTATTAAACAGTGTTGCAACAGCGTCCATCGCATCGGCATTTTCCAAATAATCCCGCTTCAACTCCGACATATTGGTCACGAAGTAGAAAATTTGTATCCCGTTGGGAAACGGAATGAGCGCAACGTTGTCTTGACTGTACCCTTTTGAAAATAGAGGCAATAACAACAATATTGCAACTGTTCTAAACGTCTTCATCTGAATATGTTTCATCCTTTTTACTTTATGGGGACTTCTAAAAACACCAATTTTACATTTTGACTTTATAACAGAACCGAAGTCCGTTTAAACTCTGTCTAAAATCGGGGACAAAGTTAGGCAAAAATTCGATTCAAACCAAATCAGAAAATGAGAACGGCAGGCATCAAAAACGCCTGCCGTTGCTATATATTTGGCTCCAATCAAAATTTTCTTGTGATGACCTGCCCCGGCTCCGTTTCAAATTCCACGATGCCGGCATCCGTCTGCACGCGGCAATGCCCTCCCGCTTCGCTGATGATTTGGACGAATGTGGTGCGACCGTTTTCGCGCTTCGCGCTCACCAAAAATGCGCCTTCGGCGCGCAGGTTGATGAATGATGCCTCTTTCCAATCGCTCGGCAGGGCGGGAAATATGCGGATGGTGCCGCCCCACGATTGCAAATAGAGCTCGTGGAGGGAGGCAACGCCCGCCATCGGGGTTTCAAACACCGGTCCGGATTCCTTGTAGAGCGTGTTGGGCTGGATATAGCCCTTCAAGAGTTTGCGCAACTGCCCCACCGCCTTGTCGCCGTCGCCCATGCTCGCATACATGGCTGCCGAGCCGGTAAACGAATAGCCCTGCAATGCCCCTTTGAGGCTCTGCCAATGGTTGAGGCTGCGCGTGATGATGTCGCGGTGCACGGGTTGCTCCCAATTGACCGTGTAGAGCGGATAAATCATCAGCAAGTGCGAATAGTGGCGATGAGAGGTCGCAAAAGGCATTGTCGCACTGATTTTGTAGCCGTTTTCATCGGTCGGGTAAGGTGTCAGATGCGTCAAAAAGTCCTGCCAATCGGCTTGTTTGGGGTCGTTTAGTTTGTATTTTTCGCTCACATTCAGCAGGGTTTGAAGCCCCCAGCGCAGCAGCGCGAGGTCGTAATTGACATCGTGTCCCGGATTCGTCCCCGTATATTCCGGCGAGGCGGTCGGGGGCAAATGGTAAATGCCCTCCGCATCGGCGTAGCGAATGTGAAAATAGTAGTTGATGCTGCTTTTGAGTAGCGGGAAAAACTTCGTTGTGAGTTCCCCCACCCTGCCGTTATAGGTACAATACTGCCAATAATAGTACAACAGCCACGTCATATTGCCCACTTCGTATTGATTGACATCAGCCAGCGCGGGGTCTAACCGCCGTTTGAGGTCGTAACCCGACGAGCGACCGATGGCAATCGCATCCGTCCACGCAGGGTCGGGCACATTGGCGTGCAGATTGTCGAGATGGTCTTCAAACGCCTGCCAGAGCGGTCGCGACAGTTCCGAACGGTTGGCGGCATACTGCCACGAATAGGTCAATTGCGTGTTGAGGTTGTGCCAAATGCAGGGCCAGGGCGTTTTTTCGACCGCCCACGGACCTTGAATATCCACTATCGGCTTGTCGGGGCGCGAAGCGCACGCAAATTTGTAAATCTGCCGCCAATAGAAAGCTTCCAACGCCTTGTCGGGGAATGTGACGAATGCGCCGTCGGGATAATAGGCGTGCCACCACGCCTTGTGGGATGCCTCAACGGGCGCGCTGTTCAGTGTTTTTTCCGCCACGGCACTCGCAGCCTGCTCTGAATTTTCATACGAAATGGTTGCTATAATTTGTTGCTTATTTTTGTTTTTCGATTCCTGCCAAGCAACAACGTAGGTTTTTCCGCTGAATAAATTTTGAATAATTCTGCTTTTTTCAATTTTCACGGGCGGATTGGGATGGTCGGGATAATCATTGCCGTAGTCTGTGCGCCCCGCTTTGAGGCGCGGGCTGACGGCTTCCAACGGCACAAATTGCCATTCATAATACGCTTTGCCGGACGTTTCTGTTTCAAAAACGATGGCGTTTTGAGTGGCGTGCACATAGGTTTTAAATCGGATTTCTCCCTTGTCGGTGGCGATTTTCCCCGTTGTGATGCCATCGTAAAGATTGACGCGCATGGCATCCGAGCGGATTTTGCCTTTGGGGGTCAATTGGAAGTAGCCAATCGGCAGCCGCGCCTCGTCAAAGAGGATGCTGCCGTGTTGGTACACGCTGTCGGGCAAGGCATTACGACCCTCCGTAACATCCGTCCGCCCGACATCCAAGCGGTAGGCAGTTCGGCTTTTTTCCCTGTAAAAATTCGTCCCCAACAGCCCGTTGCCCATAATGGCACCGGCATAATAATTCGCCGCGATGGAATCAAAAACCAAGTCCTGCTTCGCCAAAAAGGTTTTCCAATCCACATCCAACACGTTTGCCGCTTTCGGGCTTGCAAACAAGGGTAACACGAGGCTGAGCATCAGCGTGCTCAACGCACAAAATAGAATGTTTTTATTCATAATTTTTAAATTTTTCAATACTACTCCGCGGGACGCGCAGGTTCATCTCGCACACGGTGTCGAAATGCGTGCCAAGAATTTGTGCCTGCGTGTCTTTCACGATGCGCATCACGCGGTTGAGTTGTTCGTAATCAAATGTGATTGTGAGCGGTGTTTCTACGGGTTTTGTAACGATTTGGGCGTTGGCAATCGCCTCCTGGGCGGCGGTGCGGTAGGCGACAATCAGCCCGCCGGTGCCCAATTTGATGCCTCCGAAATAGCGCACCACGACAATCAAAATATCCGTCAGTTCGTTGGAGTTGATGACACCCAAAATGGGCTTTCCGGCTGTGGACGACGGCTCGCCATCGTCTACAGCCCGAAATTCCACGCGGTCGGCTCCCAAAACATACGCCCAGCACACGTGCCGCGCGTCGTAATAGCGTTTGCGACAGTCGGCGACAAATTCCTTCGCCTGCTCTGCTGTTTGAACGGGCGCGGCGAAAGCCAAAAACTTGCTTCGCTGTTCCGTGAACGTGCCTTCGGCGGGTGCTGCTATCGTCTTATATTCATCCATCGCTACCAGTTAATTGGCTGTTGTCCAACAGATTGCAGATAGGCATTGGCTTGGCTGAAGGGCTTGCTGCCAAAAAAGCCGCGAAACACGGATAGCGGCGAGGGGTGCGCCGACTTCAAAATCAGGTGCCTGTTCGGGTCGATAAATGCCCCTTTTTTCTGCGCATACGACCCCCAGAGGATGAACACGACCCTCTCTTTGCGCTCGGCAATGCACCGAACGACAGCATCGGTAAACGCTTCCCAGCCCTTGTTTTGATGCGACCCCGCCTGATGCGCGCGAACAGTCAAAGTGGCGTTGAGCAACAGCACGCCCTGCCGCGCCCAGCGTTCCAAATTGCCCGACACAGGCGGTGTAACCCCCAAATCATCACGCAACTCCTTATATATATTGTTCAACGAGGGCGGCAAAGCCACGCCATCGTTCACCGAAAAGCACAAGCCGTGCGCCTGCCCCGGCTCGTGGTAGGGGTCTTGCCCCAAAATCACAACTTTCACCTGCTCAAAAGGTGTCTGATTGAACGCATTAAAAATCAATTTTCCGGGCGGATACACTGTTTGCGAAGCACATTCCTGCTTCACAAACCGCACCAAATCAGCAAAATACGGTTGCTCAAACTCCCCTGCCAACTGCGTTTTCCACGATTGCTCTATTTGTACATTCATAATGTTGTTATTTTTTATTGCGATTGATATTCATTTTGCGATTTCCAAAGCGGCTCATTTTCCCAATCAGCGGGAAATCCCATCGCTCGCTCATCCACGGTGGGGTATTCCACCAGCAGCGATTTCAACTTTTCAGCGAAAGTATTATGTGGAGAAACCGAAAACAGCAGGTATTTAATGATGCAAATGCGGTAATAAATACGCTTCTTATCGGACTGGATGATGGTTGATGTTTTTGAAAAATTAGCCATATCGTGAAAATTATCAGGGTTATTCATCCAAAAAACATCGTTTAACTCGTAACTGAGCCAATTATTTATAGCACTTCGTATAGCAACTTCTATTTTTTCAATTTCGTTGAATAGTAAAATCCGCAATTTGCGGTCAAAACGATACATATTCATTACCGAATCAAAAGAGGAACCAATTTTGTAAAGATGCTCTGTTTTAGGCTCTTTCAACAAAGGATAGCAATAGGCACTGAGCCTAAAATATCCGATACTTGTAAGATAACCGATTGCTTGTTGTTCATCGGAAATCAACAATCCGCGACTTTGAAGCAACGGAATCAAATCTTGTGGAAGTGTACACACTTTGGTATAATTAACTTTCATATTTTAAAAATAAAACGGCCCGCTTATTTGAGCATTGTTAAGAGGCTTTGCAGGCACTGATGGGACAAAGGTACGACATCTTTTTGAATCCACCAAATGTTTTCAAAAATTTTTTCGATTAAATTCGCTAAACTGTTAGTAATCAATGATTTATTTTTTTTAGTGGAACATTTTTTATCGGCAGTGAAAAATCAACCACCGAGGCGGCGGCAAATTGCCCTACGACCGCACTTAGTTGTTATTTAATATCTTCGGAATGCGGATTTTCCCGGGGCTTGCAACCAAATAGTTCGTCTTTTTGCCGGAATCTTCGGCAATGAGCATCCCTTTTTGCACCAAATCCTGCAAGTCGCGCAGGGCGGTGTCCGTCGAACAGTCCGCCGTTTTTGCCCACGACGACGTGCGCAGATAGCCCGTTTCCTTGTCGTAATTGGCATATAAGTGGTTGAGCATCAGCCGCTGACGGTCGTTGATGGGCACCAATTGAAATTGATTCCAAAACTTTGCTTTGTCCAAAATCATCGCCAAATTCGTTTGACTTGCCAGCAATGCCTTTTCAAAGCAGGTTAAAAACCAGTTCAGCCATGCCGTAATATCGCCATCCCCTTTCTGCGTGCGTTCCAGCAGCTCGTTGTATTTGCTGTGGTCTTTGTAAATTTGGTTCGACATACTGTAGAAACGCAGCGCACTGTTATCACTCCGCGCCAACTGCATATCCATAATCGCCCGCGCCAGCCGCCCGTTGCCATCGTCAAACGGGTGCAAAGTAACAAACCAGAGGTGCGCTATCGCCGCTTTGAGCACTTTATCCAATGCCGCATTTTTATTAAACCACGCGAGAAAATCCTTCATTTCGCCATCCAAGCGTGTGGGATGCGGTGCTTCAAAGTGAATTTTTTCACGTCCAAACGCGCCCGACACCACTTTCATTCCGCCCGAACGGTATTTGGCGACATCAATTTTTGTCAATCCGCCAAAACCGCCGGGAAAAAGGGCATTATGCCAGCCAAAAAGGCGTTCCTGAGTCAGCGGCTGGGCAAAATTTTGGGTGGCATCCAGCAAGATATTGACAATGCCATCCACGTTTTGAGGCGTGGGCACATAATCCACATTTTCGATGCCCAATTTGTGGGCGATGGACGAGCGCACCTGTTCGGGATTGAGCATAACTCCCTCAATGATAGACGTATCCACCACATCAAACGTCAGCGAAGCCACGGTCGATTCTGTCGTGAGTTCAAAGCCCAACTGTTCCATTTGTCCCAGCAAACGCCCTTGCAGATGCCTGACGTTGCCCAGCAGTGGGGCTAATTTGTCGGGGGCCCAAGTAAAGTTTGTCCAATCGTCCTTTTCGTGTATATACATATTTTCACCGCATAATTTGCGGTGGAAAAGTGAGTTTTTCACCGCAAGTGTTGTTTATATCGGCTACAAAGGTAAGTATTATTTTTTACTACCGCAAGTTTTGCGGCGAAAAAAACACTGCAAAGAGCACCCCCACCCCAGCGGCATAAGCGGCAAAAGTGAACCAAATCGCCGACCACGCCTGCACGCCATCGACAGTGAAGAAATCAACCACCGAGGCGGCGGCAAACTGCCCAACGACCGCGCCTACGCCCATCGAAGCCATCATCCACAAGCCTTGCGCACTCGCGCGGACAGGCTCGGGGGCTTCGCGCTCGATGAACATCGAACCGGCAATGTTGAAAAAGTCGAACGCCGCACCATAAACCGCCATCGACAAAAGCAGCCACACAAAGCCTGTGCCCGCGTTGCCAATGCCAAAAAAGCCGAATCGCAGTGCCCACGCACCGAGACTCATCAGCAGTATTGTTTTGATGCCATATTTGCGCAACACAAACGGGATTGCCAAAATAAACAATGCCTCCGAAATTTGCGAAATCGACGACAGAATGAGCGGATATTTCACCGTGAACGAATCGGGCGCATCGGCGCGAAAATGCTCCAGAAAGGGCGTCCCCCACGCATTGGTGATTTGCAAACACACGCCAATCAGCACCGCAAAGAGGAAGAAAATACACATCTGCCGCTGCTTAAACAGTGCCAGCGCATCAATACCAAACGCCATTTTCCACGCCAATTTGCCCTGCAAACGGAGAGGCGGCGAGGGCGGAAGCGCGAATGCGTAAAGCCCCAGCACCGCCGAGGCACCCGCCGCGAGCAGTAACTGATTGGCACTGAACGTCCAATCAAGCAAATTCACCACCCACATGGCGACTATAAAGCCGATTGTTCCCCAACTGCGTATCGGCGGAAATGTTTTGTCCGTGTCGAAGCCTGACTTGTGTAACAGGCTGTAACTGAGCGAATAACTGAGCGAAATTGTTGGCATAAACACGGCTAAATAAATTGCCATCAGCGGAAAGAGTTGGCTGTAAGCGGTTGCCTGCGCCGCAAAAAACAAGGCGACCGCCCCCACGAGGTGGCAAATGCCGTAAAGCCGCTCGCTATTGAGCCATTTGTCGGCAATGATGCCGATGATTCCGGGTGTGATGAGCGAAGCGAAACCCGCCAACGCATAGACCGCCGCGATGTCCATCGGCTCCGTCCCGATGCCGTAGAGATAGCCGCCAAACGAAATCAGCCAACTTCCCCAGATGAAAAACTGGAGAAATTGGGTGATACTTAGTCGTAATTTAATCATTTGTTTACTTGAAATTTGGTGTTGCCGTTCACGAGAAAATCAACAATTTGCTTTGCTGCCGCCACGCCCGCGTTGTTGTTGGCTTCTGCGGTCTGTGCGCCCATCTTTTTGGGGGTTGAGAAGTAGCGTTTGGCAAATTTTTCTTTTATTTCCGCGTCTTTGTCGGGCATAATGTCTGTCACATATTTGAAATCGGGGCGGGCTTCCAGCACTTTGAGCAGGTCGGCTTCGTGGATGACTTCCTTGCGCGCCGTATTGACCAAAACCGCGCCTTTGGGCATTTTGCCAAGCAGGGCGGCGTTGATGGAATTTTTCGTTTCAGCCGTTGCCGGAATGTGCAGAGATATGAATTGGCAGGTGGTGTAGAGTTCTTCGGCTGATGAAACAGCCTTCACACCATCGTTTTCAATCACTTCTTTGGGGCAAAAGGCATCGTAGGCGTAGATTTCCATACCAAAACCTTTGGCGATGCGCGCCACGTTGCGCCCCACATTGCCGTAGGCGTGGATGCCCAACTTCTTGCCCTGCAATTCGCTACCCGAACTGCCGTCGTAGAGATTGCGCACGGCATAGACCATCAAGCCGAGCGCGAGTTCCGCCACGGCGTTGGAATTTTGCCCCGGCGTGTTCATCACCACCACGTTGTGGGCAGTGGCAGCCGCCAAATCCACATTGTCGTAGCCCGCGCCGGCGCGCACCACGATTTTCAACTGTCCGGCAGCATCCAGCACTTCCGCGTCAATGATGTCGCTGCGAATGATAATCGCATTGGCATCGCGCACGGCATCCAGCAACTGCTTTTTCTCCGTATATTTCTCTAACAGAGCCAATTGCATACCGGCACCATCAATCACTTCCCGAATGCCTTTCACCGCTTCTGCCGCAAAAGGCTTGTCTGTCGCTATTAAAATTTTCATATAAAAATAAGTGTTTGTTTGGCTGCAAAGGTACAAAAAAAATCAATTAAAAATTAAGAATTAAAAATTACGCTTTAACCCGATATTATCTGGACGACAATTTGCTTCAGCAATGCCTCTATCTGTTTTTGCATATTTAGTATTTCTGCCAGCAGCGGCAAGATTGTTTCACTATTTACAGCGTCGCCTTCCGAAGCGTCGCTCACTTGGTCTGCTGTTACTGCCGGTGGCTCTGCCACTGCCTCCACTATTGCCGTTCTCTTCTCTGCGGCAACATCTTGGATTTGCTGTGACTGTAGTTTCGACTGGTAAACTAATGCCTCCAATGTGGCAAGCGTTTCGTTTAGACATTCGGCAATCTGAAGCAACCGGCTCCGTTTAATGTCCGGATTACTTAAAACGCGAATCATCCCGTTTTCGTGCATTCCAAGGTGTTTCGCCAATTGGCGTTTAGTTATACCTTTTTCAAGTAATAGTTTACCGAAATTGGTTAACTGAATTGTTGAAACTTCGCTCATTTTTGTTTAATTTTTAGTAAATACTAAACCAATTTTGTTAAATTGCAGCATTCATTTTGCAAAATAACTGTGCAAATATAAGCATTATTATTCATTCCACCAAATAAAACATGTAGTTTTCACATTTTTTTTGTAAATGTACGCATTTTTATTGACATATCCTAATTTTTGTAAAAAAAAAACCGTAATTTTTAATTTTTAATTCGTAATTGAAAATCGTTTTGTCAATTCAAAAATAAAACGTTACCTTTGCAAAAATTATGTAAATAAAAAAACTGTTTTGCAATCAAATTATGTTCTGCACGCACGTGAAAAGTATGACTCCTACGACCCAAGTTGTTGGACGAAAGCCTATTTTGATGACGTTTCCGGTGGATTTAATGTGTATCACACCGAACATAAGTTTTCTCAGACAGAGGGTGGGGGCGATGCAGAAAAGATTGTTGGGAAAATGCTTGCAAAACATAATGGCAAGCAGGTCGAATTTTTGCCCGAAGGCAAAGATAAATCACCTGACTGTAGATTTGAAGGTCAAACTTGGGATGTCAAATTCATCAATCATGCCAACGAAGAAACCATAAGAGGTTGCATAAAAGATGCTCGAAAAGCCAATAATGTCATTTTCTATTGGAATTTGGAAACAAACAAATTGGAGGAGTTAAAAAATGCCGTAACGCGGAGTATTGGATATTTCAAGAGCAAAAATATTTTGGAAAAAATGCCTCATGTCTATTACATAAATCATATTGGATTGTTAAAACAAATCTATTGAAAAGAGCTTTGGCAGTGCATAAATCACTGCCAAACTTAGGTGGAGAAAGCGGGGCTATTCGCCCCTTTCTCTTCCCCCGCAAGCGACTCCGGATTCGAGCCGGCTATCAGACCACTACTAATCGCTCAATGACACCACAAAGGTACGACATATTTTTCAATCCACCAAACATTTTTGAATGTTTTCCTGAAAAATTTTGGCAAAATCAGGGCAAACGCATCAAATTTCAGCCGTATTCTGCGCTTCTGATTCCGTCTGCTACGCCTTCCGGCGTAACAGACGAAACAAAATTGCAGAACTATGACTTTATTTTGATGCGTTTGCCCTGGCTTTAACCCGATATTATCTGAACGACAATTTGCTTCAGCAATGCCTCTATCTGTTTTTGCAAATTGAGTATTTCTGCCAGCAGCGGCAAGATTGTGTCACTATTTACAGCATCGCTTTCCGAAGCATCGCTCACTTGCTCTGCTATTACTGCCGGTGGTTCCGCCACTGCCTCCACTATTGCCGTTCTCTCCTCTGCGGCAGCATCTTGGATTTGCTGCGACTGTAGCTTTGAATGGTAAACTAATGCCTCCAATGTGGCAAGCGTTTCGTTTAGGCATTCGGCAATCTGAAGCAACCGGCTCCGTTTAATGTCCGGATTACTTAAAACGCGAATCATCCCATTTTCGTGCATCCCAAGGTGTTTCGCCAGTTGGCGTTTAGTTATACCTTTTTCAAGTAATAGTTTACCGAAATTAGTTAACTGAATTGTTGAAACCTCACTCATTTTTGTTTAATTTTTAGTAAATACTAAACCAATTTTGTTAAATTGCCGCATCCATTTTGCAAAATAACTGTGCAAATATAAGCATTATTATTCATTCCACCAAATAAAATATGCAGTTTTCACATTTTTTTTGTAAATGTACGCATTTTTATTGATATATCCTAATTTTTGTGAAAAAAAACCGTAATTTTTAATTTTTAATTCGTAATTGAAAATCGTTTTGTCAATTCAAAAAAAAAGCGTTACCTTTGCAAAAATTATGTAAATAAAAAAAACTGTTTTGCAATCAAATTATGTCCTGCGCGCACGTGAAAAGTATGACTCCTACGACCCAAGTTGTTGGACAAAAGCCTATTTCGATTATGATTCCGGCGGATTTAATGTGTATCACAAAGACCATCAATTTACACCAACAGGTGGTGGAGGCGAGGCAGAGAAAATTGTTGGGATACTGCTTGCCAAACATAATGGCAAGCAAGTGGAATTTTTGCCGGAGCAAGGTATTGGCTATCCTGTACCTGACCTCGGGTTTGATGAACAAACAAGGAATTTTGACCTTAATTTGGCATAAATAATAAAGGGACTATTCTGCAATAGCCCCTTTTGCGTATTCACCCCCCCGCCGGGCTGGTGGGCGAAGCGGGGGCATTACCTCCCTCTTCTTCCCCCGTGAACGACTCCGGATTCGAGCCGGCAAACAGACCACTACTAATCGCTCAATGACACCACAAAGGTACGACATATTTTTCAATCCACCAAATATTTTTGAATGTTTTTCTGAAAAATTTTGGCAAAATAAAAAAAATAATTCAAAATAAAACGTTACCTTTGCAGAAAATTTGCGCGGATATTGTTGTTTCAATATAAATTAAACATAATGGTGAAGACCGAGAAGTTCAAATTGCACAAAAAATATAAAAATGGAGGGCAAGTGTTTATTCACCCGTTGGTGGACAAAAAGAAATCCGACTACAAAGCGATTCTTAATATAGCCAATCAATTTG
The DNA here is from genome assembly GCA_025996755.1 of Bacteroidia bacterium. GTDB lineage: Bacteria > Bacteroidota > Bacteroidia > Bacteroidales > Azobacteroidaceae > Azobacteroides. The sequence continues at coordinate 19,158 of BNTR01000007.1, forward strand.
CCAAAGTGGGGCGAACAGTCAAACTGACACCTGTTGTTCATTTCAAATCGGAGGAATATCGGCAAATATATGGCGCACTTACCGGAACAAAATATGATTGGAAGTGCCCTGACTTACAAATTGATGATTTGTTTTATGAATATGAGGGGTTTATGCCGCCGTTCAAAACAACAAAGCTAAGACGTATGCTTTCTCATGGAGCAAAACAATCAGCAAGAGTTATTGTTAATAACAACAAAGGCGCATCCGACACATATCTCCGGCGGTATATACACACCCGTTTATTGCAAACCGCCGACTTAGATGAGGTGTGGGTTTATGAAAAGGGAAAAGTGAGGCGACTATTTAAAAAACAGCAGGGAGATTAATCTCCCTCTGCAGTGGCGCCATGCCTTAGCATACGCTAAGAAGATTGCTCTTCCATGCTGCAAAGGTACAACATATTTTTCAATCCACCAAACATTTTTGTATGTTTTTCTGAAAAATCTTGGCGAAATCATTGAAAAGTGTCTTGCCAATTCAAAAATAAAACGTTACCTTTGCAAAAATTATGTAAATAAAAAAACTGTTTTGCAATCAAATTATGTCCTGCGCGCACGTGAAAAGTATGACTCCTACGACCTAAGTTGTTGGACGAAAGCCTATTTCGATTATGATTCGGGCGGGTTTAATGTGTATCACAAAGACCATCAATTTACACCAACAGGTGGTGGAGGCGAGGCAGAGAAAATTGTTGGGCTACTGCTTGCCAAACATAATGGCAAGCAAGTGGAATTTTTGCCGGAGCAAGGTATTGGTTGTCCTGTACCTGACCTCGGATTTGACGAGCAAACTTGGGATGTCAAATCAATTGGAAAAGCCAGAGAAGACACGATACGAAAACATATAAAAGATGCCCGTAAGGCTAATAATGCCCTATTTTATTTCACGAATGATAAATATGATGAATTGATTAGTGCTGTTAATCGCGAAGTTGGGTATTTGGAAAAATCAAACAGGTTATCAATAATGCCCAACATTTATTATATGAACAAACAAGGAATTTTGACCTTAATTTGGCATAAATAATAAAGGGACTATTCTGCAATAGCCCCTTTTGCGTATTCACCCCCCCGCCGGGCTGGTGGGCGAAGCGGGGGCATTACCTCCCTCTCTCTTCCCCCGCAAGCGATTCCGGATTCGAGCCGGCTATCAGACCACTACTAATCGCTCAATTGACACCACAAAGGTACGACATATTTTTCAATCCACCAAACATTTTTGAATGTTTTTCTGAAAAATCTTGGCGAAATAAAAAAAATAATTCGTAATTGAAAAATTGTTTGTATCTTTGCGGCGTAAACTTTATATAAAAAATATGCAAGCAGTCAAATTAAAACGCGATATTATTTCGTATGTAACTGAATTAACGGATAAAAAGTTGCTTCAGGAACTTTATCAGTGGGTTGTGACCAAAGAGAATGCGACACCGTTCATTCGTTCAGTTGAATTTACCTCCCCAAAACACAAGAGTTCTTTAACCGATGGCTACGGCATTTGGGCTGACGATGAAGTGAGTAATGACCAAGATTATCGCAAAAAAATATATTGATGAAACGCCATTGCATCCAACGACCGGGGCAACCGCATCTTTTTTTACCGGATTGCTTAATAGCCTCTTTTGCTCTCGTCCACAAAATGGAATTAGTAACATTCAATAAGAAAGACTTTGAGTTTATACAAGGAATTGCCCTGCATCCAATGAGTAAATAGTCAAAGACCATTTTGCCTGTTTAAAATCATTGAAAATTGTCTTGTCAATTCAAAAAAAAAAGCGTTACCTTTGCAAAAAATATGTAAATAAAAAAAACTGTTTTGCAATCAAATTATGTCCTGTGCGCACGTGAAAAGTATGACTCCTACGACCCAAGTTGTTGGACGAAAGCCTATTTCGATTATGATTCGGGCGGGTTTAATGTGTATCACAAAGACCATCAATTTACACCAACAGGTGGTGGAGGCGAGGCAGAGAAAACTGTTGGGCTACTGCTTGCCAAACATAATGGCAAGCAAGTGGAATTTTTGCCGGAGCAAGGTATTGGTTATCCTGTACCTGACCTCGGATTTGACGAGCAAACGTGGGATGTCAAATCAATTGGAAAAGCCGGCGAAGACACAATCAGAAAAAGCATCAAAGATGCCCGTAAGGCGGATAATGCTCTATTTTATTTTGGTAAAGCAGATAAATACAAGGAATTACGTAGTGCTGTTGACCGTGAAGTTACTAAATATCAGAAAACAGGAGAGTTACATAAAGTGCCAAATATTTACTACATGGATAAAGATGTGTTGAAAGTGCTATGGAAAAAGTAAAAGTGGACACTATTAAGTATCCACTTTATCTTGACAGATTATCGCTCTGCCGGGCTGGTGGGCGAAGCGGGGGCATTACCTCCCTCTTCTTCCCCCGTAAGCGATTCCGGATTCGAGCCGGCTATCAGACCACTACTAATCGCTCATTGACACCACAAAGGTACGATATATTTTTCAATTCACCAAATATTTTTGAATGTTTTTCTGAAAAATGTGGGCGAAATAGCTAAATCTTTTTTTGCGGCACTATATTTTAGCCTCGCAGAGGCGATATATGCATAACCGTGGGTGAAGCGAAGCGTAACCCACGGTACAGGCATCATCACACCACTCTTAGCCCTGCAAGGGCGGCATTATCATAATCTCGCCCTTGCAGGGCTTAGGGGGGTGAGGGTGCCTTTTTCCGTGGGTTTCGCTTCGCTTCACCCACGGTTATGCACATCTCACGCCTGCGGCGTTTTTTTTGTTCCATTGGGGAAAAAATGAGGGCGAAATAAAAAAAATAATTCATAATTGAAAAATTGTTTGTAACTTTGCGGCGTGAATTAAAAAAATTGATTGTTTCAAATGATGAAATTAAAAGTTTTACATAATTTGTTTGCGCTTGCAGCTCCTGAATTGGGCGGAGCGTTTGCGCAGGCTTTGCGTAGATTTCGTACCCCCCCCCCAATTTGCTGATTATCAGCAAGTTGCGTTGTTTTGCTCAAGTAATTTATTCAACAATAGTCAGTTGCTCCGGCAGCGAGGGCTTGAAACCCCTTGCCCCTGCCATCGCCTGCATCCGCGAGGAGGCATACCTCCTCGCCGGTGGGGCTTTTCGTGTGCGCTGTCATTGCGGGCTTGACCCGCAATCCCCTGCAAACAGTATTAATTTAAATTTTAAAATATAAAAAAAAGATGAAAAAAGTGATGATTTTTGCTGCTGCGGCAGTGGTGGCTGGTGTGATGATGGCGGGTTGTGGGAGTGGCAAAAAAGCTGCTCGCGGGACGGTGGTGGCGCAAAACATTTGCGAGGAGTTGTATGAGAAAAAGCCCACCACGCGGGCGTTTGGGCAAGGTACGCATTTCAAGGAGCAGACCGCACGGAATATTGCGGAGGTGCAGGCGCGTGCGCAGTTTGCTCGTGCCATTTCGGCGCAGGTGAAGACGGCTACTTCCGAAGAAGCGGTGGGCTACGACCTCTATTCGGGCGATGTGGCGGCGGGCAATGCCGTGAGCGACCAGGGCGCGAAGCAAAACGACATGGCACAAAGTATTGCCAATGAGGCAGTAAACAGTATGGTCGTGATTAAAACCTACAAGGAACTGCTGCCCAACAATCAGTACAGCGTGTGGGTGTGCCTCGAATATCAGGCAGGCGTTGCCGATTTGGCGGAAAAAGTAGCCCGCAGGGTGCAGCAGCGCATTCCCGACGAGGAGAAAATGAAAATGAATTTTGAGTTCGACCAATACCGCAAGCGCGTGGAAGCCGAACTCGAAAAAAGCCGGCAACAATGAAAAACGCCAGCAAACACCTCCTTTTTTGCCTGCTGCTGCTTGCGGCAGCAGGCAATATCTACGCGGAAAAGAAAACTTTTACGCGCGAATACACCTATCGGGCGAGCGATGCGGATAGCAAAATTACTGCGGAAAAGATTGCCTCCGATGAGATGCAGAAGATTTTGTTGCGTGAGATTGGCACTTTCATCATCTCTGAGCAGCAAATAACCGTGCAGGGCAACGAGCAGGACTATTTGGAAAACATCGTAGCCATCACGGCAGGTATTGTGGAAATGAAGGTGCTCGAAGCTAATTTTGACCACTATCCCATCTACTACATAAAAGCCGCGATGACCGTCGACCTCGACGATGTGAACCGACGCATCGACGACGTGCTCAACGACAAGCAAAAAACCAAAGAATTGGAAGAAGAACGAAAAAAAAGGCGCGAAGCAGAAGCCGAAACGGCAAAATTGAAGCGGGAAACGGAAAAACAACTGAAACAAATAGCCAACGAACGGGATGCTGCCAAGCGGGCGTTAGAAGAAGAACGCCTGAAGGCTGCCTACCAACAGCAGGTGGTGAACACGGCAACAACGGCAAACGCTGCAAAGGAGCAAAACCACGAAGGATACAGGTATGAAATGCAAAAAGACTACGCCGAAGCCGCCGTCTGGTATCGCAAAAGTGCCGTGCAAGGCAACTATGCCCCCGCGCAATACAACTTGGGGCTGCTCTATGAGTTTGGCTATGGCGTGAAAAGAAGCAAGGAGGAAGCCAAGTTTTGGTATCGGGCGGCGGCGGCGCAGGGAATTTTTGAGGCGGGGGAGAGGTTGAAAAAACTTTAAATAGATTATAAACAATTAAAAATAAATAAAAAAAATGATTATCGATATGATACCTAACTTGGCTGAAAGCCAAAATTTTCATAACCGCAGGTCATCGACCTGCGGGAAAGGTGAACCACCAAACTCCTGCCTGAAAGGCAGGACTGAATTAAAATCCCGCCTTTCAGGCGGTAGTGTGGGTGGTATCTGGTTCGTCCGCAGGTCGATGACCTGCGGTTATGAAAATCCCGCCCTTTCGGGCGATAGGCAAAATATCCGATAATCATATAATTTAAAATTATGAATACAGAAAATTTAGACATTTACTTATCTTATAGAAGGTTAAAAGCAAGGGATTTGGCTCGCCTATTAAATGATTTAAGCACCCTATCCGACATGATTAATAAGCATTATGCTCAAGTTGCTTATAAGGGCATAAAGCCGGCTTTAGAAATTTTGACAATCAATACTGGAAATTCTATCTCGTTTTCATTGACCGAAGGCTGGAAACCCAATATTGTTTTTGAAGTTCCTAAAAAACTTGAAATTCCACTAATACTCGCTTGTGCTTTGTTTTATGGTGCAAAACAATGTCAAGACATTTACGATAAGCATCTTGATATTACATTTAAAGAAATCGAAATAGAACTAAAAAAGAGAGAACTTGACAGTGTAATTTATGACAACAAAGATGATTGCGGCGGCAATGCGCCACACATAAAAGGCAAAGTTTTAAACACATTGAATTTTATATACAATAATGTAGATATTGAAATGGTGGAAATTAACGGTGTTCCAATTAAATCTAAAAAATAGAAAATATGAAAAAGTTAACAATCTTACTGAGTTTTTATTTGATGTGCGCTTGGGCTATGAATGCCCAAACATACAGCGGCGGCTCTGGTACGCAAGCCTCGCCCTATCTGATTTCCACAAAAGCAGATATGATTGCTCTGTCAGATGCAGTTTATGGCGGTACTTCTTATTACGGCGAGTATTTTCTACTGACAAACGACCTCATCGGGTCAAATACGGTAACCACTTCTGTTGGCTTCTATGATAATTCTAACCCCGGTAATCGCCATGCTTTTAGCGGAGTATTTGATGGCGGCGGACATGAAATGGAAGTAAACAACGCTTACGGAGTATTTGGATATTTAGGCAGCGCAACCGTTAAAAACTTGGGCGTGAAAGGGACTGTTTCTGCATCTGTAACAGGCAATAATCATGTTGGTGGTATTTGTGGATATGCGTACTCTTCTACAATCAGTCATTGTTATAATTTAGCAACTGTAGCATCTTCATCTTCTTTAACTTCAGCATCAGCTTCATCTTCTTACGCTGGTGGTATTTGTGGCTATGTTAATAACATTTATACTATCATTTCTAATTGCTACAATTTAGGAAATATATTATCTTCCGGACCTAATACGGCTCTTGCCGGAGGTATTTGTGGTTACAGTGGTACAATTTCTAATTGCTACAATTCAGGAAATATTTCATCTTCCGGAAGTAATAATTATTCTTATGCCGGAGGTATTTGTGGCTCAAGTGGTACAATTTCTAATTGCTACAATTCAGGAAATATTTCATCTTCCGGAAGCTCCAAAGATGCTTTTGCTGGTGGTATTTGTGGCTCACAAGGTACAATTTCTAGCTGCTACAATTTAGGAAATATTTCATCTTCTGCTCCGAGAATGCCTATTGCAGGAGGCATTTGTGGCTCAAGTGGCTCTATCAGTAGTTGCTTTGCGGCAAATTCAACCATAAATGGTAGTTATGCCGGTAGAATAGTAGGCACGAAAAACACCGTTAATAACTGTTATGCGTTATCAACGATGACTATTAATGGCTCGGTGGTAAGCAGTACGGATGTTTACGAAAAGCACGGCGGGGGAGAAACCATATCTTCTTTTCAATCACAATCATGGATTGAAACTAATTTGGCTTGGGATTTTAATGTTGTTTGGAAAATGACAAGTAGTGGTTCTGTAAATTATGGCTTGCCAATTTTCAAAAATCAGCAAGAACAAATCCAAACCTATACTATTACAACTCAATCAGGCACAGGCATTTCCGCAACGACCGGCGCAGGCACTTACAATTCAGGCGCAACTGCCACCGTTGGCTGCACCGTAACTTCGGGCTACACTTTTGACGGCTGGTATGAAGGATCTACAAAGGTTTCAAGCAGCCAATCCTACAGTTTCACTGTTACCGCCACAAGAACATTGCAAGCGCGAGCGATACGCACCTACACTATCACAACTCAATCAGGCACAGGTGTTTCCGCCACGACCGGCGCAGGCACTTACAATTCAGGCGCAACTGCCACCGTTGGCTGCACCGTAACTTCGGGCTACACCTTTGACGGCTGGTATGAAGGCTCTACAAAAGTTTCAAGCAGCCAATCTTACAGTTTCACGGTAACCGCCGCAAGAACATTGCAAGCAAGAGCAATCCAAACCTACACCATCACAACTTCAGCAGGTACAGGCATTTCCGCAACAACAGCCGCAGGTACTTACAATTCGGGCACGACCGCGACCATTGGCTGCACCGTGACTTCGGGCTACACCTTTGACGGCTGGTATGAAGGCTCCACAAAAGTATCAAGCAGCCAATCTTATAGTTTCACAGTAACCGCCGCAAGAACACTGCAAGCGCGAGCAATACAAACGGTCTACACAATTACCGTTTCAACAGGCGCAAATGGCAGCATTTCACCATCCACCAATCAAACTATAACGCACGGCGGCAATCAAACTTTCACTTTTACGCCGAATACCGGTTACGAAATCAACCAAGTGTTAATAGACGGCACGAATAACGCAACAGCAGTATCAGTAGGAAGTTACACCTTTACGAGCGTAACCGCCAATCACACAATTTCAGTATCATTCAAACAAAAACAATATACAATCACCGTTTCAACAGGCGTAAATGGCAGCATTTCACCATCCACCAATCAAACTATAACGCACGGCGGCAGTCAGACGTTCACTTTTACACCGAATACCGGTTACGAAATCAGCCAAATGTTTGTGGATGGCGTGAATACCGCAACCGCCGTTGCAACAGGCAGTTACACTTTTACGAATGTAACCGCTAACCACACAATTTCCGTGTCTTTCATACAGAAGGCCACACCAACTTTTAGCATAAGTGCATCGGCGAGCGCAAATGGCAGCATTTCCCCAAGCGACAACGTAATAGTAAGTCAGGGCGGCAGTCAAACATTCATATTTACGCCCAATACCGGTTACGAAATCAACCAAGTGCTGATAGACGACGTGAATGATGCAACTGCCGTATCCACAGGCAATTACACCTTTCAAAATATCACCGCCGAGCACACCATTTCCGTGAGTTTCAAACAAAAACAACATACGATAACCGTTTCGGCAGGCAGCGGCGGCAAGATTTCCCCAAGCGGCAACATAACAGTCAGTCACGGCGGCGAGCAACGTTTTGTTTTCACGCCCGATGCCGACTACGAAATTGCCAATGTGTGGATAGATGGGGTAGATACAGTGGCGGCGGGCTATACGTTTACAAACATTGTTGCACCTCACACAATCACTGTGTCGTTCAAACAGCGCGCGGCACAGACCTGCACCATCACCGCCTCAGCAGGCAACGGCGGCAACATTTCGCCAAGCGGCAATGTAAATATCGGTGAGGGCGGCAGTCAAACGTTCCATTTCACGCCTGATACCGGTTACGAAATCAACCAAGTGTTCGTGGATGGCGTGAATAATGCCTCAGCCGCCGCAAACGGCACTCATACCTTTGCCAACGTAACCACCAATCACACCATCGCCGTAACATTCAGGCAGAAGCAATACACCATCACCGTGAAGGCAGGGGCGGGCGGCAGCATCTCGCCGGCATCCAATCAAACGGTTAATTACGGATACAGTAGTTCGTTCGATTTTGTGCCAAACCGCGGCTACGAAATCGAGCAGGTGCTGGTGGATGGCGTGAATAACGCCGGAGCCGTTGCCGCCCGTGGCTACACTTTTTGGGACGTCGTTGCCAACCACAGCATCGCCGTAACCTTCAAGCCATCGTGCCGCCCCAACCTCGTGGTGCAGGTTTGGGACAATGTGCTGTCGGTGGTCAATCAGCCCACTAACAACGGCGGCTACCGCTTCGAGTCGTATCAGTGGCAACGCAACGGTGTGGATATGGCGGGCGCAACGCGTGACTATCTCTATTTCGGCACCACCAAAGACTACACGTCAGAATATTCGGTGCGCCTGACCACGAGCGACGGGCAGTCGCTGCTATCCTGCCCCATGCGCCTGCAAGCGGTCAATACTACCGCCCTCCGCAGCTATCCCAACCCCACCACCGGCATCGTAACAGTGGAAGACGCCACCATCCAAGCCAACACCAAAATCGACATCTACAACATAAACGGTCAATTAGTCAAGCGATGCGCAGCAACGCAAAACCGGACGACGCTCGATATATCTTCCTTGCCGCGAGGCACTTATATTGTGAGGGTGAATAATCGGCAGGGGAAAATAATTAAGAATTAAAAATTACGAATTACGAATTACGAATTACGAATTACGAATTACGAATTACGAATGAAAATTTAAGAATTAAGAATTAAAAACGAAGAATGAAAAATGACAAATGAAATGTTTATGAGCAAGATAGAAACCCTTATTTTTACAGGTGCCCTTAGTAGCAAAAATGCGCCTCCCTTGAATTTTCCCCCTTATTCCCTTATTTCAATCAATAAATAAGGGAATAAGGGGGGGGGGGGATTGGATAAATGACAGCTCTACTAAGGGCACCTTTGAAAATAAGGGTTAGAGGTAGGGTTAGGGTTAGAGTTAGAATAAGCAAAAACAATATAAACAGATGAAAAAGATAACAATAATAATTATTTCCCTGCTGTGTATCAGCGGATTGAGTGCCCAAACGCAATACCGCAGCGAATGGAATTTCCACGCTGCCGGCGGCATCACGATGCGCGGTGATGTCGGGGGAGGCATTGGCAGCATTGACGGCATTGGCGGCAATGCGGGCATCCGTTATGCCGTCTTTCCCTCGCGCTATTTCGGCATATCTGTGGGCGCAGAAGCCGCCCTGCACAGAAGCACCCTGACGCTTGCCGAGGAGAACACCGAGGAGTTAATCGCCACGCCGCCGGGCTTGCAGGGCAAGTTTTTTCTCCGCACGCATTATGCCGAAATCGAGGAACGGCTCACGGAGATATTTCTGCAACTGCCCCTGATGCTACACCTGCAACTGCCCATCAGCAAAAAACACTATTTCTACCTCGCCGCCGGAGCCAAATACGGCATCCCCCTCGCCGCCACCGGCAAGCAAACCGCAGGCACCGCCACCACCACCGGCTATTCCGACTACACCGAAGTAACGTTCAGCGATATGCCCGAGCGCGGCTTCACCACCGAGCACAACGCGCACCGCACCACCAAGCCGCTCCAACAGCCCATCATCATCGCCCCCACCGTTGAGGCAGGCTTTAAGTGGAACAACCGCCTCTACACGGGCTTCTACATGGATATGGGCTACTCGGCGGGAGTCAAAATTGGCATCGCCGTTGGAGCCGGTCGCCGGATGGGAGACATCAAGCCGCCGCCGCTGTGGGGGGACTAAAACCCGCAATGACAAAGCGTAATTTTTAATTTTTAATTGAAAAAAGTTGTACCTTTGCGAGAAAATTATTTATAAATAAGATGAAAACATTTACTAATGTACAAGATTTGAACAACTTACGAACAGCAGTTAAAGAAGCACTTGAAGTGAAAAAGAGCCGGTTTGCCTACAAGGCGCTTGGCGAAAACAGGACACTGCTGATGGTGTTTTTCAATTCGAGCCTGCGCACCCGATTGAGCACTCAGAAGGCGGGTATGAACCTCGGTATGAACACGATGGTGCTCGATGTCAATCAGGGGGCGTGGAAATTGGAGACCGAACGCGGCGTGGTGATGGACGGCGACAAGTCGGAACACCTCTTGGAAGCCATCCCCGTGATGGGGTGCTACTGCGACATCATCGGCGTGCGCGCCTTTGCCACTTTTGAAAACAAGGCGGACGACTACGGCGAAAAAATTATTCAGCAGTTTATCAAACACTCCGGCAGACCTGTTTTCAGTATGGAAGGTGCCACCACGCACCCCTTGCAGGCGTTTGCCGACCTGATTACGATTGAGGAGCACAAGACGGTGGCGCGTCCCAAAGTGGTGATGACGTGGGCACCCCACCCCAAGGCATTGCCGCAAGCCGTGCCCAATTCGTTTGCCGACTTTATGAACGAGGCGGATGTCGATTTCGTGGTTACGCACCCCAAGGGCTACGAATTAGCTCCGCAGTTTGTGCGCAACGCCCAAGTGGAATACGACCAGGCGAAAGCATTTGCCGGCGCGGATTTCGTCTACGCCAAAAATTGGTCTGCCTTCGCCGACCCCAATTACGGAAAAATCCTCAGCAAAGACCCCGCGTGGACGGTGGACACCAAAAAAATGGCGTTAACGAATAACGCCAAATTTATGCACTGCCTGCCCGTGCGCCGCAATATGATTGTGACCGACGACGTGATAGAAAGTCCGCAGTCTATCGTGATTCAGGAAGCCGCCAACCGCGAAATCTCGGCGCAGGTGGTCATCAAGCGGATGCTGGAGGCTTTGTAAATCAATACCCAAACAGTTCTTTCAGCGACAATTCCTTCACGGTGGCGTACTTATTCAAGTATTTGAAGTCAATCTTGTCGCGCTTTCCGATGAGCAGGACGGAATATTGCGCCGGTTTCACGTGCTGGTCGAAATAGGTTTGCACATCGCTTAGAGTCATCGCTTGGATGCCTTCAAAGACTGGTTTGCGGTGGTCGTAGTCGATGCCTAAATCCTTTAACCACAGGTAGTTCCAGAAAACGCTTGATTTCGTCCACCGTTCCGAGCGCATATTGTTTAATGCCGTTTCTTTGCTTATTTCAAAGGCTTTTTCCGAACTTGGCATATTGACTAAAAGTTCGCGGAAGGCATCCATCGCGTTCGCCATCTTGTCGGCTTGCGTGCCCACATACGCCTGCACATAGTTGGAAAAGCCTTTTCTGGCGGGGTTAGACACGTAGGCATACGCCGAATACGCCAACGCGCGGGCTTCCCGGATTTCCTGAAAGACGATGGAGTTCATACCGCTGCCGTAATAGGTGTTAAACATCATTTCGGCGGGCATCAGTGCCGGGTCGAACGGTTTGTCTTTGGCTAAGAAGAAAATCTCTGCCTGCACCATATCGTAGTCGGCAAAATAGACAACCGGCTTGTCCATCGGCAGTTCGGGATATTCCACGCGGGCGGGAACGTCCTGCAACACATCCGGCGTTTTAAATTTCTTGACCAGCGAAAGCACTTTGCCCTGCGTGTCGGGACCGTAATAGGCAAATCCGTGCTTGTAGGAGGCAAAACCTTTGACGATGTCCACCAGTTCCTGCGGGTCAATCGCGCGTAATTCCGGCTCCGTCAGGATGTCGGTGAACGCCGATTTGGCACCGAATTTAGCATAATTCACCAAACCGCCCCGCAGAATTTGCCCTTTGTTCAGCTTGGCATTGGTACGCTCTTTGAGGATGTCGTTGACCAGATTATCATAAGCCTCCTTGTTCACAACCGCGTCCTGCATCATTTCTTCCATCAACGCCAGCGAGCGCGGCATCGTTTCGTCCAGACCGGAGAGGTTGACATACGAGCGACCCGCCGAAGAATAGGTGTTGAACGACATCGCCAGTTTATACATCTCCATTTTCAACGCTTCGGGCGTGTATTTGGACGTGCCCAAATAGGGCAAATAGCGGAACGCCAACGCCAATTTTTTGTCGGTGATGTTGGAAATTTCCACAAACTGATTGAGCGAATACACCTTATTGGACACGTTTTTGGTGTAATAGAAATCGATGCCGTCTTTGACCGACTCCTTTTTGATGGCTTCTTTGAAGTCCACAAACACCGGTTCGATGGGTTCGGTTTCGATTGCCAACAGGTCTTTGGCAAAGGGCGATTCGTTGTCGCGATTGACCAGCACGGCGGTGATACTTGGTTTTTCCACCACCACTTTTTCCTTATTCACACCCGTTCGTTTATAGACAGTTACATAGTTTTCGGCGAAGAATGTGTTGGCAAAATCCACCACTTGCGCCTTGGTTATTTTCGCCATTTCGTCGATTTTCGACACATAGTCTTTCCACGAAACTTGAGTGATGAACGCATCCAAGAATTCGTAACACGCGCCACGACCATCGGTGGTGTATATCACACGCAATTTTTTGTGGTTGATAATCGCCTGCAACAGTTCCTCGTCAAAATCGCCTGCCTTCAGTTTTTGAATTTCTTCCTGAATCAGCCCGCTGATTTCTTCCAGCGACTGACCTTCGCGAGGCGTACCCATAAAGACGAAAATCCCGTAATCGGTCAGCGATTCGGCTCCGACATCCAGTCCCAGCACTTTTTGCTTTTGCAACAAATCAAGGTCAATCAAGCCCGCTTTCCCATTTTTAAAAATTTCTTCAATCAGGTCTAAATACAAGGCATCCTTCGACTTAGCATCGCCAAAGCGATAAGCCACAATCACCCGCTCCTGGTCGGGCGTGGCAATCTCAAAAGTTTTTGCAGCAGTAACAGGCTCTTCTTTAATTGGCTCACTGTGAAGCACTTCGCTACTCGCCTGCATCTGACCAAAATAGGTGTCCACAATTTTAATCGTCTTTTCAAAATCCAAATCGCCGGTCATCAGCACGGCCATATTGTTGGGTACGTAATACTTCTTCTGAAAAGCCATCACGCTGTACATCGAAGGCAATTTCAGGTGTTCCGGCAAGCCAATAACACTCGTCTGATAGGGGTGCTTTTCAAACAAACCTGCAAAAACTTTGTTCCACATCAGCGAATAGCCATTGTCCTGACTGCGATTATATTCCTCGTAAACGGTTTCCAATTCCGTATGAAACAGCCGCAGTTGCATATTGAGAAAACGGTCGTATTCCAACTTGATGAACGGCTCTAACTTGTTGGCAGGTATCTCGTTAACATAAGCCGTGAGGTCGTAACTCGTGAAAGCATTCGTCCCCGAAGCCCCGATGGCACCCGCCAATTTGTCGTATTCGTTGGAAATCGCATACTTGGAAGCCTCGTAGGAAGCGGCATCAATCTGCTTGTAGATTGCCTTCCGCACCTGCGGATTACCCGCCTTTTTATGCGCCTCAAACAGGTTGAAAATGCTGTCTAACAGCAGTTTCTCCTTCTCCCAATCGGAAGTACCAAAACTGTCTGTGCCCTTAAACATCATGTGTTCAAGGTAGTGCGCCAAACCGGTATTGTCGCGCGGCTCATCTTTCGACCCCGCCCGCACGGCGATAATCGTCTGAATACGAGGCTCATCCGTGTTTTTCGAAAGATACACCTTCAGCCCATTTTTCAAAGTGTAAACGCGCGCCTTGTAAGGGTCGTTCGTCACTTCCTCGTAGGCATACCCACCCCCGTCCGTCTTAGACACGGTCTCGTAGCCTTTCCCGCCGCACGCCACCAACAAAAGTGCCGCGCTGAATAACAACATTGTCTTTTTCATTTGAAAATTGTTTTTTAGTTTGGGTGCAAAGGTACAAAAAAGTTATGAGTTATGAGTTTTCTTTTAGGAAAACTTCTAATAATTTAGAAAAAAATCGTACCTTTGCGGGATGATAAAAGGTTGTAAAATTTATAAATTACGAAAAATACGGCACTTGATTAAAAGTGCGTTTAAAATTAAAAAATATAAGAAAATGGACAGACAAATATCAAGCGAAAAGGCTATTAGGCAATTAGTTAGTACAGGAGTTCAAACTTTTGCACAGGCATTTAGCGACCGACATATTACAGAGTATGACGACCCTGATGGTACGCTCAATATGAAAATTCATAATGTTTTTATTGCCGTTTTGGGTGAAGAAATTCAATATTATACAGCAATGTGTCGTTCTTTTGACAGTTCGTTGGGTAATATGTTGGAAAAATTGGCTATCAATATTGCTCACTTATTTTATACTGTTTCACAAGAAGTTACAGGTGAGTTATATCCTGAACAAACATCAAAAATTGCAGAACTATTGGAGGCATACAAAAACGTACAAAACCCGAAAAAAGTTAGCGTTCAGGATTTTGAACTTATTAAAAATATTCAAACTTCTAAAAGTGTTGCCAAGAAAACACACGTCAGTGATTATTATTTGTTGGACGAAGAAACAGATGCGCATTTTTTAATTGAACTAAAAATTGATGGCGATTTGGATAACAAAAAAGCACGTTCGGAAAAAAGGGCAATTTTTAAACAATATGCAATAGAGAATAATTTGTTTAATTTAAAATTAGTGGCATAATGGAAAGTATAATTTTTGAATTAAAAATTGATGATAAAAACGTTGAATTAGCATATTTGAGAAATCACGGGTTGTTATTCGATAAAATCAGAGATATTTTGAATATTTCGGACTCTGAATTAACTGAAATTTCATTTGAAGAATATGATATTTTACAAAAACACAGATTAAAAAATGACAAAAGTTGAAGCGATAAGAAAAGTATTAGAAGACCATAATGGTATCGCTACTTGGGAGATAATTTACAATGAAGTTGAAAAGTATTATCCCGATGCAAAGAGAATGAAAGATTGGGAGTCCGGTCTTCGTGGTGTTTTGTATAGAGAGGCGTATAAAAATAATATTTTCAAACAAGTTGGTTTGGGAATGGTTGCTCTTTTAGATTTTCAAGAAGAAAAAGTTGAAGAAATAAAACAAGATACCGTTAGAATGCACTCTTATATGGAAGGCATTTGTGTTGAGATTGGCAATTTTCTAAAACTAAAAACATTTACAGCCGACCCTTCGGCAAAATACAATAATTTGTCGCTTTCCGACATTTCAACACTTCCAACACTACCTCAGTTTACTTATTCCGAAATACTTGATACCAGTAAAAGGATTGATGTGCTATGGTTTAATGATAAAGGCTTTCAATATCCCAAGCGTGCAATTGAAATTGTCGATAGTATTGGAACATTAGAACCTGCACTAAAAAGAAGCATCCAGTTGATTGAATTTAATTTGTCTTTTTACATCCTTTGCAAAAATGAGCATCTTAAAAAAGTAGAAAAAGAATTGGCTTGTGAGCCATATACCCGCATCAGAGATAGATATAAAGTAAGAGATTACGATAGCATTTTGAATATTTATAATAATCCAATCGCACATGCCACAGATGATTTTTTATCAGTACAAACATATTTTTGACCACTTTTACGAACCATTCATTGGCGGCGGTGCTGTTTATTTTGCCGTTGCAAATGCAAAACACTACTTTATCAATGATAAATCTAAAGACTTAATTGATTTGTACAGAAACATTAAAGCGGAAAACAATCAAGACCTTTTTAGTACATTGATGGCAATGAATGACTACTGGGCGACCCTTGACTGTATTTATGAACAAAATAAATTGCCTTTAATTGAATCTTTTTTGCAATTAAGACAATCTGATAATTATGACATCAAAAAAAGCATATCATCTTTAATTGACAATACAACAGGTAATTTTCTTAACCCATTAAAAGGTATTTTTGATTTTGACGTTAAATTTTATACCAAAGAACTGAAAGTAAACTTAACTCGTAAAATGTTGCGTATGAGACAATTAGAAAAAGAAAAGGGCTTGCTTTCGCAGGAAGACATTGATTTAAATATTTTAACGGCTATAAAAAGTTCGTTTTATATGTATTTCAGAATGTTGTACAATAAGCCTCAGAAATACAACATTACATCTATGATTTACAGTGCCATATATTTTTTCATTCGCAATTACACTTACAGTGGCATGTTTCGGTATAATGCGAGCGGTGAGTTTAATGTGCCTTATGGTGGCATCGGTTACAATGGAAATTCACTCGACAAAAAGATAAAATATATTTCGGGGGTAGATGTTCAAAAACGCTTGAACAACACAACGATAGAGAACAAAGATTTTTATGAGTTCATGAAATCGCAAAACACATCCGAGAACGATTTTATCTTTTTAGACCCGCCGTATGATACCGAATTTAGCACTTACGACCAAAATGAATTTACGCAAAACGACCAAAAACGCTTAGCCGACTATTTGCTAAATGAAACCAATTGCAAGTGGATGTTAGTGATTAAAAATACCGATTTTATTCACGGACTTTATGAAAAAGAGAGTATTGTCATCAGTTATTTTGATAAATCGTATAATGTCAGTTTTATGAATAGAAATGAGCGGAATACGGAACATTTAATGATAAAAAATTATTGAAATTGAAAAACGTATGCAAACACAATACGGAATAAGAAATATAAACAAATTCGCAGTAGATGAAGACGTGGCTCGCTGCAATAATTGTTGGCATCATTTTTACGATGAAATAATTGATGAAAGGAATGATAACACTCTTATTATTCTTCGAGATGGAGAGGATTTTTTCTACAAAGGCTGCCCAGTTTGCAAAACAGATGCTTATTTGATGGATGTGCCGAATGTTTCAATGCAAGACAAATAAAAAGAGATGCTATGCTAAATCAATCTTTTTCAGCACAGAATTTTGAAAATATATTTGATATTGAAAATAGAAAAGGCAATATTAAATCAGTGCACTTGAGCCATGAGTATCTTGAAAATGCAAACTCCATAAAAGAATGCCGTGCAATATTAAAGTCATATACAAAGAGGCGGAAGCGCACTACATCCTCAAGATTAAAAGACTTGTTAGAGAAAAAAGAAACTGAAATTAAAATTCAAATAGAAGAATTGCTCGTACAGAAAAAGGAAATACGAAACGCTGATTTAGAGGAAATAAGCAAAATCATTAACCACCACAATTTCAAATTTAATTTAACTCCCAAAGACGATGATAAATTCGTAATTGAAAATTCAAAGGAATCCTTTTTTGCAATAAAACAATTGCAACATAATATTCGGAAAACATTCGGTGTCAAACAAGGTAACAGACATACAATTTTGTCCCAAATAAAACTATTACTCAATGATAGTTCACCAAAATATGTTATTCGTACAGACGTTACTCATTTTTTTGAATCAATTTCTCAAGAAAAACTACTGAAAAAGGTTGAAAATAATACGTTGCTAAACAGACAATCGAAGGCTTTTATTAGACAAATTCTAAAAGAATACAACAACATTAAAGATAGAGACGAAATAGACCCCAACAGAGGTGTCCCGAGAGGTGTCGGAATAAGTGCTTATCTTTCAGAACTATATATGAAAGATATTGACAATACTATTTGTAAACTGCCGGATGTGATTTACTATGCTCGCTATGTGGACGATATTTTCATAATCATTTCACCAAGCCTTCCTAAAAAAGATTTGAACAGAGATTACTATGCCATTATAAAAAATATTGTCAGTAAAGAAGATTTGTCATTAAAGGATGTCGGCGATGATAAATGTACTTTATTGGATTTATCCGTTCCTAATGTTGGTGAGAAAATAGTTACATATTTGGGATATGCAATTCATATTGGAAAGCAGGGTAACAAGACAACAGCAACATTCGGACTTTCCGAATCAAAAAAAAAGAAAATAAGAAACAGAATAACAAAAAGCATAGCCTATTTTAACAATACGAATAAATATAATATCAATAAAGCACGGAAAGAATTATTATTATGCCTCCGATTTTTATGTACAAACACAAAATTGAGTGGCACAAAAAGTAGAGTGAAAACAGGTATTTATTATTCCAATGATTTATTGGATGTAGAACATATTAACGACATTTCGGACTTTAATCAATTTTTGGATGATAGATTGAAAATATGTGGTCTATCTCCTCATGATAAACTATTTGTAGATAATGAGAAAAAACAACAATATATTGATTATCTAACAGACCAGATAAATAAAACGATAGATTGTCAAAGGGGGTTCAATGAAAAAACATATCATACATTTTCAATCAACGACATGAAGACGATTAAAAGGATATTACAATGAAAAGGAAGAAAACAGAACTCAAATATAAAAAGGAGCGGGTTGTCTTTTCTGATGTATTGCCTTATGAAGCACCACTCATATTTTCCAACAGACATTTTTATGGTTTTTTGGTCAAGCATAAGATTAGGATTGAATCATACCAATTGTTGTGGGATTCCTCCATGTCAGATGGAGCATTTGAATCATTAAAATTTTTGTTTGGAATAACAGCTGATAAATCAGCCGGTAAGATAAGTATTGATAAACAACAAGTGAAAATACCTTTTGCTTACAAAATTGCACACAAACAAAATAAATTCAGAGAATTAGCAATTATCCACCCCCTAAATCAGGTACAAGTAGTTGAGTTTTACGAGAAATATAAAACTTTAATACTCCATTACTGTAAACAAAGTAATTTTTCTATACGGCGACCGGACAAAGTTGCCTGCTATTTTTACTATAAAGACAGATTACACGAGCAACTTTTAGGTAAAAAGGTAGATAGCAAAGAGGAATATTTAAGTGAATACGAAAATCTAAAGTCATATTTTAGCTATCAAGATTATGCTAACATTTACAAATTCTATGAAGACTATCACTATCAACGAGCAGAAAAGAAATTTCAGAAGCTTCTGAAATTTGACATTCAAGACTGTTTCAATAGTATTTATACCCACTCCATAGTATGGGCAACATTAGGCGGCAAAGAACAAGCCAAGCATGCTTTTTTGCATGGACAATCTCAAAAGGATACTTTTGGAGACCATTTCGACAATTTAATGCAAAAAATGAATCATGATGAAACAAATGGGATTCTTATTGGTCCTGAATTTTCCCGAATCTTTGCTGAAATCATTCTTCAAAAAATAGACAAGGATGTTGAAAACTGTATGATTGCTCAGAAAAAATATAATAAGACAGATTATGAATGTTATCGGTATGTAGATGACTATTTCTTGTTCTACAATGACGAAGATACTAAAAATAAAATCTGCGAATATTTTTCTTTAGCTTTGAAAGAATACAAAATGACCATTAGCGATGCTAAAACTAAATTATACGAAAAGCCTTTTATCACAGACGTAACAATGGCAAAACTAAAAGTGGATGCTTTAATAGTCGATTGTATCCAATTGAAAATAAAAGAAAGCACCGTTACAGACGAAACTGATCCAGCAGTTGAAATCGATACTGTCGAAACAATATCAACGGATGACAATCCAAAATTCAAAAAAGAAAAACTATTAGAATATTTACAAGAAAGTAAAAGCCTGTATATCAATCCAAATACGTTTATCGCTAAATATAAATCCATTATCAAAGAATCCAATGTCGAATACAAAAATATTTTAAACTATTCTTTGGCACGAATTGCCATAAAACTTGAAACTGTATTGAAACAATTTGACCAGCGTTTCAAATATTTTTCATATTACACAAAACATTCCGAGTTGCTAACTCCAGCAGAAAAAAAACAATGCACAAAAATTAAAACCCAAGATGAAAGAAACATAACATCTTTTGTCTGTGCCATTTTGGACATTGTATTTTTCCTTTATTCTAACAATAAGCGGATCAATACCACCCTCAAAATACTGTCTATTCTCAATGTTGTCATACTCTACTTCAAAAATAATTATATGGTAACGGAAGGAAAATTTATCCGTTTTAGCAACACCAATATAGAAGTTGTCTTTAAGAAGATACAAGACGAGATAAATTTGGTAATGCAAACCACTCCTTTTAAAGAGAACACTCAATTGGAATCTTTTTATCTTTTGCTTGCATTAAAAGAAATGGGCAACGAATACGGAATAACACAAGATACAATCAATAAATATCTTTGCCTTGAAGATAAGGATAGTAAAGATTGCAAGTGGAACGTGTTATTAATTTTCGTACTTTTGCACTATTATTCTGATGATGAAAAATATCAATCGGGACGGCGGTTTTTACAAAAAGTCATTCTTTCAAAAATAAAAGCAGTTGATTCTATGAATAGAATTCTATCCACAGAATTAACAATTTTGAAAATGGATATATTAACTTGTCCTTATTTGGACGAAGATTTAAAAAAGCGAGTGCTAAGGTTGTTCGGCATAACTGATTCTGCGCAAGTGCGTTTGATTTTAAATTATGCCAAGAAGCAACAATCTTGGTTTATCAAATGGATAGGATTCAATTTGAATTACGAAATTAATGCAAAAGTTTCTCAAGAAGTTTACTCGTAGATTTAGATATAGTGTTCCGCAACAAACTTCAAGCAAACTACACACATAGCGGTTCATTTTCTTTCTTTTGAGAAAGATTTAAAAGAATACCTTAGAAGTTTGGGTGTTCTTTTTTGTAAAAAATCCTCCATTTTTCCCTGTTCGCCGGTAGCGTCCGCACTACGGCAGTGCTAACAGCAAGCTTCCAACCTTGCCGCAAACCACAAAACCGCCCGAAAGATTTCTCTTCCGGGCGGTTTTGCTATCACCATAAAATTTTACGTCCCTTTTATATGGATAAAGGGTGAGTTCAATTAGTAACAGCAAAAATGTTTGGTTTGAATAGAATTTTTGCGTAACTTTGCAGTCACATCTTTTTAATTTTTATGAAAACAAAAAATCACGTTTTATTCTTTCTTATGTTGTGCCAGACCACTGTGGCGGCGCAACACAGCCTGATGCCGCAAGAAGGCTTATTCCTGACGTACGGACAGCCCGCAGTTGAATGGATGACCTCCGCCCTCCCGATTGGCAATGGTCGCATCGGGGCGATGGTTTTCGGCGGTGTGGAACACGAACACATCCAGTTCAACGACAAGACGCTCTGGTCGGGCAATACGACTGAGCGAGGCTCGTTTCAGAACTTCGGCGACATCTTTATTGATTTCGACCATGTCGGCGCACATCACTATGCACATCACTATGCCCGC
>BNTR01000008.1 GCA_025996755.1 Bacteroidia bacterium
AAATGGCGAAATTTCTCGCTTGGCTCAATGATGCAAACAATCCACTCGGACGAATTTTCGCTTCCGGCGAGCAGCATATCGGAAATCGCCCGCGCAATCCTGCCGTTGCCATCGTCGAAAGGGTGTATTATCACAAACCAGAGATGGGCAATTGCCGATTTTAGCACATTGTCGAGCGGATTGTTTGCATCATTGAGCCAAGCGAGAAATTTCGCCATTTCCGGCTTCACATCTTTTGCCGCAACTGCCTGATAATGAACTTTTTCTCTGCCCATTGCGCCGGACACCACCTGCATTTCTTCCGTGCGATACCCACCCACGGCAATTTTATACATTCCGCTGTAGCCGGTGGGGAAAAGTGCTGCGTGCCAACCAAATAGCCGCTCTTCCGTCAGGGGCTTCCGGTAGTTTTGGGTGGCGTCAAGCATCATATCCACCACGCCCTCCACATTGCGGGCAGACGGCACCAGCCCCGCCGTGTTTATCCCCAACCGTCGCGCGATAGACGAGCGGACTTGCGCATAGTTCAACTTCTCGCCCTCAATTTCGGACGATTTGAGTACATCAAGCGTGAGTGTTTCGAGATTTTTTTCCTCTTTCGACGAAAAACCGAGCGACCGGATTTGCCCTAAAAGTTTGCCCTGCAAAAGCCGAACTTCGCCAAACACGCCACTAACAGTCGCATTTTGCCAAGTGAAATCCGTCCAATGCTCGTATTGATAAATATATTTCGTCGCCATTTTCATAATTCTGCGGCAAAGGTACGAAATATTCTCCGCATTTTTGCGGCGAATAAAGCGTTTTTTCTCCGCATAGCCCCCCAAAAGAGGTGTTGCGCACCCGGTTATGCCCCAATTTGCCCATAAGGCAGCACCGCCAGCATCTCCGCCATTTGGTTTAGCCCGTTTTGCAGCGGTTTAGACACTATGCCTTTCAGGAAAAACGGCAACTCGGCTTTGACGGTCAGTTTGATTTTCGCCATTTGGTCGCCGGCGGGGGCGATTTGGAGCCACAAATTGCCTTCTGTGGGGATGCCTTCGATGCCGAATTTGATTGTTTTTGCCGGCTCGCGTTCGACGATGGCGAGTTTGACTTTTCCCACCATATCCACCGTGAACGAGCACGAATCGCGGTCGAAAGTGAAATCTTTGATTTTTTCCAATTCCTTGGCAGGGAGCCGGTCGGTGGGGATTT
Source organism: Bacteroidia bacterium (assembly GCA_025996755.1). GTDB lineage: Bacteria > Bacteroidota > Bacteroidia > Bacteroidales > Azobacteroidaceae > Azobacteroides. Next base: position 1,195 of record BNTR01000008.1, read on the forward strand.
TGCTCTGTGCCCACGCGAGATTTTCCAGATTGGAAAGTGCCTCATACACAGCCTCTTGGGGGTATGGGATTGTCTTTATTTCGCTTATAAATTCAGTCATTCCTTATTCCATTTGTCGGGGGCTTTGCGCCACGCCTGCAGGGTTTTTATTTCGCTTTCGTCGATGTAATCGGTTTTCAGGGCTTCGTCGAGCACCGTGTCGTAGTTGCAAAGCGTGGTCAGTTCCACTTTTGCATCCTTAAACTGATTTTCGGCGAGAGGGAAGCCATAGGTGAAAATTGCCGCCATGCCGAGCACGTGGCAACCGGCATTGCGGATGGCTTCGACAGCCTTTAAACTACTTCCACCTGTGGATATTAAGTCCTCGATAACCACCACTTTAGCACCCGGTTTGAGGTCGCCTTCGATGAGGTTTTCCAAGCCGTGGTCTTTGGGCGTTGCACGCACATACACGAATGGCAGGTGCAACTCCTCCGCCACCATAGCACCCTGCGCGATGGCTCCGGTGGCTACTCCGGCGATGGCTTCCACATCGGGATATTTCTCGGCGATGGCGCGGCAAAGTTCCAATTTGATGAAATTGCGCAACGCAGGGTAGGAGAGCGTCTTCCGATTGTCGCAGTAAATGGGTGATTTCCAGCCGGATGCCCACGTAAACGGGTTCGCCGGCTGCAACTTGATTGCTCTGATTTGCAGCAATTTTTGTGCCAAAATTTGTTCTAACGTCTTCATTTCTGTTTACTGATAAGTAGATTTGAGATGCAAAGGTACACAATAGTTCTGAATTATTGACTATGAATTATGAATTATTTTGTTGAATTTTGCCAAAATTCGCAGTCCTAAATTCATATTTCCTTTACTTATAACAAAATATGATGTTTTGCTTGCCCCAAATTGTTGAAAAAAATGCGCAACGCCGGGCAACATTGAGCCACAAAAATCGAATGTCCCGGCGTGCTCTGAAACGTCCTGAATGGCTTGCCGGAGCACCGCGGCGGGCGCGCCGGAATGCCTCAGAGCGGGGTCGCTCCCCGCCGCAATGTAGTAGGCGCGGTTGGATTGCCACACAAGAAACACCGCCGAGTGCAATTTCCCGTCGGCATCATATCCCCCCCAGATAGCCCCTTGCTTGCGTGCTAAAGCCTGCTCGATGACTTTTTTCAGCACTTTCGGACACACCGCATTCCTGTTTTGCCGCTCATACACCATCCGATTCAGTCGCAAAAACGCATCAACCGGCACGCTTTTCCGAACGGTGATATTAAATTTCCGGTGTGCTTTTTGAATATTGCGCCGGACATTTTCGTGCAGTTGCCTGTATAGCCATTCGGAGTTGGAAATGTCGGGCAAAACATAGTTGCAGCGCGTTGTTTGCTCATAGCCCGCGCGAGAAAAAGGCTGCCAATCCGTGAAAGAAGTGTCAAAACCAACCAGAAAACTTTTTATTGGTGGCAATTGGTGGATGAAATAGTCAGTAACCGACTGTTTATTAGCATTTTCTAACGAATGATTAAACCAAATTCCAATACTTTGCGTGAACGGCGGCATCGTGATAACACCCTTGCAAGGCATATAAACAGGCATCGCGGCGAGTATTTGCCCCGCGTCATTTTCGCAAAGCAACACGTCCCACAGCCGACTGCCACATACGCAATCAAGCCACCAATCCTGCAAATAGAGCGGAATGGACGGCTCGTTTTGGAGCACAAGTCTGTATTTGTCCTTGTTTGACATCGCCATTTGCCGTTGCTATTTATACCAATCCGAATACATCAAATAGTTCTTCGCGATTTTTTGATTGATTTCTTTGGACTGTTCGGGGTTCATTTTCTTGACAAACTTGGCGGGAGCACCTGCGTAGATACTGCCCGCTTCCACTTGGGTGCCACTGAGGACGACCGCACCGGCAGCCACCAGCGCGCCTTCGCCCACCACGGCGTGGTCGAGCACCACCGCATTCATCCCAACCAGCGCGCCATCCTCGATTTTTGCGCCGTGCACCGTCACATTGTGCCCAATGCTCACATCGTTGCCAATCTCGGCAACGGATTTTTCATACAGCGTGTGAACCACCGCACCGTCCTGAATATTCACGCGGTTGCCGATGCGAATCGAATTGACATCGCCCCGCAGCACCACGTTGTACCAAATACTGCAATCGTCGCCAATCACCACATCGCCAATAATAGTCGCATTTTCCGCAAGGAAAACATTTTTGCCAATTTGCGGGGTAAATCCCCGCACAGATTTTATTAGTGCCATATACAGATTATCCAAATTACGGTGCAAAGATACAAAATAGTTATGAATTATTGCTTTCTGATTTTCCCCAACCCGTCAATCTCCTGCCGCATGGTCTTCGGCTCCGTCTTGTAAGTGATTTTGCCGATGCCTTCCACTTCGGCGTCGAGGTGCAGGGTGGGGTTGCAGGCTATTTTGCCGATGCCTTCCAGATGGGCTGTTACGGTGTCGGAGAGGAGGTTGGCGGCTTCTATTTCGCCTGCTCCGTCCAGATGCAAGTTGGCGTTTTTGGCTGTGCCTGCCACTGTGATTGAGCCAACTCCCTCTGCGTTAACTGTTAAGGATTGGACTGCCAGACTGTCGGCTTGAATGCTTCCCGCGCCTTCCAGCTTGATACGCAGGTCGTTTGCAGTGAATGAATTATTGATGCTGATTTTGCCGAACGAATGGAGTGTAATCTCCCTTAAAACAGGCGTTTGCAAAACAATATTAAAGTTTTTTTGAGGGCGCAGATTACTCTTGTTATCGGTTGAAAGACGCAATTCGCCGTTGTCCCATTCTGCGGTGATTTTATCGAGCAGGTTTTCGTCGCCGCTGATGAGGATGGTGGTGCTTTCGCCTGCCACCTGTTCGATTTGCAGATTAGCAATGAGATGGTCTTCCACAATCACCCTCTCAATTGCCTCTGCGAATGCAATGCTCTTTTCTGTTTGCACGCCATTGCCCTCAAACACTTCGCCGTCGCTGAAATGGACGTTCCATTGGTGTATAGGAAAATGCCTGTTGATGCGACAGCCGGAACACAAAAGCAGTATCAGTGCCACCAGCCACACGCCAAAACCTGCCCATTTGATACCTACATGCACCGGTTTGAGTTTCCCGAAATACTCCAAGATGCTGTAAATCAGCACACTCAGCGGGAGAATCAGCAGAACAATCAACATCGAACTTGCCAACACGGGATGGGTGAAATTAAGAATCGAGGTGCTACCCCAGAGAAACGGGAAACTGCTCAACAAACTGCCGCCAACACCGAATAAGACTGAAAACAGCACGATGAATGCGATAAACAGGGCAAAAACCAGCGGCAAACCGATGATTATGCCAAAAATGGCGAGGCATACTTTGAAAAATCCCGCCAATGCGTTGACACAGCCATTCAAAAAGCCGTCTTTATTTTCGCGGTAGAGTTTTTTTGCATCTTCGGTGGCATCGGCAACAATTTTGCCAATGTTTTCCACCGTCACCGCCTGTCCGCGCATTTTCAATTTTTCCTCAGCCGTTTTTGCCTCCGGCACAAATATCCAGCACAACAAATAGATGAATAGACAGGGCGGGAGTGCACAAAGCAACAAAATCGCAATAATTCGGATGGGTAGCACATCGGCGTTGAAATAGACGGCAAATCCCGAACACAATCCGCCAATCAGTTTGCCGTCGGGGTCGCGATAAAATTTCTTTTGCGGTGCCGCGCCCGGCTCCGTAGTGTGCTCACTGCCGGCATCGGCTGTGCCGTCGTTCACCCCAAAATCGGCGGGCTGCCCCACCTGTGCGATAACCGACTCCACCTCGCTGATGTCCACCACATTGCGACCCAATCGGATGTAATTGCTAAACAATTCGCCGATGCGCGCTTCGATGTCCGACATAATTTCGGTCAGCCCTTCTTCGCGGCGAAAATAGTGCCGCAAATTTCTAAGATAGTTTTCGAGCAGTTTGTAGGCATCTTCGTCCACATTGAAAACGGTGCCGTTGAGATTGATTGTTAATGTCTTTTTCATTGTTTTTACTTTTTTAAATGAATAATTGTTTCTGAAATTTCATTCCAGGCGACGCTCAAATCGCCTAAAAACGCTTGCCCGTCGGCGGTAAGCGCGTAATACTTGCGTGGCGGTCCCTGGGTCGATTCCACCCATTCGTAGCGCAACAGCCCCAAATTTTTCAGTCGCGTCAGCAGGGGATAGAGCGTCCCCTCCACGACAATCAGGTGCGCCTCCTGCAAAGTGCGGATGATGTCCGGCGCATACGTCGGCTCCTTGTTGAGAATCAGCAGGATACAATATTCCAGGATTCCCTTGCGCATCTGAGATTTCACATTTTCAGCGTTCATAACTATTTAATTTTATTGTTAGACGCCGCAAAGGTACAACAAATAAAAGTACCGTGCAATACCAAGTACCTTTATCAATAAAGATTTAAAGAAGTTTAACTTTATGTAGAATATTTTACATCACAAGATTGCCTCTATTGCTAAAATAAATTCTTCGGACAGGGGACGAATTTTTTGTATCATTTCTTCATCGTATTGCAAAAAATCATCATAGTCGCCACTGATGCGGTCATTAAACAAGCGACTGTAAAAGGAAGCATATTTTTTGTCTAATTTGCCCGTTACAATAAAGTTCATCGAAAACATCTGTTTCACGCCTTGATGTGTCTGTGCAGAAATACCATTTTTTGATAAAAGAGCGATTACAGCATAATAGCAGGCATAGTATAACCGATTAACTGCCGCATTGTAAAATTGCCCTTTTATCAATGTATCTGCTTCGAGCAATGTTTCTTTTGCCCGTTGCATACGATAAGCAACTAATGCCGCGATGCTTTCCGGGTCTAATGTTTGTCGTTTCATAGCAATTTCACCCCTTCATTCATTACGTTGACAAAAAATGGCGTTTGGAAGGGGCGGTTATACCATTGTTGGCGTGTATAAACCAGCGGGCTTATCGCTATTTTGTAATCATATTGACCTTCCAAATCGAAAAGCGGTTCAGTAATCTCAAATTGTTCCCGGTAGCTGAGTTTATCTTTATCCACCAGAATAAGCAGGTCTATGTCGCTATCGGGGCGAGCATCACCACGTGCCTGTGAGCCATAAAGTATCACCTCAGAGTGTGGAGCCACCCGCCGAAGCACATTTTTGATTGTATTGATAATTTTTGTCTGTCGCATTGCTTCTACATTAACTTATGTGCAAAGGTAATGCTTTTGTTTTGATTATCCAAATGCACACAAAAAAAAAGAGGCTGTCTCAAAGGGGCAGCCTCTTTTATCAGGGGGAATTACGAGTCAATGCCCGCAATGGCGGCTCTGCATCAGGCTTCAGCCTCACTATTCATCACAGGTGCAATCAGCTTGTAGCCTTTGCTGTGGATGTTTAGGATTTCGATGCGTTCGTCGTCTTTCAGCAGTTTGCGCAGTTTGGTAACATAGACGTCCATGCTGCGGGCGTTGAAATAGTTGTTTTCGCCCCAGATGCTTTTCAGGGAGGCTTCGCGGTCGAGTTGCTCGTTGATGTTTTCGCAGAGCAGCATCAGCAGGGCGTTCTCTTTCGTGGTGAGCCTGTAGGACTGTTCGTTGTGCGACAGCGTTTGCTTCACCCAGTCGAACGCGAATATGCCCAATTGGTAGGGGCAATCCGTGAGCACCTTTTTCCTGCCGTTCACGCGCCGCATGATTGCCTCGATGCGCAGCAGAAGTTCTTCCATACTGAACGGCTTGGTCATGTAGTCGTCGGCTCCACTTTTGAAGCCTTCCACTACATCCTCGCGCAGCGTTTTTGCCGTCAGATAGACAATTGGGACATCCGCATTGTACATCCGAATGTCACGACCCAACGTGAAGCCATCTTTCTTTGGCATCATCACGTCCAAAAGGCACAAGTCATACTTCGTTAGTTTGAATGCCTCATCGCCGGATTCGCCGTCGAGAAACAAATCAACTTCAAACCCTTTGGCTTGCAGATACTCCCGCAGGAGCATCCCTAAATTCTCGTCATCTTCACACAAGAAGATTTTCACTCTGTCTTCCATCATAATTTTTAATATATTTAGTTTTTTACAAAAGGCAGGGAGATGATAAATTTCGTCCCCACACCCAATTCACTCTCCACTTTTATGGTGCCGTCGAGTTCGGTAATGATGCGATTGACATACGCCAACCCCAGTCCAAATCCTTTCACATCGTGTCGGTTGCCGGTGTGAACCCGATAGAATTTGTCAAAAATCTTTTTCGTATCCTCCTTGCGGATGCCTATTCCGTTGTCTTCGATGGATATTAAAATATGTTCGCCCACATTGGCTGTGCGTGCCATCAGCCGTAGCGGCACTTCGGGGCGACGGTATTTCACGGCGTTCTCCATCAGATTGAACAGCACGTTGGTGAAATGCAATTTGTCCACCACGATGGTCGAATCCAGAGCCTGCAAATCCACATCCACAGTGCCGCCCGCACTGTCTACGCGCAACGCAAACGTGCTTGCGGTGTTGGCGAGCAGGTCGTTGGCATCTAATTGTGCCCTCTTGAATTGCGTTGCCTTGCTGCTCTCAAAGAGCGACATTTGCAGCACCTTATCGACCAGAAACACCAGCCGCTTGCTCTCGTCGATAATCACCTGTTTGGCGTGTTCCATCAGGTGCGGCGACAGGCTCACATCCGTGTCGTTCATCGTCTGCGCCGCCAGCGAGATGCTCGCCACCGGCGTTTTCAATTCGTGGGTCATATTGTTGATAAAATCGCTTTTCATCTCCGTCAAATGCTTTTGGCGAAATATAACGTACATTGTCGAAATAAACACGAGGAGAAGCACAAACGTGAAAACAATCGACGGCATAATGAACGTAATCGACTCCATCACATACTTGTGCTGCGTTGGGAATGCCACCTGAAGCGTGTACAGATTATTCCCCGAATCCTTCGGAAACAGTATCTGCGAATAGATATGCTTCAAATTTTCCGGCACATAGCCCGGACCGGCGAAAACCACCCTGTTGGCGCGACTTAAAATCGCGAAGACAAACGGCACATCCTCCAAATCGTTGCTTGCCAACTCCAACCGGATAGAACTCTCCAAATTGGAAAAATTGATGCGCTCCTCAATCGGCTTCTCGCTCGCTTTCATCGCATTGCGAATAACTTTTTCCAACAGATTTTGCTGATAAAAATACCGGTCTTCCAGCGCACTCTGAATGCGCAACGAAGCGGCATTGATGTCGTTTTTGCCAAAACTCGACGAGAGGTCGCGCACGTGAATTTCAATCGCGCGGGTCGTCAATTGCTGATTGATGGGTCCGAAAGTCAGCCGCTGTTGAATTTTGTTGTTGAACGAAGAAACCACCGGCGTCCTTTTATGAATGAATTTGCGGTCAAAAGCGAAGAGTTGCTCCGCCAGCGACTGCTCCGTTTCGTCCAATTCCAAATTATAGGAAACCTGATAAAGACTACGGCGCACAGCATCCACAAACCGGCTTTCCTGCGTATCAAGAATGATACGCACATAACTGATTTGCAGATACAGCAGCCCACTGAACGCAAAAATCATCACACCTGCCAACAGCCAAATAGTCGATTTTTTCATATCTGAACATTTTCTCTCATAACAAGATACAAAGGTACAGAAAAAAAATTTAACATTTGCCGAAAACCGGACGAAATGTTAAAATTTAGTGTTAAAAATATGTAATGAGAGTGGGTAGGGGGGATAACTCACAATTTATTCGTACCTTTGCCGCCGTGAATTAGAAAGGAATAATAAAAACAACAATTAAAAATTAGAATTATGAAGACATAAAAAAATGCATTAATTACGCACATTTTAAATTGGGAAAGCGTTAGCTTTGTTCTTGTTACATGAAAACTAGACACTTTCAAGCAACAGTCAAGAGTAAAGAGATGACGCTCACATCGGTTCCGGTGTGGGCTTTACTCATTATTTGACTGTTAAAGGTAGTCTAGGCCTCATGTAACAAATAACCCAGAGTTTTGTCCGCGCTTTTTTATGTGCGTATGTGAATCAAGGACAATCATATTATGAATAATTAATTAAAAAAAAACATTATGATTATCAATAGAGATTACATTGTGCAGCGCATTCACGCGCTTATAGCAGAAAAAGCAGGAGGTAACCGGAAAACCTCCTCCAATGGGCTGAATTTATGGAGCATCAAACATTCCATTCCTTTGTGGTTGCGAAACATCATTTTTTCGCGATACAATCCACTTTACGTGATGTATAGAGGGTCGCACAGGGCGAAAAACATAAGCATCAACCACTCTTTCCACGTGTGGGCGGCTATTTTTTTGGAATATTTTCTTGACAGCGACGTGAATTTTGATACACGCGACTTCTACTCTGCCGAGGACGAACCGCTTATTCGGGAGCATATCGACAATCGAATAAAATCAATTTTACAGGGTGCATCATCGCAACCGATGAATGAGGCGCAACTGCAAGGTGAGCAAATCAGTATCGCCCTACAGCAAGGTATGTCCAAGCGAAAAGACCGGTATAAACTATCCTATGCCGGCAAACAGTACTGCCTCCCGCAAACATTTGAGATGAGTGTTTTTGGCTACCATTGCGGATTAAAAGCGGTTCCGGATGCTGCAAAAAAGCGCATGGCGGGCACGGATTTCTTGGATGCAGGTGCTTGCATCGGTGATTCTGCGCTTATTCTTGCCGAGTATAATCCTCACACCGTTTTAGCATACGAGCCGGTTACCGAGAACTATCAGAAACTGCTAAAAACTATCTCGTGGAATAGTGCTGAGGGGAAAATTGAGGCAATCCAGAAAGGACTTGGCGATAAAGACGATGTGATGGAAATTTCCATTGCCGGAGGGTCGTCTTCTTTGCAGGCAGTATCAGATTCGGGCGTGGCAACCACGGAGAAAATATCCATTACAACCATCGACAAAGAGTGTGTGAACAGAACGATTGGGCTGATTAAAATGGATGTCGAGGGGTTTGAATACTTCGTCGTCAAGGGCGGCTTGGCAACTATTACGCGCGACAAGCCCGTCTTGCTCATATCCATTTACCACACGGGCAAAGATTTCTTTGAAATACCGCCGATGCTCAAGCAGGCTGTTCCGGAATATCAATTTCGGTACGTGGATACTTTCCCGTTTCATACGATTACCGAAAAGATGCTGGTGGCGTATGTTTGATTATTCCCACGCCAGCGCACTTGCACCAAGTATCGGGGCTCCCGCGTTGTTGAGTTGGGAAATCAAAATCTGAGTTTTGCTGTGCTTTCTTTGTTTTTGTGCAGGGCAACCTTAAGGGTTGCCCTAATTTTTTGTGTGTAACGGAGGGAATAACTCACAATTTATTCGTACCTTTGCCGCCGTGAATTTGAAAGGAATAATAAAAACAACAATTAAAAAATTCAGGCTTATGAAGACATAGAAAAAATTGCGATAAATGCGCACATTTTAAATTGGAAAAGCGTTTAGCTTTAACATCTTGGTTCTTGAAATCTCGACAATTTCAATTATCCATCAAGAGTAAAGCGATGACGCTCGCACCGTTCGGTGCGGGCTTTACTCGTGAATTTGATGGATAAGGTAGTCGAGAACCTCAAGAATCTGGTGAACAATAGAGTTTTGTCCGCGCTTTTTTATGTGCGTATGTGAATCAAGGACAATCATTATGAATAATTAATTAAAAAAAAACAACATTATGATTATCAATAGAGATTACATTGTGCAGCGCATTCATGCGCTTATAGCAGAAAAAGCAGGAGGTAAACAGAAGACCTCCAATGGGCTGAATTTATGGCGCATCAAAAAGTCTATTCCTTTGTGGCTGCGAAACATCATTTTTTCGCGATGCAATCCATTTTACGTGGTGTATCGAGGGTTGCAGCAGTGTCCGAAAAACATAAGCAGCAACCACTCTTTCAGCATGTTTGCGGCAATTTTTTTGGAATACTTTCTTGACAACGACGTAAATTTTGATACGCGCGACTTCTACCCCGCTGAGGACGAGCCGCTTATTCGGGAACATATCGACAATCGAATAAAATCAATTTTACAAAAGGCATTATCGCAACCGATGAATGAGGCGCAACTGCAAAGTGAGCAAATCAGTATCGCCCTACAGAAAGGTATGTCTGAGCGAAGGAACCGGTATAAACTATCCTATGACGGCAAACAATACTGCCTTCCGTGGCAAGCATTTGAGGTGAGTGTTTTTGGCTACCATTGCGGATTAAAAGCGGTGCCGGATGCTGCAAAAGCGCGCATGGCGGGCACGGATTTCTTGGATGCAGGTGCTTGCATCGGCGATTCTGCGCTTATTTTTGCCGAATATAACCCTCACACCGTTTTAGCATACGAGCCGGTTACCGAAAACTATCGGGGACTGCTAAAAACTATCGCGTGGAATAGTGCCGAGGGTAAAATTGAGGCAATTCATAAAGGACTTGGCGATAAAGATGATGTGATGGAAATTTCCATTGCCGGAGGGTCGTCTTCCTTGCAGACGGTATCAAATTCGGGTGCGGCAACCACGGAGAAAATATCCATTACAACCATCGACAAAGAGTGTGTGAACAGAACGATTGGGCTGATTAAAATGGACGTCGAAGGGTTTGAATACTTCGCTGTCAAGGGCGGCTTGGCAACTATCACGCGCGACAAACCCGTCTTGCTCATCTCCATTTACCACACGGGCAAAGATTTCTTTGAAATACCGCCGATGCTCAAGCAGGCTGTTCCGGAATATCAATTTCGGTACGTGGATGTTTCCCCACTGAGCCCGATTTACGAAAAGATGCTGGTGGCGTATGTTTGATTATTCCCACGCCAGCGCACTTGCACCAAGTATCGGGGCTTCCGCGTCGTTGAGTTGGGAAATCAAAATTTGGGTTTTGCCTTTGAAGACGCTCAAGATGTGCTTGTCCAGCGACTGCTTCAGGGGGGCGAGCAGGTAGTCGCCCGAATGAGCCAATCCGCCAAACAGGATGATGGCTTGGGGGCTTGAAAAGGTGATGAAATCGGCAAAAGCCGCGCCCAAAATTTCGCCGGTGAAGTTGAATATCTTGATTGCCAACTCGTCGCCCTGCTTGGCGGCATCGTAAACGTCTTTTGAAGTGAGCGGGCGATACACGGTGTTGCGCAGGAGCGAGCGTTTGTGCGGATTTTCGTCCAGCATTTCGCGGGCTGTGCGCGCCACGCCCGTTGCCGAAGCGTAGGTTTCCAGACAGCCCTGCCGACCGCAGCCGCATTGGCGACCGTTGTGACGAATCGTAACCACGTGTCCCAATTCGCCTGCGAAGCCGTCGTGCCCCACAATCAGTTGCCCGTTGGCGACGATGCCGCTGCCAAGTCCGGTGCCCAGCGTGATGACCAAGAAGTCTTTCATACCCTTGGCGGCACCGTAAGTCATTTCGCCGACCGCCGCCGCGTTGGCATCATTGGTGAGTTTGCAGGGCAATCCGGTGCGCTCGGTGAGCATCTGCGCCACCGGCACGGCTCCGTTTTTCGCCCAACTGATATTGGCAGCGTTGGCGATGGTGCCGTCGTTCATATTGCCGTTGGGCGCACCCATCCCGATACCTCGCACCTTGTCGGTGAGTTCGTTCTCCTTGATGAGTTGATTGATAGCGTCGCCCAAAGCATTGACATACGCCTCGCCGGTCGAATACTCGCCCGTCAAAATCTCTCCGCGACAAGCGATGCGCCCTCTCGCGTCCACCGCACCAAATGCAGTATGGGTTCCACCCATATCTACTCCGATAACATACGTGTAATTCATTTTTTTTGTTTTTTAATGTTAGACATCGCAAAGGTACGAAAAAATTACGAATTACGAATTACGTTTTTTTCCAAATCAAGAATTACTGCCCCCATTGATGCTTGTTCGCTCACAATCAGCCCTTTGGCAAGTCCTAAGCCATAAACATAGCCCGAACAGCCCAGATTGAAATCGAAAGCCCCGCACGCTTTCGGCAAACTTAGCCTGTCTTGCAACACACACGCCGAACTCGGCAGAAAATAATCGGGACTTTGAGTGCACAGGACGACAAAATCAATCATTGTGCGGTCGATACGGTCAATGAATCGTAAGAATAAATCGCTCTAAAATCATTTAAAGTTTCTAATTTATATCCTCACTATCAAAGGATTGCACTTTAAACTTTGTAAGAAATTCATTTAATTCCATTGCTATAAAATTTTAACTGAACGCAAGTCGTTTGTTGTCTATTAATCTTGTTCCTTAAATTGAAAATTGGCGAACTTTCTTGTACAAGAATAATATCTTGAAACGCTTTCGTTTATTAAAATTTAGACCTTCCGAGGGAGTTTCCAACGCTTTGGGCTTTCAGAAACTGCCGCAAAGGTACGAAAAAATATGAATTATGAGTCAAAAGTCATAGATTATTTTTCAAATCGAGAATTACTGCCCCCATCGATAAGCCTACGCCAAAGCCTGCGAGCAAATTACTGCAAATATTTTAATTGTTTTAAAGCAAGCAAATTTTTGTCCAGCTGAGTTTAGGATATAAGTTTTTGGTCTTTTGTTTGAATATCGTACAACTACGTGAGATATTCGATACATGTAGGTATTGGTATGTGAGTACTCTTTTTCAAGATTTAACTTGGCTTGTGTGTATCCCTGTTTTCCTTCACCATCCTCGGTATCCTATACCTTTTGGTAGGCTTTAGCGTAGATATCTTCCCTTGCAGCTTCTACTTCTACTTCTGATAAAAAGTGGCAGGGGGATATTCCTATCCCCCCACCTACTAACCTGTACCTTGTCTGTTTTGTCATTCTGTTAGTTGTTTAATATTAGAACCGATACCGAAGGAAATAGTGGTAGGTAGTCTACCATCAGTTCCTGTCCAGTCAAATGTTGTAAACTTACAAATGCAAATAAACCTATCCGAAATAGCACCATGTCTGTTGGGCTGTAATAGGCATATACCCTAAAGTATTCCACCCCATCATATTTAACCCCTGAGTTGGCAGCTGCTAATAAAGTTTGCGATGCAACCACCACTTGCCTTACCCCCGGCTCCCTTTGCTCAAATGTCATTACCATGTATGGTTTGTCCCATTCGATTGTGTTGCCTATTTCCTCCCATGTACCCGGTGCCATAACTAACCCTCTGGTCATTACATCGCCTTTCTTGATAAAGTTATTGGATGTACCGGTGAGTTTCTTTTGTTGTCCCCAAGCGTTTTCAAGTGAGCCTATCAGCAAGATGCAAGGGATAGCAAGGAGGGCAGCAATTATACTTTTGATATCAGTTTTCATTGTTGTACCTCCCATGTTTTAATTAGCGGGCATTCATCACAGTTCTCTTCCAACCAATCATCCAGATCGTTTCTGTCTAAGCCCGGCTGTAGAATGTAGAGACCGGCACCATCTGGCAGTGTATAGGTCATGTGTGAGTCCTTAATGTAGGCAATGCCCTTGAACTCATCAGCACCAAACTCCGGTAAGAGAGCATCAGAAAGGATTACCTGGCCTGAGCCATCCTCCAATTCGATAATTACTGCACAATAGAACGAGGGTTCCCCGTCGGGGTCCGTCGGTGCATTGTCCACCATTGATACTAAGGCAGTAGAGCCCGCCTTTGTCTTGTCTGCATCCTGTGGGGCAAGTATGCACCCGATACATCCGATTGCGATTGCGAAAATCGCTACAAACTTAATTGTCTTCATTTTTTTGTATTTAATGTGTTTAACTTTTCTATGTACTCGTCCGGTTGCCGTGTCGCAAAAGACGAAATAAAACTCGTCATTGTTCTTCTCTCGCAGTTTATACCGTTCAATCCACTGTTCCTGCGCTTTCACGTCACTACCGGTAGGGGAGAGAAAACGCGCTAATCGCTCATTTAGCCGGAGCTCGAGAATAAATGCGGCATCGCGCACATCCACAAAGCGTTTGGAAGCACCAAACTTTTTATCCAGCAATTCATCTACTGTCATCATTTGATTTTTTTTTGCGCCTCCCTGTCCCCTCCGTTCAGCATTATTCGTAAAACTATTTAAAATAAAAAAGCGCAGGAACTGTTTAATGCCTTTTCGTACAAGAGGTATCGCCAAACACCTGCGGAACAAATAAACAACAGTACCCGCGCTCATATTGTATATAAAAACTATATACAACTGAACGCAAGTCGTTTGTTGTCTATTAATCTTGTTCCTTAAATTGAAAATTGGCGAACTTTCTTGTACAAGAATAATATCTTAAAACGCTTTCGTTTATCAAAATTTAGACCTTTCGAGGGAGTTTCCAACGCTTTGGGCTTTCAGAAATTGCTGCAAAGTTACAAAAAAAATATGAATTATGAGTCAAAAGTCATAAATTATTTTCCAAATCAAGAATTACTGCCCCATCGATAAGCCTACGCCAAAGCCTGCAAGCAAATTACTGCAAATATTTTAATTGTTTCAAAGCAAGCAAATTTTTGTACATTTGCCTCGATGGTTTATGGTAATCAGTTAATGTAACAAAGGAGAACCCATTTTTCTCATAAAAATTCAATGTATTAGCATTGTTTAGGGCATCAACAGTGATGAATTGGCATCCCGTTTTATTGTTGTTGAGAAAACCGGTGGCTATTGCTTTGAGAATTTCCGTGCCGTAGCCGCGCCGTTGAAATTCTTTATCAACCGCAAAACGACCAATTTTAGATGCCGGAAACATGGACATCTCTTTCATTTCAAGAAGAAAAGAATAATCAAAAATTATGTCATCTAATTCTTGCTCAAAGTCTTTATCCACATGTGGGTTCATGCGCAAAAGGTCATTCTGAAGGCTATAATAGGCTATGGTTTTATCATTGTTTTCAAACAAAAACGTTGTTAGAGAGAGATATTTAAGATGAGTTTTAGCATCATTAAAAAGAAAGTCATTTAAACCGGACACTCCACAATCAAACGGTTTAATAGCACAAGCATCAAAAAGCCGAACAATTTTGATGTCCTCCGTTTCAAGGCAGTGTATAAATTCAGTAGAATACGCCATGAGAAGCCTCTACTATTTTTTGATAATTTTCTTCCATCACTCTCAATTCTTCCTTTTTAGCCGCCAGTTCGGAGGGCGAATAAGTGCGTGTCAAGGTTTCTACAAGATTTTTCATAAACCTTTTTGCATCCTCACCTTCCATAATTGGGGTACATTCAATTCGTCGTGCCATAATTTTCTGTTTTTTTAATTGAATTAACGCTGCAAAGGTACAATAATTTATTTATATTCACAACAATGTCCTAATTTCGGCACCTTTTGATGAAAATGTATAAAAAGAGCGCGATGGCTGCCGACCATGCTGCCATTTCCCACGCAGAGATGAAAATGCCGTTGATGTTGTGGAAGGAATAGGTGTCTAAGGCGCGTGTGACGGCTATGAATGCGTCTAAACACCAATTCAGCGGCAGGACGACCGGCGGGAAATTGCCGACCATGGCGACCATCAGGAGCGTGGCGGGAATCAACCCTATCAAAACGCTCGACAGGGGTAGCAGGAGGATGTTTGTTGCCAAAAACAGTACCGGAAATTGGTGGAAATAGTACACCGTGAGCGGCAAAACGCCAATTTGTGCCGCAACGGACACGCAGCAGAGTTCCCAAACGTAGCGCAGCAACGGATTTTGCGATTGATACAACTTCACGAAATGCGGATTGACGACCACGATGCTGACCACCGCCAGAAAACTCAACTGAAACCCCACGTCGAACAGATAAAACGGCTCGTAGAGTAGCATTAGAAATGCCGCCGCCGCCACCGTGTTCAGTGTCAGCGACCGAAACGAAAAGGCATCGCCCACCGCCCACAGGCTCATCATCAGGGCAGCGCGGAACACCGACGGCGAAAAGCCCGTCATAAACGCAAAACCCCAAATCAGCGGCAGCATCAAGCCGTGTCTCAGGATTTTCGCCCGCCGCGAATTGCCCCAAAAAGTCAGCAAATAGTATAGCATCCCAAACAAAATCGTGAAATGCGTGCCGCTAATTGCCAGAATATGCGCCGCCCCGATGTTGGCAAACGACTGCTTCAAATCGGCATCCAAGTCGCTGCGGTCGCCAAACATCATCGCTGCTGCAATGCCGTAGGAGGCGTGGTTGGGAATTATTTTCTGCAATCGTTCCAGCAGTGCGCGCCGTGCATTCAGTGCCAAAATGGGGATGGACGTGCCGTGGCGGGCTTGACCGTCCAATCCGTTGTCAAACATCCACTGTCCCGACGGCACAAACCCCGTAGCGGCAAATTCCCGCAAATAGGGTGGGGCGGGGTCGAGTTTGGCGTAGAACAACAGCCGATTGCCGGCGATAATACCCTCCGAGAGGGAGTCCAATGCCACATAGAGCACCGCCTTTTTGCCGACAATCTCTGACGGAAGTACACGTGGATGCGCCCCTGCGGCACTGATTTCTACGCGACACATCCGGCTTTTGGGCTTCAAAACAGGGTCTTCCAGCACCACCGCCTCATAGAGATGCGTGGAGGTGAGCGATTCGTTCCACGCCTTCTTTTGCTGCGAAAGTTGTGTCGCAAAGCCTCCGGCGGCGAAAAGACCCACCCCCAAGCCCAGCCCGAAGAGCCATCGCCAATGCCATTGGCGCTGAATGATTGGGATGAACGACACCCCGATGAGTGCCACCGCGGCAATAGACAAAGGGACGAATCCCCTTGTTGCATCCGTGTTGTACTGCGTCACAATGCCGCACAAAAAGAAGAGTAGCAGCCGAATGAACGGCGATTGGCGTAAAAATTTCACTCAGTTTTTATTTTTCCAAAAAGGCTTTAACAATTTCTTTGCCGTGAGGCGTGAGCACAGATTCGGGATGAAATTGCACGCCGTGGACATCGTAGGTGCGGTGTTGCAATGCCATAATCCGGCTTTCGTGGTCGATGGCGGTGATTTGCAGGTCTTTGGGGAAATTTTTTCGGTCCACAATCCACGAATGGTAGCGCCCCACCTCCAGGATTTCCGGCACATTTCTGAAAATGCGGTCAGGCTCCGTAATCCCAATTTGCGTGGAGATGCCGTGATAGACATCTTCCAAATTGATGAGTTGCCCGCCAAACGCCTCTGCGATGGCTTGATGCCCCAGACACACGCCCAAAATCGGCTTCACCGGCGCAAAACGTTTGATAAGCGGCAACAGCAACCCCGCCTCCGAAGGAATACCCGGACCGGGCGACAGAATGATTTTGTCAAACCGCTCCACCTCGTCCAACGAAATCCTGTCGTTGCGCCACACCTCAATGTCCCTATATCCCAACTCCTTAACCAAATGCGCCAGATTATAGGTGAACGAATCGTAATTGTCAAACAGTAATATCTTCATCTTTTCCATTTTCCCTTATTAAGAGAGTGCAAAGTTACGAATTAGTTTTTAATTTCCAACCAAAGCGAAAAAAAGCGGTCATACACGTAATAGTAACCATTCTCATCTTTCAGTATCAGCATTTTATCTGCCAATGATTTTAATGCCAATTTCACGCTGCTTGGTGCTGTCAGGTTGTGTTTTTGCAAAAAAGAAGTTTCAAATGGAGCCAACACTTTACGTTCTTTGGCAATGGCTTTCAACAGACGCAGTTGCCCGGTGGTGATGATTTCGCAATAGGTTTTGAATGTGGCATTTTCTTCCTGCAAAACATTCTCAATAATCATCTCAACATCCTGCTTTGTGAGGTTTGCTTTTTCGATTGCAAATAGTTGATTGAGAATAAATTGAATATACCAAGTATGCCCCAGCATTTTTTCATAAATGTAATCAAAAATATCCGAATCAAGAGTTTTGCCATAATTAGCGAACATTTTTCGGGCAAATCCACGATAGGTTTCTACGGGTATTTCCTTAAGCCCGACTTTTTGCGTACTCTGATAAAATGGACGGTTGACGGCAGAAAACATAGCATCCATCAGGTGCTTTTTGCTACCGGCAAAAATAAATTTCACGTTGGGCAAAAATTGCATATAAGAACGCAGCAATGCCTCTACGCCTTTTTCAGGATAATCAATGATTTGTTGAAATTCATCAATAGCAATATAGCATCTTTTGCCCGATGCTTTGAGGTAAGCAAAAATCTCTTGCAATCCGGCTTCGGTTTGGTCGGATTGTATCTGTAATGTTACGGTAGGACTGCCTGTTACCGCATCAAATGAGAACAACGGACGAAAACTTTTGAAAAAAGAGGAAACACGCTTGACCATCGTTTCGGAATAGTTGTCTAATTTTCCAAGAACGGTTTTGCCTAATAGCATAACAAATTCGTGCAAATTTTGCGTGGAGAATATATCTAAATAAAAGCAGCAGACAGTGTCGTCGTATTCTTGCAACTGATAAAAAGCGTGGTGTATCAAGCCTGTTTTCCCAATACGGCGGGGGCTTATCAGCGAAATGTTGCGGTCGTTAGACAAAGCCGAGATGATTTTTTCAGTCTCTGCTTCTCTGTCACAAAAATACGCAGGGCTATCATAGCCTGCTACCAAAAACGGATTATTGAGCTTTGCTTTCATTCTTACAATTTAAAACATAAAATATGAAACATAAAATATGAAATGCAAAGGTACGAATTTTTTACATATCTATTCATAATTAAAGAAAGATAATATTTATGCCTATTTTCACACCTGAATAGTTTAAATCAAATCCTCTGTCGTTGGCTCTTGCATAATCATACCCAATTAAACTCTGTAAACTAAATTTATCTGTAGAATAGAAGCCAACCCCACTTTGTAGTCTGAAACCAATTGAACTGTTTGAACGAAGGCTCTCTTTATTGCCTTCCATTGTGATGTGATTATACAAAATGCCACCGGACACGATGATGCCCATCTTGGGTGTAAGTGGAACAATATTGTAAGTTAGCAACAGACCTCCGGATAGTTTATTAAAACCAAATTTATCTCCTAACCCAACATTTGTTTTCAAATAAGTTGTTTTCTGACTGATTGCATATTCTCCAACCAACATAAGGTCAATTCGCGGATTTAATCGGTATCCAACGAATGCTCTTGGTGCAAAATTCAAACCATCTATGGATGACGTAGATTCAAGATTATTTGCTGCCGCATATCTTTCCACATAGTCATAAAAGGCAGATGGATGAAAAAAACCTAAATCACCTCCTGCACCATACAG
Source organism: Bacteroidia bacterium (assembly GCA_025996755.1). Taxonomy (GTDB): domain Bacteria; phylum Bacteroidota; class Bacteroidia; order Bacteroidales; family Azobacteroidaceae; genus Azobacteroides. The sequence continues at coordinate 20,325 of BNTR01000008.1, forward strand.
AAATTTATTAGTTATTTTGCTTTCCTGACCAAACAAAGCCAATGGGCAAAATAAAATACTAAATGCAAAAATACAGATTGTCTTTTTCATATTGTACCCCACTTTCTTTGTAAAATCTCCTTTATCGGATTCAGTATCCGGCTTTCAAACTCCCGCTTTATTTCTTTGTTTTCACTGTTGCTAAAATCTTTGTTGACCGATTTAGTAGTTCCTTTTTCGTTTTTCCAAAGAGCAACAAAACCTACAATTGATGCGTGTGTTCCATTATCCCTTATCCATGTTGTAACATTTAGTTCCTTTTCGGGATAACGGTAGCAAACCATGTACCATAACTTATTTGGGTCGTGATAACCGTCTTGATACCATGAAGCGGTGTCCACAAGACACATTTCGGGATGCTCTAACTTGAAAATTTCAGTTGCTTTTATTACCTCATCCATAGAATAGTTAAGATAATACTTCTCGGTATAATTAAAACTCCCTACTCCAAACCAATCATTTAGCTTGTTGCAATTACTCAATAGTGGCATTAGTGCCAGCAAAATCGTTACTTTTTTTTTTCATCCTTAACATTCAACGAAATCCAAATTAATTCTTGATTGTAACCGCAATATCAACCGCCGTTTTCAAAGCCCCAAGTTTATTATTCACCTCCTGCAACTCCGATTCATCGTTGGAACGCGCCGTGATGCCCGCGCCCGCCTGATAGTAGAGCACGTTGTTTTTGCTGATGAAGGAGCGGATGGTGATGGCTTGGTTGAGGTCGCCGTTTAAGCCGATGTAGCCGATGCAGCCGCCGTAGGCACCGCGGTTGTGCGGCTCTATGTCGCGGATGAGTTCCATTGCCCGCATTTTTGGTGCGCCGGAGAGCGTTCCGGCGGGGAAAGTGTCGGCATAAATTTGGATGGTGTTTGTGCCGGCTTTCACTTCGCCCACCACGCGCGACACGAGGTGGATGACGTGCGAATAGAATTGCACTTCCTTGTAAAAATCTACGTGCACGTTTTCGGTGTTTTTGCTCAAATCGTTGCGCGCCAAATCTACCAGCATCACGTGCTCGGCGTTTTCTTTCGGGTCTTCCAACAGTGCTTGCGCCAATTTTTTGTCCTTTTCATCGTCGCCCGTGCGGCGGAAAGTGCCCGCGATGGGGTCAATATACGCCTGCCCTTTGGAAATGCCGCAGTGCGTTTCGGGGCTGGAGCCGAAGATGCGAAACGAGCCGAAATCGAAATAAAACAGATACGGCGATGGGTTGATGGAACGCAACGCGCGATACACCTTGAAATCATCGCCCGCAAAAGGCTGCGAGAAACAGCGCGAGAGCACGATTTGGAACACATCGCCGCGTTTGCAATGCTTCACGCCCTGTCGCACCATTTCCTTATATTGCTCGTCGGTGACGGTGGACGTTTCTTCGCCCGCCCGCCCAAAATTGTAGGAGGCATAGTTGCGGTTGTTCAGCAACGCCAGCACATCGTCCATTTGGCTCCTTTCATCGGCGATTTTGTTCTCAATCACCGTCAATTCGTTGCGAAAATGATTGACCACGATGGTGTAGCGATACAGGATATAAATCATATCGGGGATATTGCTCGCGCCGAAATCCGCCGTATCGGGGTCAATCGTATCAAAATATTTCACGGCATTATAAGACGTGTAGCCGAAAAATCCGTTATATGACTTGTCATTGCGGGCTTGCCCCGCAATCCCCCCAACGTCGAACGAATGCACAAATTGGTGCAATTCATCGACAATTGCATCCGCGGGCACAGTCTTCTCAACCACCTGCCCATCAGGATATTGTAACCTCACGGCACCGTTTTTGACCTCAAACCGCGCCATCGGATTAAGCCCGATAAACGACACCGAATTTTCATTGCCGTGATAATCCGAAGATTCCAGCAACACCGACTCCGGAAACACATCGCGCACCTTCAAATAGATGCTCACCGGCGTTTGCAAATCCGCCAAAATTGTCTTGCTCTCTGTTTTTAATGCTACTTTTTCCATTGTTTTTTAATTTTTTAGATACCACCGGTATAATTTTTCCACTCCCTGTTCGAGTTCGACCTTATTGTGCCAGCCCAAGTGGTGGAGTTTGGAAACATTTGTCATTTTTTGCATCGTGCCGTCGGGTTTTTCCGTGTTAAACTTGAATTTGCCCACATAGCCCACCGCCTGCGCGATGATTCGTGCCAATTCCACGATGGAAACTTCCCTTCCCGTGCCAATGTTGATGTGGGTGTTGCGAATTTCTTTGCCACTCGTTAGTTTCAAATCCTCAAAATCAATGTTTTCCATGACGAAAACGCTCGCATCAGCCATATCTTCGCTCCACAGGAACTCGCGCATAGGTCTTCCGCTGCCCCAAATCTCCACGCTGTCCTTCAAAATGCCGTATTTACCGAGTTTCACCTCAATCACGTCCTGCCGGTCGTTCCCTGTCACGCCTTCAATCGGCAACTTGTTCAAGTCGTCATAAATCTCTTCCCACTCGCCCCTCATCAGGCTCTTGGCGAGATACACTTTGCGCAAAAGCGCGGGCAAGACGTGCGACCGCTCCAAGTCAAAATTGTCGTTGGGACCGTATAAATTGGTAGGCATCACGGCAATATAATTCGTGCCGTATTGGATATTATAACTCTCGCACATCCTCATCCCTGCGATTTTGGCAATGGCATACGGTTCGCCGGTATATTCGAGCGGCGACGACAGCAGACAACTTTCGGGCATCGGCTGCGGTGCCTTGCCCGGATAGATGCTCGTGGAGCCGAGAAACAGCAGTTTCTTCACGTCGTTGAGATACGAAGCGTGAATCACATTGCACTGTATCTGCAAATTTTCGTAAATAAACTGCCCGCGATAGGCATTGTTGGCGGCAATCCCACCGACTTTGGCAGCCGCCAAAAACACATACACAGGCTTCTCCTTCTTAAAAAAGTCGAAAACAGCCTGCTGATTAGTCAAATCCAACTCATCGTGCGTGCGCACCACAAAATTGGCATAACCTCGCGCCTGCAAATTCTTCAGAATAGCAGACCCCACCAGCCCCTTGTGCCCTGCAACATAAATTTTCGCATCTTTATTCATAATTTTGATAAAATTTTATGCCACCTCATACTCTACTTTGGCGGGGTTTTCTAAATGTTTTGACGCATTGAGAACTTCTATTCCCACCACCTTGCCGGATATCGAATAGTCTAAAATCAACCCTGCCTTTTCCTCATCACTTTCATAAATAGTTTCTTCGCTAAAAGAAACATAAAGGATGTCTTGCTCCTTATCGAATTTCACTTTCATAATATTTACTTATTTTCGTTGTTTTATAGAGTGTTACAATCACAATCGGTTGTTTATTTTTATTTACGAACACGCGCAACAGAAACGACTGCCCACTTTCTTTGATGATAGATTGATAGATGACAACATCCTGTTCATCATCTTCAATGACTTCGTCCGGATTCTCAACCACTGCCACCACAAGGCTTCTATTGATACCTCTCCTCATCAATTGTTCTTCTGCGTGTTGCGAAAAAATAAATTTCATCTTTTTAATTGTTTATATACGTTTCCATATCTTTATCGCCTCTCCCCGACAGACAGAGCACCACCACGTCTGTGGGCGTGAATTTCTTTTGTTGGAACACCGCCAGCGCGTGTGCCGACTCCAGGGCGGGGATAATTCCCTCCAAGCGCGTGAGTTCCATCGCTGCCGTGAGGGCTTCGTCGTCTGTGATTGCCAGCACCTCCGAACGTCCTGTTTTTGCCATATTGGCGTGCATAGGACCAATTCCCGGATAGTCTAAGCCCGCCGAGATGGAATATGGCTCTTGCACCTGTCCGTCGGCATCCTGCATCAGGAGGGTTTTTGCGCCGTGGAGGATGCCTACCGTGCCGAGACGGATGGTTGCTGCCGATTCGCCCGTGTCGATGCCTTTGCCGGCGGCTTCTGCCAAAACAATTTTGGTGCGCGGCTCGTCGAGATATTCATAAATAGTGCCTGCTGCATTGCTGCCGCCGCCTACGCAGGCAACGAGATAGTCGGGATTGTCGCGTCCTTCTTTCTCTTGCATTTGCCACTTAATCTCCTTGCTGATAACGGATTGAAGCCGCGCCACCAAGTCGGGGTAGGGGTGTGGACCCACTGTTGAGCCAATCACATAAAACGTGTCGGCAGGGTGGCAACACCAGTCGCGAATAGCCTCATTGCAAGCATCTTTCAGCGTCATATTGCCGCTCGTGACCGGCACGACTGTTGCGCCGAGCATTTCCATTTTGCGGACGTTTAGATTTTGCCGTTCCACGTCGGTCTTGCCCATATAGACGATACATTCCATACCCATCAGGGCGCAGACCGTTGCCGTGGCAACGCCGTGCTGACCGGCACCTGTTTCGGCGATGATGCGCGTTTTGCCCATCCGCTGTGCCAACAAAATTTGCCCGATGGCGTTGTTGATTTTGTGCGCGCCCGTGTGATTGAGGTCTTCCCGCTTGAGATAAATCTTGCAGCCATACCGCTCAGAGAGGCGTTTGGCGAGGTAGAGTGGGGAAGGGCGACCGACATAATCCGCCAGCAAATCCTGAAATTCTTTCTGAAAATCGGGGTCGGCAAGGATTTTTTTGTATTCATTTTTCAGTGCTTCCACATTGGCATACAGGATTTCGGGCACGTATGCGCCGCCAAAATCGCCGTAAAAACCCGCTTCATTGACATTAAAGCTCATAATCGTTGAATTTTATGGCACAAAGGTACAAAATAATTCAATAATATAGCACCTCAAAAAAAGAATTAACATTCAATCACTCTTATCCCCGTTCAAAACAAGTATTTCAGCAACCCATAAAAGTCGGTTTTCTCGCGACCTTGGATTTCTTCCAAGCCCGAACTGATGGCGGTGCGGTCGAAATAGTGCGTGGAGGCGCATTTGAGGTAGAATGTCAATTTGGGCGTGATGCGCCATTTGGCTACCATGTAGTAGCGCAAGCCTTCGCCGTAGTAGGTTGGGAAACTGAATGCGTAGAGGATGTTTTTTTCGTAGATGCTGATGCGCGTGTTCCAGTCGTCGGTCTTGAAATAGCCCAATCCACCGTCAATTTGTAATTTTTCTTGTCCCGTGTAAGACACCGTTTGCGTGAGGCTGCGGGCTTGCGCTTCGACCGGCTCAGGCTCCTGCCGATAGAACACAAAATCGGCTTGTGTCTTGAAATGCCAGCGGTCGTTGGGCAAAAAATTCAGATGAAAGCGCACATTTTGCTGCCGATACGGCTCTGTGTTCTTGACTTTTTCCTTCTGTTTGTAGCGCACGGTCAGGGTCACCTTTTCAGAGGTTTGGTATTTCAACTGCACCGAGCCTTCGTGCCCCCACGAGGGCACATTCACCTGATATTTCAGCCACGGAAACGAGAAATAGTCCCAATAAGCCGCTAATTCACAGCGGATTGGCAGCCGGATTTTCACCCCCGTATAAAAGCCCGTTTCGTTTTGCACGGCGGTCGATTCACTGAAACTCTTGCCATAGAGCGCATTATAGGCACGGTCGTAGTGTCGAAACGAAAAAGCCCATTCCATCGACGAGGTGGGCGCAACGGTCAGGTGATTGACCGTCGCCATTTTGCCCATTCCATCGACAGCCGTTTCGCCCTGAAATTGGAATTTGTGCTGCTGCACGGCATAATTCGCCCCCACGTTCCAATGGTCGCCGCCCCGCAGCGTAAACACATTGTAGGGATGCGGGGTGGGGCTAAGCATTTTGTCGATGAAATCGTAATAAATCGCCGTGATGCCCAACGAAAACGATTTGTTGCGCCATTGGGCGTTGCTTCCGAACAGTTCGGTGCGGGCAGCCGCGCGTTTTTGCAAATCGCCCAACGTGCGGTGGTAGCCGTCCGTCTTGATGGTCAAAATAGTGCTGTCGGTGGCATTGGCATCCTGATTGCGCCGAGAATAAAACAAAGCAAGTCGCAGGTTGTTGAATTTCAGCGTGCCGGCAACGCCCGAAAAATAGGAACTCTCGCCGGTGGAGGTATGCCGCTTGATGCCGCCGCCGGTGGTGGCGACATTGACGGCATCGGCAGTTTTGCCCATCGAAAAATTGGTGTTCATCACCAAGCCCTGTCCAAACCCCAACCGATAATTGCCAAAATGCAAATCTTCCACGACACCTAAGTGCTTTAAATTCAGATTGAAACCGTAAAAGTCTAAACCTTTTTCCAACGGCTCGCCCGCGTCTTTTTCGCCGCTCAATCCGAATTGAATTTTGTCGCCCACGCCGATGCCGTAGCGGAAATTAAGATAATTGGGGTCGCCAAGATAGTATTTGTTGGGATGCGCCGCGCGTTCATCGTCGCCCACGGAGGCATAGCCCGCCTTGCTTTGCAGCGTGCGGTCGTAGCGCAGCAGCAACTCCTGTTTGGCAAACTGTTTTACATCGGGCTGCCGAACGGGCGGGGCAGCGGGCAAGCCCACATAAACAAACGGCAGCAGATAGATAATCGTCTGCCGGTCCAAGTCCTCCACGTTTTTCAACTCATAAATACTCGCCGGCGGACCGTATTTATACACATAGTAGAGCAGATTCTCAATCTGCATCGCCGAGAGAAAAGGCAACCGCTCAAGTTCCTCCTTCGTAACCGTCTGCAGGTCATAAGGATGCTCCGAAAGATAGGACAACTCGTCAAACAAATTGGCAATCGCCTCATCATCGACCTCTTCCTCACCATTTGCCAACTCTTCCAAATAGCGCATCCACTCGGAATTGGTTTCATTTTCGGCTCTACCGGCATTGAGCACACAACCAACTGCCATAAACAGCAGCAAGACTTTGATTTTTAACACATTCATACATTCATACATTCAATAATTAAATAAAATTTGTCTTATCATCACAATAATTTTGCAAAGGTAAGCATTTTTTTTAATATATCGAAATGTAGATGTTTCAAAATTTTTTATGATTATCCGCAATCATACCACTAAATAGCATCATACAAGTAATTTGTGGCTTTGTCCCTGCGGGACAAGGAGCGAATGCCAAGTGGTATGATTGCGGATAGTCATTAAATTTTTAAACTATCACATATTGCACCCACGCCCAACGCTTGCGTGCGCCCAAATACTGCGGCTCTTTTTCGTGCGAATATGCCTCCCGCTCAAAGGAAATGTTGCGATAGGCGGCGTGCGTAAACCGGTATTGAAATAGCCTCACAAGCCACTCGGCAAAATAGAGCACATAAAACAGGGCATAGCCCAACTCCTGCATCTGTGCCGTGTGGATACTCTCGTGGCAAATAGTCGTGTCGCTGATTCGCGCGGTCGGTTGCGCAAACAATACCCCACAGATATTGATTGCCGAAAACCCCTTAAAAGGGATGATGCTGTTTCTTACTACTTTCATTTTTTTATACAATTATAAGACATTTCTAAAAGCACCAATTTCACCGTCCATAAATAAGATATTCAAATATTTGTTTTGTCTGCAAAGGTACGACATTTTTTTTCAATCAACCAATATGTTTCCGGCGAAACGCGCGGACAAAAACCGCCCGAAAGGTTGCGCTTTCGGGCGGTTTTTGCTGCTCTATGCAAGGCTGGAGCCTTGCTTTTAACTCCGGCGTAAGCGGAGCTTACGCCGAACAAGGGTATTTTCTAATCTATTACTTTCTCGATAAATGTTTTATAACCATCCATATCAACAAATGTATACCCAACCGTATAAGTCCCGTTCTTTGTAACGCGGTACGCTTCCTGTATCCGTCTCGATATATTATCGTCAACTTTTCCCTTCTTTATTTTAACCGTGCCATTTTTAACTTTAACAACAACTATACCCCGAAAGTAATCTATTTTGAAGGATGGGTGCGTTACTGATGTTTTTAATCTAAATCCACCCCTTTGTATTATCGGGGAATGCAATGCTATTTTGGAAAGTGGGCGGCCAACCGAGGATACGTTTTGGCTTATCAGCTCAGCACCAACGATACCATGTGGACAAAGAAGGTTGCAATAACCTTCATAATGAAAATTTTTCTTCGGTGAAAGCGATTCAAGCGAAGGGAAATATTCAGACACAACCAGTTCCCGCAACACATCTTTTCTGAATGAAAGTATAAGTTTATCGTAAGCCTCTGCGTCATAATTCTTTAAATCATAATAATTCTTGTCATACTCCTTTTGTTTGTCGGCGTGCTCTTTTTCTGCGCGTTTCCTTTCTGCCTCTATATGTTTTCTTTCTTCTTCCGCAATCCGCTTTTCTTCCGCGACTCTTTTTTCATCTGCAATTCTTTTTTCATTTTTCTCCTGTTCTATTCTTTCCTCTTCCAAAAGCCTTTCATTTTCTTCCTCAGCTACTTTTTTTCTTAACTCATCATCTTCCTCCATGCTTGTGCTAAGGATTTTCCATGCGCCTTTGGAAAAACCAAATCTCATATGGCAAATTCCAGTATATTCTTTCCCATCCTTTCTAACATCTTCGCTTGCCCACGAGATCCTCCAATAACTTGACTGATACTTGTTCAAATATTTATCCACAAACCAAAATTTTACTGTTACGTTCGCATACTCTTTGTAAGCATCGACATCCTTTATTTCAAACCGAACTATCTCGTTGCAATGGTTCATAAATGGTTCCCTCGAGTAAGTGCTTCGATACGGTTGCCCCAAAGCGATTGTCATAATCTTGAGCTCCTTGTCAAGTGCAGCCTCAAGTACGGAAGGTACATAATTTGCTGTAAGTTTAACTTTGGCATTCTTTTCCCGGATTTTCTGTTCATCCTTTTCCCTGAGGGTGAGTTTTTTTATATACACAGGCTCATCCCTCCAATAATTGTTATGGATTGTCACGCATCGTTGCACTACCGCCTGAAATAAGCCTTTTTGAGAGACTGGCTTTGACTGCTGTGTGGATGCTGAGGCTTTTTGCTGACCATTCACACTTGTAGCCCCTATGAGTAACGAAACTAACACAAATACTATTTTTTTTGTTTTCATAACTTTTTATTTTATTTGTAAATTATTTTGCTTTTTTGTTCCATAATTATTAGGAAAATATTCTTTCCCCAATAGCCACAAGTACTTGTCAAGTTCTTTCAAGTCATACTTTTCCAAGCCATAGTATTTCCTAAACTGAATCAATATTTCTTTAAAAGTTGGGTAGTTTTTCAAATCTTCCTTTTCGAAAGAAGAAAACTTATCTTCTTTTCTGAAATACATCAAAACTTGTTTCACAAAATTATCATATATTGGATAGTCTTGTGGCTTGTGATGACTGCAATACTTGGTAGCAAACGAGTAAAAGTTCTTTTGCGTACCTTTAATCACAATTTGCGCGATGTCATTTACAAGAGAAGTGTCGTTTTCTTTTAACCGATTGTCAATTTTTAAGTCAACAATGTGTTGCGCAACACTAAATGGAGAAAAAATGTTTGTGCTATAAAAATCGTTTAAGGCACACACTTTAATAAGGACATCATCAATATCCTTGTTCTCAGGGTAAGTTTTGTGGAACAATTTTGTCAAACTGCTTTCCTGCAAAACATAATTGTTGAGTTCAGTCCATTTCTTTAGGTACTGCTCTACTTGCGCCTCCGTTGGCGGAGGAATAATAATCTTTTCTTTTTTTGTTTTCATATTTTTTTATATTAAAAATTAAACTTCAATTTTGCACATAAAAATAGCGTGGAACAACCTATCTGACAATCAGGTTTCCACGCCTATTACTTCTAATAAGTCGTCCCACGCCGCATAACACGGCGTATTCCTAACTTATTCTTGAAGTAATTAACTCATATTGAGTTAAAAGTGGAAAATGATTGTCAAGAATAAATAGCAATTCGCTATTTTCAATATGTCTTTACAGTGTGCTTAATCGCACATTATTCTTTTTTATGTCTTCATTATCATAATTTTATTTAAATTTTCGACGACAAAAGTATGTAATTATTTTGAGATATGCAAGGGTTTTAAGAAAAAATCAAAATAATTTTCAAATATATTTTGTGGTATCAAATAATATCGTTCCCTTTTTATTGATATTTCGTACCTGCGGCACGAATGAAGGTGGGGGCGATGGGCATTTTTCTACCAATATAGTGTGCCTAACGGCACACACACGAATATTTTTAATGATTATCTGCAATCATACCACTAAATAGCATCATACAAGTAATTTGTGGCTTTGTCCCGCAGGGACAGCACTTTATTAACCGTATGCTTTAGCTTACGGTACGGGAATGACAACAACCTCATAGTCCCGCAGGGACGGCACATTGATATAGCCAATAAAGTGTCGTCCCATGCGGGACTTGAGAGAGCATGATTTAGTCTTGTCCGTAAGCTAAAGCATACGGTTAATAAAGTGCTGTCCCTGCGGGACAAGGAGCGAAAGCCAAGTGGTATGATTGCGAATAGTTATTAAAAAAATTAAGCAAAATGCCACAAAAAATTTCGTATTCAAAATAAAATGCTTAACTTTGTGCGATTTTAATGTAAAAATGAATGCAAAATGAAAGAGATTGGACTTTATTTGCCTGAAAATGAGCACGATGCGTGTGGGGTGGGGCTTTTGGTTGATATAAAGGGGAATAAATCCCACGATATTGTCGAAAAGGGCTTGCAGGTGCTTGAACACATGCTGCACCGCGGTGCGGAAAGTGCCGACAATAAGACCGGCGACGGCGCGGGGATTACGTTGCAGATTCCGCACGAGTTTATCCTCTTGCAGGGTATTCCTGTTCCCGAAAAGGGGAAATATGGCACCGGGCTTGTTTTTCTTCCGAAAGACGCAGACCAGGCGGCTTTGTGTTTGGAAGTGTTTAAAAACAGCATCGAGCAGGAGGGGCTTAAATTGCTTGCCGTGCGCGATGTGCCGGTCAATAGCGACATTTTGGGCGAGATTTCCCGTGCCAACGAGCCTGTCGTGAAGCAGGTGTTTGTGGTGGGCGAGGAGCGTCCCGACGTGCTGGAGCGCAAACTGTATATTGCCCGCAAGAAGATGGAAAAGAAAATTCTCAAATCGTCGCTCGACGACAAGCGCAGTTTTTATATCGTGAGCCTTTCCACGCAGCGGATTGTGTATAAGGGGATGCTCACCTCCACGCAGTTGCGCGACTATTTTGCCGACCTCACGAATCCCTATTTCACAAGTGCGCTGGCATTGGTGCATTCGCGTTTCAGCACCAACACATTCCCAAGTTGGGATTTGGCGCAGCCGTTCCGTCTGTTGGGACACAACGGCGAAATCAACACCATCCGCGGCAATCGCTACTGGATGGAAGCCCGCGAGAGTATATTGAAAGTCGCCGAATTGGGCAATCCCGACGATATTTTCCCGATTATTCAACCCGGAATGTCCGACAGCGCGTCGCTGGACAATGTGCTGGAATTTCTCGTCATGGCGGGGCTTTCCGTCCCCCACGCGATGGCGATGCTGGTGCCGGAGAGTTGGAACAGCAAAAATCCGATTTCCGACGAGTTGAAGGCTTTTTATGAATATTACAGCATCGAGATGGAGCCGTGGGACGGTCCCGCCACGCTGTTGTTTACCGACGGACGCTATGCCGGAGGGATGCTCGACCGAAACGGACTGCGCCCCGCGCGCTATCTGATTACGCACAACGATATTATGGTTGTGGCATCCGAAGCGGGCGTTTTGCCGTTTGAAGCGGTGGAAATAAAGAAAAAAGGGCGGCTCCAACCCGGCAAAATGCTGCTGATTGATACCGTGAAAGGCACCGTGAAATACGATGCCGAATTGAAAGCCGAACTCGCCAATGCGCATCCTTACCGCGACTGGCTGGAAAAAAACCGCATCAGTCTGGATAAAATCTCGTCCGGACGCACCGTTAAATACGACATCGAAAATCTGGACGCCCAACTCAAAGCGTTTATTTACACCAAAGAGGATGTCGAAAAAATCATCGTCCCGATGGCAACGGAGGGCAAGGAACCGATTGGCTCGATGGGCAACGACACGCCGCTGGCGGTGCTGTCGGACAAACCGCAACTGCTGTTCAACTACTTCCGCCAACTCTTTGCGCAGGTAACAAATCCGCCGATAGACCCCATCCGCGAAGAACTGGTGATGTCGCTGGCGTTGTATATCGGCTGTCAGGAAGCCAACGTGCTGGTGCCCACGCCGGAACTGTGCAAGATGGTGCGCCTCCACACGCCGGTCATCACCAACCTCGAACTTGATATTTTGACCCATTTGGGCTACAAGGGCTTTCGCTCGCTGACCGTCCCGATGCTGTTCGACGTTACGAAGCCGGAAAAAGGCGCGGCAAGTCTGGCGGAAGCGGTCAATAGCCTCTGCCAACGCGCCGAGAAAGCCGTGGACGAGGGCTATCACTACATCATATTGAGCGACCGGGACGTGAATGCCAAGCAGGCGGCAATCCCCTCACTGTTAGCCGTTTCCGCCATCCACCACCACCTGATTGAGAAGCGGAAGCGTATGCAAATCGCCATCGTGGTGGAAACAGCCGAAGCGCGCGAAGTGAACCATTTTTCGCTCCTCTTCGCCTTCGGAGCCACCGCCGTGAATCCCTATATGGCATTCGCCATCCTGAACGAAAAAGTGAAAACGCACGAAATCCAATTGGATTATCACACCGCCGAAAAGAATTACATCAAATCCGTCAATAAGGGACTGCTTAAAGTACTTTCCAAGATGGGAATTTCCACATTGCGAAGTTATAGAGGTGCGCAAATATATGAAGCAGTGGGGATTAGCCAACAAACTTTAAACGTTTACTTTAGGGAAATGACCTCACGCTTTGAGGGCATCGACTTGGCGGATATTGCGCGGGACGTGCTGATTTGCCATCAGGAGGCGTTTAATGCCACCACCGTGGAAACGGGATTAAAAACCGCCGGAATCTACACCTTCCGCACTGACGGCGAACTCCACGCCTGGAATCCCGAAACCATCTCAAAATTGCAAATAGCGACCCGTTTGGGCGATTATAAACTCTTTAAGGACTACACCCAAATCGTCGATAATCGGCGACCCTGCTTCCTGCGCGATTTTATGACCTACAAGCGCAATCCGATTGATGTTTCCGAAGTGGAGTCGGTAGAAGCCATCACGAAGCGGTTTGTGTCCGGCGCGATGTCGTTTGGCTCCATCAGCAAGGAGGCGCACGAGGCATTGGCGATTGCGTTGAACACCCTGCACGGGCAAAGCAACACCGGCGAGGGCGGCGAAGACCCCGAACGCTTCAAAACAGGCGAAGACGGGCTGAACCGCCGGTCGGCAATCAAGCAAATTGCCTCCGGACGGTTTGGCGTAACGGCTGAATATCTGGTCAATGCCGACGAACTGCAAATTAAGGTCGCTCAGGGCGCAAAACCCGGCGAGGGCGGTCAGTTGCCCGGCTTCAAAGTCAATCAAATCATTGCGAAAACGCGCCATTCCATTCCGGGAATCACCCTGATTTCGCCGCCGCCGCACCACGATATTTATTCGATAGAGGATTTGGCGCAGTTGATTTTCGACCTGAAAAATATCAACCCCGAAGCCCGCGTGTCCGTGAAATTGGTGGCAGAAAGTGGGGTAGGGACTATTGCCGCCGGAGTGGCGAAAGCCAAAGCCGATATGATTTTGATTAGCGGCTCGGAAGGCGGAACGGGAGCAAGCCCGATAAGTTCCATCAAGCACGCCGGCATTTCGGGCGAACTTGGCTTGGCAGAAACGCAGCAAACGCTGGTCTTAAACAACCTGCGGGGATATGTGCGCCTGCAAACGGACGGTCAGCTGAAAACGGGCAAAGACATACTCGTATCCGCATTGCTGGGAGCCGAAGAATTTGGCTTCGCCACGAGCGCGCTGATAGTGCTGGGCTGCGTGATGATGCGCAAATGCCACCTCAACACATGCCCCGTGGGCGTGGCAACGCAGGACGAAAAACTCCGCGCCCGCTTCAAAGGCAAACACGAATATCTCATCAACTATTTCACCTTCCTCGCCGAAGAAGTGCGCGAACATCTGGCGCAAGCAGGCGTCCGCACAATGGACGAAATCATCGGTCGCGCCGATTTAATCGAAATCCGTAAGGATTTGGAAACCAACCCGAAAGCCGATAAACTGGATTTCTCCAAGATAACGCATTTTGTCAGCAACGGCAACGACCTGCGCTGCACAAAGACGCAAGACCACAAAATAGACAGTGTTTTAGACCGCGAAATTATCCGCAAGACGAAGCCCGCCATCGAAAAATCGCTACCGGTGGAGATGGACGTAACAATAGCCAACACCGACCGTGCCGTGGGAGCGATGCTGTCGGGCGAAATCGCCAAACGCTATGGCAACGCCGGCTTGCACGCCGGCACGATAACCGTCAGCTTCAAAGGCTCGGCAGGACAAAGTTTCGGCGCATTCCTGGCAGCCGGCATCGCGTTCAACCTGGAAGGCGAAGCCAACGACTATCTGGGCAAAGGACTGTCGGGCGGTAGAATAGCCGTGGTGCCGCCCAAATTCAGCGATTTCGCGCCCGAAGAAAACATCATAGCGGGCAATACCCTCCTCTATGGCGCAACCTCCGGCGAGGTATATATCAACGGCAAGGTAGGCGAACGCTTCTGCGTGCGCAATTCGGGTGCCATAGCGGTGGTAGAAGGCGTGGGCGACCACTGTTGCGAATATATGACCGGCGGGCGCACGGTGGTCTTAGGCACCACCGGCAAGAACTTCGCAGCCGGAATGAGCGGCGGCTTGGCATACGTGCTCGACACAAAAGGCGATTTCGACTACTTCTGCAACATGGAAATGGTGGAACTAACCCTGATAGAAGACAAATCGGACAGCACAGAACTCCAACAACTAATCACCAAGCACCACCAAGCAACCCAAAGCCCACTGGCAAAGCGCATCCTGGACAATTGGGAAGAACACCTCAAACACTTCATCAAAGTAACCCCAATTGAATACAAGAAAGTCTTGCAGGAGGAGAAGATGGAGGCGATTAGGAAGAAGATTGAGATGGTTGAGTCGGATTATTAAAAAATAATTGGTAACTTTGCCGCATGACGAAAAAGGAAAAATATAAACGAGACTTTAAAAAAGCGTTGGACATTTTTGCAGGGAAGTTGCAAAAATATGTATCAACTGAAGATGGCGATTGGGCTATAAAAGGCTTTATTGACGTTTATAGAAACGTTTACACCATTTCGTCCGATACAAAAATTGTGTCTAAAATTTTAGAGATTCACATTTTTCCACAACTGATTCAGTTTGCCGAAGAAGTCGGGTACAAGATTATTCCGGCGGAGCAACAAAACTATTACCCTGACCTAACCTTTGTCAGCAAAGACGATGAAAGCGTTAAGTTTGCCGTTGATTTAAAAACAACTTACCGCAAAAAGAATGGAATTACGAGCTTCACATTAGGGAGTCATGGTGGTTATTTCAAAGAGCGAGACAAACAAAAAAATATTCAATTCCCTTACAACCAATATTTAGGGCACTATTGTTTAGGAATAATCTATACAAGAACCGATATTGATGTTTCGGAAGCGGAAATCTATGCTGTACAAGAATTGCAGGACACAGACGAATCGCCAAACCATAGAGTGGGCAAAAGCGCAGTGAGCCTTGTTGAGAATCTAAAATCAATAACTTCTGTAATTAAAGATTTTGATTTTTTCGTTGCTGAAAAATGGAAAATTGCGAGTGACAAACAAGGCTCGGGAAATACTGCAAATATTGGTTGTAATCTTAGCCTGAAAGATTTGTACGGTGAAAACGGCATTTTTAGCCAACTTGGCGAAACATGGTTTGACGAATATTGGGTAAATTTCGGCTCTGCTACGATGCTGAAAAACGGTAAAACGGTAAAAATTACCAATTTGCGTGATTTTTTAGAATTTAAAGGTAGAACTGATTTGTTGGATAAAATTGTGAAAAAGGATTAGCATGAAAGTAATAGTTCCTCCTATAAAAAGTCAAGGTATAAAGACAAAACTTGTGCCGTGGATTATGGAAGTCGCACCAAAAGTAAGTGGGCGATGGGTTGAGCCGTTTGTTGGTACAGGGGTTGTGGCTTTCAATTCTCGTTATAAAAATGCAATACTTAATGACACAAATCCGCATATTATCAACTTTTATAAATCTGTTCAAAACAAAACAATTTCAGCACCTTTGATGAAAAATTATTTGGAACGCGAAGGAAAATTATTAAGCATAGCCGATAATAACGGTTACGAACATTATTTATCTGTGCGCTCTCGGTTTAACAGCGGTGAATTTTCGCCTTTGGATTTTATTTTTCTGTCGCGAGCGGGGTTTAACGGGATGATGCGTTTTGGCAGTAAAGGAAATTGGAATATCCCTTTTTGCAAAAAGCCGGACCGCTTTGCGCAAGCGTATATTACAAAAATTGTCAATCAATTATCGGCAGTTTCTCAAATTATTCAACCTGAGCCTGAATGGACTTTTTACAATAAATCGTTTGCCGAAATTATTCCCTTGGCTGATGAAAATGATATAATTTATTGCGACCCGCCTTACTATGGTCGGCACGTTGATTATTATAACGGGTGGACAGAAGATGACGAGGACAACTTATTTCAGTTATTAAGTGAAACAAAAGCAAAATTTATCCTTTCAACGTGGCATCACAACGATTGGCGCGAAAATGAAATGATTAAGAAATACTGGAGCAAATTCAATGTGCTAACCAAAGACCATTTTTACCACAACGGTGGAAGCGTCGAAAATCGACGGGAAGTGGTTGAAGCTCTTGTTTGTAATTTCGACACAAACGGTTTTGCACAGCACAATCACGGGGTGAAAGAACAGACCGTTGATAAACAATTAGATTTGGTATGGGAATGAAATTCAATTAATAGATTATATATGGGAAATTCAAAAGCATTTTTGACAATCAACAGGAAGGAGGCGGGCTACCGCCCCATCCACGAGCGCATTGCCGATTTTAGTGAGGTGGAGCAGACTTTGAATACGGAGGACAGGATTTTGCAAGCCTCCCGCTGTATGGAGTGTGGCGTGCCTTTTTGCCACTGGGCTTGTCCGCTGGGCAATGTCGTTCCGGAGTGGCAGGATTTGTTGTTTAAGGGTAAGTGGACGGAGGCTTACGCGCTGCTGGCTTCGACCAACAATTTTCCCGAATTTACGGGGCGCGTGTGTCCGGCTCTGTGCGAGAAAAGTTGCGTGCTGAACTTGGAAAATCAGCCGCTGACGATTCGTGAAAACGAGGTGGCAATCACGGAACACGCCTTTCAGGAAGGCTATGTCAAGCCGCGTCCGCCCGCGTCGCGCACGGGGAAGACGGTTGCCGTCGTCGGCTCCGGTCCTGCCGGATTGGCGGCGGCTGATATGCTGAATCGGCAGGGTCATTCCGTCACGGTCTATGAAAAAGACGAATCCATCGGCGGATTGCTGCGTTTGGGCATCCCCGATTTCAAACTGAACAAGGACATTATCGACCGGCGGCTGGCTATTCTCGAAGAGGAGGGCATCCGGTTTGAGACCGGCGTGGAGGTAGGCAAAGCCGTGTCTGCCGCTCAATTGCTGGCTCAATTTGATGCCGTTTGTCTGGCTATTGGTGCGGGCGTTCCGCGCGATTTGCCGATAGAAGGGCGAAATTTGAGCGGTATTCATTTCGCTTTGGACTTTTTAAAGCAGCAAAACCGGACGGTTGCCGGTCAGACCACGCCGCCGGCGCAGCAGATTTCTGCCAAAGGCAAAAAAGTGCTGGTCATCGGCGGCGGCGACACCGGTTCAGACTGTGTGGGCACGTCTATCCGCCAAAAAGCGACCTCTGTAACACAGATTGAGATACTCCCGCAGCCGCCCGAAGACACTAATCCGGACACGCCCTGGCCCCAATATCCCAATATCCTGAAAACGTCGAGTTCGCACAAGGAGGGCTGCACGCGCCGCTGGTCGCTGGCTTCCAAGCGATTTATTGGCGAAAACGGCGCATTGACCGGCGTGGAAGTCGTGGAAGTGGAATGGACGAAGGACGAATCGGGACGCTTCACGATGCACGAAACGGGCAAGCCGGAGATTATTCCGGCAGATTTAGTACTCCTGTCTATGGGATTTACCTCGCCGGTGCACGAAGGCTTGCTGGACGATTTGGGCGTGAAATACGACGCGCGCGGCAATGTGGAAGCCGTAAAAGCCAACGAATCGTCCGTGAAAAAAGTGTTTGTGGCGGGCGACGTAACGCTCGGAGCAAGTCTGGTGGTACGCGCCATCGCTTCGGGGCGCAAAGCGGCGGAAATCATTAAAGCATCGCTGCAAGTTTGACGCACAAACCATTTAAAATCAGAACAATATGAAACAATATCCAAAAATAGTGTTTATGGGCACGCCGGACTTTGCCGTAGCGAGTCTGCGCGCACTGACGGACGGTGGCTACAATGTGGTGGGCGTGGTGACGATGCCCGACAAGCCCGCCGGACGCGGTCAGCAAATTCGTTTTTCGCCGGTGAAAGCGTATGCTTTGGCGCACCATTTGCCCCTTTTGCAGCCCGAAAAATTGAAAGATGCCGCCTTTTTGGAGGCTTTGCGGGCGTGGAATGCCGATTTGCACATCGTGGTGGCGTTTCGGATGTTGCCCGAGGCGGTGTGGGCGATGCCCAAGTTGGGCACATTCAATCTGCACGCCTCGCTGCTGCCGCAATATCGCGGTGCCGCGCCCATCAATTGGGCGATTATCAACGGCGAAACGGAAACGGGCATCACCACATTTTTCCTGACCCACGAGATTGATACCGGCAAGGTCATCGACCAAGTCAAAATACCGATTGCCGACACGGACAATGCCGAAACAGTGCACGACACATTGATGAATCTCGGCGCGGAATTGGTCGTAAAAACCATCGAAGCGATTGCCCAAGGCAATGTGCAGCCCACGGCACAAGAGGCGATGGGCTTCAACCCGTCGGATTTGCGCCCCGCGCCCAAAATTTTCAAAGAAACGTGCCGCATCCAATGGAATAGCCCCGTGAAAGAAATCTACGACTTCATTCGCGGCTTGTCGCCCCATCCGGGAGCGTGGACGGAACTGCCGACCAATAGCGGCGAAATCCTGTCGCTAAAAATTTTTGAAACGGAGAAAATATTCCAAAAACACGATTTGCCCCCCGCAACGATTATATCCGACGGCAAAAAAACAATGGATATAGCCGCCCAAGACGGCTTCATCCGCCTGAAAAGCGTGCAGCAAGCGGGCAAAAAACGCCTGCCCATCGCCGATTTCATTTGCGGAAAAAAAATTTGGTAAATCCGTTTAATTATATTACCTTTGCAGCCGATATTTACAAAAGAGATAAGTAAATACGAGTGATAACTTTTTAAACAATAGGAGATTATGAAGACATAAATGTGATGATACGCACATTTTAAGATTGGAAAAAGCGTTTAGCTTATATTCTTGATTGCGAAAACTGAACATTTTCAAAAATTAAACAAAGAGTAAAGCGATGACGCTCACGCCGCTCCGGCGTGGGCTTTACTCGGGAAATTTGTTTAATTAGGTAGTTCAGACCTCGCAATCAGATAATAGAGAAGAGTTTTGTCTGCGCTTTTTTTATGTTGCATACGGGAACAAGAAGTTCCGAAAGACAAAAAAAAATAAAATTAAAAACGTCAAATTAAAAAATTAAAAAAATGACAAAGTTTAAAAATGTGTTTTTGCTGGCAGCAATGGCTGTTTCAGCGGTGGCATTCACCGGTTGTGAAAAAGATGCCCAAAGCGTAGATTTGGACAACGAAGTAGTTAGCGCAGAAGAGGCACTACAAGTAAAAAATGCCTTGACAAGCGCAGACGATGTGGTAGTACAGGAATGCGATGGTGCTGCTGCCACTGGCACAGTGCCTGAAGCCGACCACCCGATTGTGGATGAGTACATGGTGTTTGCTCACGAAGAAAACCCGCAGTACGGCATTGCTATCAAGTGGTACGGTGGCGCGGATACAGAGGTAGTCATTCCGGCTACCATCGTTGT
>BNTR01000009.1 GCA_025996755.1 Bacteroidia bacterium
CGAGTTTGACAGACGAACAATATTTCCGATTTGAGGCAATAAACAACAGTAATTATGAAGTATCAAAAGCGTGGAGAGTGAAGGAAAACTTCCGCGATATACTTCGCAGGACTTCACCGATGGAAGCTTTATCGCTGTTTTATATATGGAAACGAGATGCCAAACACGCTCAAATCAAAGAAATCAATGAAGTTGTAGATATGTTTGAAAGGCATAAAATTAGGAATAATAAACGCTATGAAAACAGGGGCAAACAACGCGCGAGCCGAACGATTAAACGGGGCTATACAAGAGTTAAAAACAATCGGAAGAGGTTACAGAAATACCGCTAATTTCAGAACGGCTATTCTCTTCTTTAACGGTGATTTAATGCTCTTTCCACACAATTCCCAGTAGAGCCATCATTTTAACATCTTCCTTATTTTGCTGCCCGGCTGGTGCCGTTGAAAACGTATAGTTTCTTTTTTTCATTGTGTATTAATTTTCATTAATTGCAATCCAATTCCTGCATATCCGTTTTTATCCATGCCTATGGGTCTCGCCTTTTCAAAGAGTGATTTAGCATTATATTTGATATTATCAATTTTTTCAAAAAGGGGATTATACGCATTGATTATTGTCTCTTTATTGACAATCTTTTTCAAGTCATTAATCAGCAAACCTGCATCTTCGGCTTTGGTCAACGCTTCAATCAAATCCAATAGATAGTCTTGTCCGATATAGAAATTTTTATTTATCCTGTTTTTGCAGCGTTCTATTACATAACAGGCAATTCCTTTTAATCCGGTATCTAATGAGTAATCAGTCATCCGGCGCACATCCCGTTCGATAATTTGTTTGTCCAAATCTTCTAACACTTCATCGGGATTGGCCTCAACAAATTGGTGTCGGATTAAATACTCTATGCCCCAGGCAATACCACAAAGTCCGTCTTTGAAGTTACAAGGAGTATCCAGATGAATTTCTTTGTATATTTCATCAATCAATTCTCCGGCAAAAGCATCATATATCTTTTTTCCTGTATAGCGGGAATAGTGATAGAAGAATAGGACAATGCCGGTTTTCCCATTCAAGAGTCCAATGTTATTTGTAAAACTGCCATGCAACATTAAGTAGCGGGCAATGCGCGGAAGTATTTCTTCTTGTAGTTTTTTCATAAACTTTCTTTCAATATTTTTTTGATGGGCAAAAAGAGCCGCTCCAGCAGCGAAATATCCTCCGTGATAATATCTGCCTGCCCCTGCATATTGGGCAGATAGGGGAGTTCTTTTTTGTAGGTTGTGAGCAACCCGTCCGGCAGGCTGATTTCTACCGTGTAATAAATCAATTCGCCCGATTGGGTGGGCACGAGGGAGATGTTTTGCACTTTGCCGCGCAGGATGCCGTATTCAGTGTCGGGGAAATTTTCTATGCGGATATTGACTTTTTGACCTGTTTCTACTTTTCCCGAGCGGGCGATTGGCAGCGAGGCTTTGCCGATTAGTTCATACTCTTTTGTTGGGATAATTGTAAATACTTCTACTCCTGCACTCACATTCTGATTGATTGTCCAGAAATTGGTAAAGGTGATTTTTCCGCTGATGGGGGCGATGAGCACGTAACTCAATTCCCATGCCTGTATCTCCGTTTTCAGTTGAGACACAAGCGATTGCAGTTGGGTTTGCAAGCCGTTTAACTTTTCAATATCCTGATGTCCGGTGTCTAACAGCGATTCTTTCAGTTGAGCGATTTGTATCTGCATATTGTTGAGCGACGAGCGTATGTTTTCGCCCGACAGCATACTCTGCAAAAAGGCGTTTTTGGATTTTTCCAATTCCTCCGGCGAAATAATGCCGCTGGCGTTGAGCGTTGAATCCCGCTGAAACTGCTGCTGAATAAGCTGCTGCTGCTGTTCCGTGAGCTGCTGCTGGCGAAGCAGATTTTGATATTGCTGCTCGTATTGCACAATGCGCTCTTGCGTCATCTTTATTTTTTGCGGATAATAGAGCAACCGTTTGTATTCTTTGTAATCAAACAAAGCGATGTAAAATGTGGAATAAACGGTTTGCAGATTGCCGAGTTGCAAATTTTTGTTTGGCAATGGCGGCAGCGTATCGTGTTCGAGGGCTAATTGATTCAGGTAGTTTTTCAAGGTTAAAATATCTGCTGTTCGAGCGGGGTTGTCGATGACTGCCAAATAATCATTTGCATTTACAGCCTGATTATCAGCCACATACAATTCGTTCAATTTACCGGACGAATGGGCTACAATGGCTGCGGGCGGGGTTGAGCCGGTCAGGACAATGCGGGCGGAGATGATGTCGGGGTATTTGAAGACGGCACTGCCTGCCAGCAAAATCACGACGATGCCGGCTAAAACGGTGATGCCCCACCGCAATATCCATGGGGGGATGCTGCCGAGGATTTCTTGAAATTCCTCGCTGCGGAGTTCTATTTTGTCTTCTTCGTTCATGTTCCCAGCTCCAACTGATTTTTCACTAATGTGTAATATGCACCCTTCTTTTCTGTCAATTCTCTGTGTGTGCCGTGTTCCACAATTTTGCCCTTGTCCAACACGATGATATTATCCGCTTGCTGCACCGTGCTTAGGCGGTGGGCAACTATCACTACTGTTTTGCCTTGATAAAATTCCGCCAAATTATCCATGATAATCCGTTCATTGTTAGCATCCAAGGCATTGGTGGCTTCGTCGAAGAATAGGAAGTCGGGATTTTTATAGACTGCTCTTGCTATCAATAGTCGTTGCCGTTGTCCTTGACTGATGCCGTTGCCTTCCATTCCGATTTTTGTGTTGTATTTCAACGGAAGTCCTTCGATAAATTCTTTTATATTTGCCGTTTCTACTGCGTGCAGGAGTCGTTTTTTATCTACTTCATCCACTCCTACGGCTATGTTGTTGGCGATGGTGTCGGAAAATATGAAACCGTCCTGCATCACTGCGCCGGATTTTTGCCGCCACAGGTGCGGGTTGATTTCTTCCATGTTGGTGTTGTCGATTGTGATTTTGCCTTTCAAGGGGGGATAGAAGCCTAATAGCAGTTTGACGATGGTGGTTTTGCCGCTTCCGCTGGCTCCTACGATGGCGGTGATTTTGTTTTGCGGGATGGTCAGGCTCAAATCTTCCAACACATAATCGCGGTCGGCACCATCGTAACTGAAATAGACGTTTTCTAATTGGAGGGTTTTGTTGTCCGGCAGTTCGTTTAATTTATTGTCGATGGTTTGCTCCTCGTCTTCCTTGTTGTGAATTTCATTGAGGCGCTCCAGACTTATTTTGGCATCCTGCAACGATTGCGTAAAGCCGATAACCTGACTGATGGGACCGGACAATTGCCCGATGATGTAACTGATAGACATCATCATACCGAGAGTTATACTGCCATCCACAACGGCTTTTGCCGACAGGAAAGAGATAAACAGCGAGGTGGTTTGGTTGAAAAAGATGGAGCCGATTTGCTGGTATTGCCCCAATGCAGTGCCTTCGATGCTTATTTTGAACTGTTTTGCCTGAATGCGCTCCCATTGCCAGCGTTGTTGTTTTTCGCAGTTGTTGAGCTTGATTTCCTGCATACCGGTAATCATCTGAATCATATTGCTTTGATTGGCAGACGAGAGGGTAAATCGCTTGTTATCCAGCTTTTTACGATAACGCAAGAACGACAATATCCACGCCACATACAAGGCATTGCCGACCAGAAAGACCAGCAGGATAGTGAGGTTGTAATACGCCATAATACCGGCAAAAATGAAAAAGTTGACAAACGAAAACAGCGTAGAAAGGCTGGTGCCGGTCATAAAACTTTGGATGCGGCTGTGGTCGCCAATGCGCTGCATGATGTCGCCAACATTTTTGGAGTCAAAAAAGCGGATGGGCAGTTTCATCAACTTGGCAAGAAAATCCGAAATCAGCGAGATGCTGATGCGGGTGTTCGTATGCAGTGAAATCCAGCTTTGAATAAATCCCATGCCCGTTTGCGTGATAAATAGCACCAATTGGGCGATTAAAATCAGCGTAATAAAATTCAGATTGTGGTTGCCAATGCCCTGGTCAACCATCGCTTGGGTCAAAAACGGGAAAATAAGCGAAAGCACACTGCCGATAATCATTGCCACAAGCAATTGCACCATCTCCGATTTGTAGGGAAACAGATAACGGAGATAATAGCCCAGATTTTTCTCCCGCTTTTCCTTATCATCTTCCTGTTCATAAAATTCGGGAGAGGGTTCTAACAGCAAAGCCGTTCCGGTGTCTCTACCGTTGGTTTTGCTACTAATCCAGCATTTCAGAAACTCCTCCTTATTCATCGTATATTTCTTACCGGCAGGGTCAGCAATTTGAATAGCATAATTGCCTTTTTTCTTCTTTATGCCGTAGCAAACCACAAAATGGTTTTGATTCCAATGCAAAATGCAAGGCAAGAGGGCATCATTGACCAATTGCAAAAAATTGATTCGCACGCCCTGTGTGTGAAAGCCGATGCTTTCGGCGGCATCGCTGATGCCGAGCATGCTCACGCCCTCGCGAGTGATGAATGATTTTTCGCGCAGGTTTTGGAGTGTGTAGCTGCGACTGTAAAATTTGGCAATCATGCGGAGGCAGGATGGTCCGCAGTCCATCGCGTCTAATTGCTGATAGTAAGGGAAGGATTTACTCATTTTTTTGTTTCACGTTTTCCCTTCTGCTGTTTGAGAAATCCAAGAGTTAAAAAAATAATGAATGGCAAAGGCTTTTTCAATCTTATCTGCTATCGCAGGTGTGGGGTGTCCTGTCCGCAATATCCATACCTCTTTTTGGGAAAGGGGCGCAATTAAATCTGCCGATAATAAGGTAATCGTTTGTTTCCTTTTGAAGTTCTCATAGACCCTTGTTACCATCAAGGGTCCCGTGGATTCCAAAACGTGCAAAAATTTTCCTTTTAAGTTGTCAGTGGTAAAATTGGCTTTCATATCTTCAATAATATTTTGGAAAAATTTATGCTTTGGAGCTGCCGCCATTAGTGCATTGCCTACCATCATTGGCTTTGATTGAACCCGGGCATGCCCTATGGGGTCCATTCCCATGCAGCAACTTGAATCCGTTAATAACACATCCAAGGGTTGAATACATTCGTAATCCAAGTCCATATACACTCCTCCAATATGGTATAGTATCAAATAACGGATGGCATCCCATCTTTGAACATCAAATGGAAAGGAATGATAATAAGCCGAGAAATCGGGACAAGTCGATTCTATAAAGTCATTTATCATTTTTCGATTCCAAAAACGATATTCCCAATCCGGATGTTTTTCTTTCCACGTTTCGGCTATGGTTAGTAAGTTTGCCGGAGGTCCTGCCGGGTCTTCGTATATGTGATGGATAATACGCGGAATATGCATCCTGTCTGTTGTTTTATCCGATAAAGACAATAACTTATTTTTCAAAAAAGTATATCCTTCGGGATTATTTTTAGTTACAGCCGGAATATTGAATTTTAATTCTTGATGCTTCAATTCTTCATCTAAGCAATCTGTCATAAAAATTGGATGTGTAATTTTTTGCAAACCGTTTGCCTCATCGGTTAATTGGTGCATATTTGGGACAATAGATAAGCGATTGTTAATCAAGTTAATGTATTCGTATTTTGCTATCCATGAAGAGTTGAGATAATCCAAATGATGCCATTGGAAACGGAATGGTTTATATACGGGAATATCTTCAATAACATTCCGTTTTTTGAAAGTTGGGAATGTTTTTACTTGCGCATCAAAATCTTTCCAAACCCTGCGCCAACTTGCCCAACAGGATGCTGTATTTATTAATTTGGAAAAATGATAGGAATCCTCATTTTTTTGTTTCCGATTTTCAGGATGAAAATCACATCCGGATATATGCCCGATACGCTCATCCTCACGATATTTTTCTAACAAGGCAGAGCAAAATGCAAAAAAAGACGGGAACGGAATATCTCGCCCATCTAAAATAATGCCCTCCGGCTCGTGCTCAAAAAACCATTTAACGGCTTTTAGCATGGTTTTATCATATCCTAAATTGGTTTTATTATACATTGTATTAACTTGACAATCCCAGTCAATGCCTGTTATTAGTGGCTTTAACTGTTCCTTGCCAATCGTATCATCACGGTCACAAGCCAAATATAAGTGTCGGACTTCAATTTTTCGGAGTTCGTCAAACAGCAACGTGATGGTTTCAATATCACCGAACGCAATAAACAGTATGGGCGTTTCTTTGTTGTAAGTTATCATAACTTGTTTTTATGGCAGCAATCCCTCAATCATTTTCCGCATTTCCGCATTCCCCGGATAGCCGGTGATTTTGTGCTTCAATTCGCCATCCACATCAAAAAGCAGATAGGTGGGAATCACATCATCAAAGCCATATTTATCTGAGTGTGAGATACTTGTCCATTCAACATCATTTTTTAGGTAATACTGCTCCCCGCCAAGGGTGGCAACCTTCTTTTCCCATAAACCAACCGGAGAAGAACGATTCGTTATATATACGAAAACAACAGCTTTCTGCTGCATCTCACTTTTGAGTTCCTCGGATTCTTTCATTGCGTCAAGACAGGGACCACACCACGTTGCCCAAAAATCTACCACAACCACTTTCCCCTTGTATCCGGACACAATCGCATCCATTAACATCTCTCCGTTAGTCCCATTGAATGCGGGTGTTTCTTTGACCGCAGGTTTAGGGCTTTCCGCAAATTTTGTTACTGCTTTATCTTTTGCCAGCAGAACATCAACGTAGGCTGTATTTTTGTAATATTTCTTGATATTTGCTTTCTGCTTATCCGACAGGGGTTTATTTTCATCCTCAAACTGTTTGGCATACGCATTTGCTGCCAACATATCGTAAAACAAATCGGCATCTGCACCTGTATATTCGGCAATAATTGCTTTCACTTCTTTGAGCCAATCCGCTATCTGCATATCGCCAATCGGAGGAATATTCAGAATTTTATCAGCGAGAATGGCTTTTAAGACCCGATAATATGCGCCATTACCAAAATGAGCAGGATTATTCAAATCAAGATTTTTGAGAAAAGCATAGTAAGATTTTTCCGGTGTTATTGGAGTAAAATCATCCATATTTGCATCTCTATGAGCATTGCGATAACGAATACGCATCATTCCTTCATAGTCAAACAAAAGAATGACGGCAAAATGCTCTAACTTTAGACTGTTGATAATATATTGTCTGGTATATTCCGATAGTTCCGTATGCTTTTTGACCATTCCCTCCATTTTTTCGATTCTTTCCATCACTTCTGTAAAATATTCTTCCGGAGAAGGAATTTCGACACGTTCCTCCGGTGGTGGTGCCATCCAAAATTCTATAAAAGTACTAAGAATATTTATCGCATCTTCTGATGTAAAGTCGCTGTTGCTCACCATATCTATATGAGGCTTTCCCTTTTCATCAAAAAAGATATTCACCTTGGTTTCTTCGTTCGGTGCCAAATAAATGCCTATCTGGTCATGAAATTCAAAATTGAGGTAACCGATACTTGCACAAATAACCGGAATGTCTAAAGCAAATGTTCCATCTTTTTGAAGGTAGGTTGTGTGCTCATTTTCATCAAGAAGTGGATTTGCAAAAAACGACGTTATCCTCCCTGTTTTTTCATTAATTTCAAAGGGAAGTGTCCCGCTAATTTTGCCGGTTACATGGGCAAACCCATACCGCACTGGGGATTCGGACGACTGCTTATCTGTGCAGGCACAAAATAGTCCCGCCGAAAGGCAAATAAAAACTGCTGCGAGTTTTCTGCAAAATACTGTGTGTTTCATTATTGTAATATTTTTTAATTTTATTATAAAATACATTGAAATTGGAGAACCATTATTGCAATGGCTCTCCAATCAAATCTACTTCGCGCAATACCTGTAATTGCCCTGAGCCGTCTCATAACACTTGCCGCTAGAACAATCAGAGAAGTAACAGATACTTCCGATTGGCTCGCCTTTACAAGAGGTACTACAGTCAAAGGCACCAGCATAGCTATAGCCATAGCCTCCCATCACGTTTTTCAACTCTCTCTCACTTAGGAACTCAGAAATTCCTTTCAAATTAATTTTTTTTAATGTTTTCATACCGCAAAAGTAATTAAAATTTTTAACATTGTAGAAAATTATTACAATAAACAGCTAATTTATTGCCCGTTGCCCTACAACTTAGCAGCGGTTAGTTGACGTCAATCTCTAATTTTGTAAAATACCGTAAATCCTCTATCTTGTAATTCTCCGGCAATTGATAACCATTTACCAAAATGGTCGGCGTTCCTCGAATTTGTGTTTTTCCCCGCCACATCTCATGCTTTTGAAACTCGGTTTCAACGGTGAAACTATCTATGCTTAAATGCAAGTCTTTAAAAAATTGCTCTTTTAACAATTTCCCTTTGTCAAACCAATCACCAATGATTTGCCTGAAAATATCTGTATTGTGTACCAAAAATGCAGCAATCAAGTATTTATTGGCAAAATCCAAACTTGGCTCGAAAGAAGAAAAAATATACTGAATGCAAATTTGCTCATCCATCGCCTTCAAAAGCTTTTCTATCCGTTTATGCATCATCGCACATGGATAACAAAAGGGATTGGTAAGAATAGTAATTTGCAAATTGGCATCGGAATTGCCAAAACGAATTTGTGAATCTGATTTATCAACTTCGTAATGTGTTTGTTTTTTTAGAAACACCTTAAACACATCGTCATCGGCTTTGAGGCTGTTTATTTCCTGTTTCAAATGCTGCACCAACCGTTCTTTGCTTATTTTAGGAATCAAAATGTTAAAACCTAATATGGGAAAGACGAATATACAGCCGAGTAATAGCCAATTAGCCATGTTAAAATCAGGCATTTGTATGAATCCAAAAGTCAAATTTGTGGCAAAAACAAGCCAAAACAAAATCTGTACAATAAGGCACAAGGCGCACCACTGCTTGGCTTTGAACTTCTGATACCAAACGCTCCAAACACTATAGAGCAAAGCAAAGATATTCAGAATTGCCACATAAGAAACCAACTGCGGCAGGAATAGCAGAATAAGCGCATTGGCTGAAAAATAGCCCAGCCCGATTTCGCTCCACCCAAACACACCCCACAACTTCGCCGCTTTTGATTCCAATACATTGTTGCAATCGCTTTGCTTGAAAAGCGAACAGATTTTGTCGGCATATTTGCTATGAATACGCAATTGTTTCTGTACCAACAAATAACCGATGTATATGCCTGCAAAATTAAGCAATAAAAGCAATGTCAGTCCCCAATCTGCAAATAAGGAATTGCGGATATAAGCCAACAGCAAAAGCAAACCACCGGCAAACAGCAACATATATGTTTGCGCTGCATTCAAAATCTCTTTTTTTCTGTTCACTTTGTAGTTAGGCTCTATGGAATCCTTTGAAGTTTCAGCCAAAAGGATTACACCTGACCAAGCATCTATAAATTCGCTGAGCGAAAGAGAAATCTCTTGTTCATTCCAAATACACCACACTTTTTCCTGTTCAATCTTGTAAACGATAACAAAATCACCTCCGCCAAAATGTGCAATAAAAGGAAGTTCAATATTGAAAATTTCTTCGTCTTTATTTTCAATTTTCGTCCCCGCATTTGCAATACCATAATCTGAAAGCATTTTAGAAATCCCAAACAGATTATACTTGTGCGGATGCTCATGAAAATACCGCCCAGAAAACTCCCGAGTGTGTTTCACGTTCAACAGTTCAAGAAATGAAACAAAAATATTATTTCCTTTTGCACGCATAACAAATTTATAATTTCTAATAACGCGACAAAGTTAGTAACAAAAATTAAATGATTTTCAAACTGTTCATGATACTTTGTAAGCGTAGTGGTTTAACCCGTAAGCGTTCACTTTTTTGCGTTAAGCGTATTGCCTTTTCAATCGTTTTGCACCACGAACAGACACCGAAAACGTCATATTCCCCTGAATTTGTACGCTTTTGTTTGTTCGACTGATAGATTTTACTTTATCTGTATTTATAATGCAATTTCGATTTATCCGAATAAAAAAGTCAGGAAGCATGGTTTCCACCTCTTTCAAGGATTTTGTGCAGGAAAAAGGCGATTCATTTTCTATAAAAAAGGTGCAGAGATAGTCCTTAACAGTAACTGCCAATATGTTTTCCACGAGCGTGACACGTATTTCACTCTCATTTCTGATACTAATTTTTTGTTTTTCCATCTGTTTTTTGTTCATTATCGACATAAATAAAGCGTGATACTTAAAACTATCTGCTTTCTAAGGTATTTAGCGTAACCCGATTCTACAAATAAGTTAAGTCCACGCAGTGACATCGCAGACTAATTTTAATATATAAAAATTATTACTACCTTTGCACCAAAATTCAATGTAAAGCAAATGAAAAAGGTAGTATTATTAGTTCGGGTATCGACTCTCAAACAAGATTACGAAGCCCAAAGTGAGGAATTAGTTGCATTCGTTCAAAAGGACGGCTACACAGATGCAGAAATGGAAATCATAGAAGACAAAGAAAGTGCCACCAAACTAAGCGATGAAGAACGGCAGGGACTTAATAAAATGTATGCTGCAATCATCAATCCAGATAACAAAATAGAAGGGGTTTATTGTTGGGAATTAAGCCGTTTGTCACGAAAACCAACAACCTTATGGCACGTAAAAGGATATTTAGAAGAACGGGGAATCAATCTAATTGTTAAACAACAAAACCTTAATTTACAGAGAGATAAAGGCAATTTTGATATTATATTTAGTTTATTTGTGGGGTTATGTATGCAAGAAATAACCACCAAAAACGAGCGAGCGGAGCGACAAAAAAGACATAAAGCCGCACAAAGCGGCTATAACGGTGGCAATATAAAGTATGGCTATAGTTACGACCCCAACAGTAGAATAAAAGTATACATACCACACCCAGAACAATCGGAAATAGTGAAAACATTGTTTGAATTGTATGCTACCGGGCAATACGGAATTTCAACACTCTACTCTGAAATGCAGAGTCGGGGTTATGATATAAACCCCCGAATCATTGGGCAAATTCTGCGGAGCCGTGAATATACGGGCGCAAAAATCCCAGAACGTGAATATTCAGAAAAAATAAAAGGAAAAGAGCGAAAAATAACACGATACGAACGGACATACCCACCTATCATTGGTTTGGAATTGTTTGAAAAATGTCGAATTGTGGCACAAGAAAATAACAACAATATAGATAAAAGTAAGACCATATATTTTGCGAATCATCTAATTAGATGCGGCTGTTGCGGCTCATATTTTGTTGCAATGAAAGCAAATATCATTTACCGCTGCATTCACCGATATAGTAAGATAACGAAAAGAGAATGTACGGGCAATGAATCAATCAATATCAATGTAATTGATAGTCTTTTGTGGAATGTGGCAAAACGTTTGGAAGTTGATTTTATTTTCAATTTTAATGAAACAGAAATAGAAACGTGGCAAGCGGCAATAAATGACCTCCAAATGAAAATTGATAATTCTGAAAAGCATTATAAAATCATCGTGGAAAACAAAGAAAAAGAAATCAAAAAGATGATTCCAAATTTAGATGAAAAAGAAATAAACCGACTTGCAACGGGCGCAACACAAGCCGAAAAACAACAAATAGA
Organism: Bacteroidia bacterium; assembly: GCA_025996755.1. Lineage (GTDB taxonomy): Bacteria > Bacteroidota > Bacteroidia > Bacteroidales > Azobacteroidaceae > Azobacteroides. The sequence continues at coordinate 11,644 of BNTR01000009.1, forward strand.
ACAAAAGAAAGTACACTTTCAAGGTGAAATAGTGCGGTTTAAGGCACTTATTACGGAAAGTCAACGTATGTATCAATCCTATATGCCGATGGATATAATAATGAACGAAATAGATAAAAAAGCGGCATTGCTAAAACAATTAGAAAAAGCAGATGAAAAGGCGTGTTATGATATTGTACACAAGCACATTGAGGAAGTTTCAATTTTCACAATGTCAACTAAAACCAAAGCAATACATATAACTTGCCGGAACTTGAATAATAACACCACTAATATAGAAATCTATTATTATGATTTCAGAATTAGAGACAAAACAAAACAAATTTATCAATTAGTTACAAATTACATTGCCGGCGTAAATGGGGAATACATTGCAGAAAAAGACTATGTTAATTTTGAAATTGAAAACCGTATTAGTCGCCCAATCAAAGCAGAGTAGTAAAATAAAATAAGTGGTAAAAATAAATCTTAGAGATTGCCTTTTTACCACAATGTTAAACTTTCATAAAAGTAAAGATATTTCTTTTAGATTTATGTTTACTATCAAAACTTTTTTGTACCTTTGCACCATGAAAACAAATAAAAGATACAACGGTATGAAAACAGTTATCTACACACGTGTTTCGACAAGTGTACAAGAGTTTGAGAGACAAGTAAGCGACCTCACAGCGTTTGCAGGGAAACAGGGCTTTGATGTTGTTAATACATTCAGCGAAAAAGTAAGCGGCGCAAAGAAAAATGAGGAGCGTGCCGAACTATCCGCAATGATTGAATATTGCACCAACAACAAGGTGGAAAAAGTTCTGATATCGGAATTGTCGCGGTTAGGGCGCAATACGATTGAAGTGTTGAAGGCGGTGGAATTATTGAATGAAAACAAAATTAGTCTGTACATTCATAATTTAGGTATTGAAACCCTGAATACGACAAAAGAAGTTAGCATTAGTAGCAAGTTAATGATTACGATGTTAGCGGAGTTCGCAAGCATGGAGCGCACACAGATTCGCCAACGAATGGCAAGTGGTTACGCTAACCATATCAATAACGGTGGTAGCGTTGGGCGTCACAAGGGCGACACCAAAAGCATTGAAACTTTGAAAACTGAAAATAAAGAAGTGATTAAGTACATTAAGCAAGGCTTGAGCCTCAACAATATAGCCAAACTAACAGGCAAGTCGAAGCCTACCATTATCAAAGTGAAAAAGGCACTTGCAGTATAGATAAATCAGAAAATATTAGAAAATATAAAAACTGAACGCTTTATTTATTGCATATTCGCAAAGATAAAGCGTTCTATAATATATTTTGTGCTTATTTTCTTTAATAACTTATTGATAATTAGATTATTATGTTGATTTTTAGTGCTCTGGAAGTGTAACAACTATCCTGCATTAAGTGTATAAATAACCGTGTGCATTTTTGATTGTCAATTTTTACCCCTATTTTCACTAATAGAGATGCGTGTGGCTTTGAAAACAGCAAATTCTCACCCCCCTTTGTTAAGGGGGTGCGAACTCAAACATTAGACCTCAAAAATACTTAATTCCTGCCCTGTTGTTTTGTCCCGGAAGTGAATTAGCCTGTTGGCATATTCCATAAACATAATCTCGAATAGGGGGTGGTTAGAATCCGACAAACTCTCTAATAACACACTTGGAGGTATTTGCCTCTGATTGAAATAGTGTTGGTGCCAAAGTGGGCTATTCGCACAAAATTCTCTGATATGTTCGTTTTTCAAGTGAATTTCAAGCCGGTGAGGATTTTTAATTGACTCCAACCATTTTTTGATATATTCTTTCTTTGATGCGGCTATTTCGGTGCCTTTGTCGTAACCTTTTAGTTCAAAACCGCCGTCTTTGGTATTCTGCTTTATATAAAGAGATAAATCGTTCATTTTTAATTGATTACAGCCATAACTAAATCGCAGTCCTTGTATTTGTTCGCGTTCGTTGTCGTATGCCTTCCGATTAACTATTGGTAGGAGGTTTTCATCAAAAATTGCCCTTTTGATACGCCGTGACCAGTTGACATTTGAATCACATGCAATATCTAACGTTGTGATATTGTTGGCGGTTAAATTTAAGTCTCCGGCGATGGTGTTGGCAAATAGCAATATGTTTGTGTTGTATAGAAATGGTGTATAAAACACCTTATTTTCAACTCTAAACCATACATAAGTATTACCACCTTCTTTGTCGTGCCTACCTTCATCATAATAAAGGTCTCCGAAGTGCATATATTCAGAATCATTTGGATTTTGAACGGTGACTTGAATTTCATTGTCAAATTTTCCTGTGGGGTTTTCTTTCCTATAAAGTCTGAAATTCTCGAATCCGTAGTCAGATTTTACTGCGTTTAAATAGTCAATCGTAGCCGCATCGGCAAGGTAGCACACAGTTAGCGCGTCCACAGTATATTTAAATTTAATCTTTTTCATGCGTTATTATTGTTTTGATTGTTATTTTTTGACGGGATGTTTTCCCAGTACGCCTTCAGAGCATCAGAAATTGCTTTTTTAGTGTCCGTGCTGCGCGGCATCCCGTAATTGGGATTGTTGCAGCCTGCTTTTTTCGCGCTCATTTTTGCCCTTGTTTCTTCGCCAGGCTCGCGGAATTGTCTTTTACCGTTCATAAAATAAAATTTATTTGTTTTTATTCATATCAAACTAAATTGATACATAATAAATAGTATGAACTGTATTAAAATTCAAGAGTTTTTTTATTTTTTTTGCAATAGTACATTTTTTTTATTTTTTCCACTATCACGGACTTTGATGGAGATGTGTGGTCAAGCCTTTGTAGTTTGATGGAGATGTACGGTTAAGCCTTTGTTCTATATGGTTTAATTGCTTAATAATCAATATTTTATGTTCGGATACGGGGATGAGGCGGGCAGGGGGGTAGAAAATCAAAACCCTATCAACTGAATGATAGGGTTTTGATGGTTTTAAACTGTTCGGCTCGCGACGAGTCGTTCAACTTCTTTGAGGTTGGCAGTGATTTTTTCAGAGTTCGCCAACACCTGATTCAATAATTCCACAATTTGGGAATCATCGCTACAATGTGTTTCTTGTGACATAATAAAATGTTTTATGTTGCAAATTCTCACCCCTAAATATGCGTATTTTAATCTAAATGCAGAGCGTAAGGTAAACTTACTTTCATTCGTCATGGAGGCACTTGCAAGCCAATAACACAAAATAAGCAAATTTTACCCCACGCTACACACGTGGGGCGAATGCTTATTATCCTGTTATTTAGAAGTTTGCAAGTCTCCATGCGGACAATAAATAAACGCTCCGTACATTGTTGCTATTGCAACAACGGGACAAAGGTAGTAAAATAATTTGAATAAACAATAAATTTTGTATGTGCTTGAAAAACAATGGATTATGTGTATATTATAATTGAACATCGATGTTGTCGCGCGAACATTAAACTTACCTTTCAGAATCTTCAATCGCTAAATTTTTAGAAAGAAAGATAATTAATGCTTTCCCAATATGTATTAAAATGTGCCTGTTAGCACATTGTGTTTCTGTTTATGTCTGAGTTGTTGTCATTTTTTATTAACGTTCCATTATTTGCAAAATCGCACTGCAAAGGTAGTTTATTTTGGGGGAATATGCAAGGGCGCGATTATGATAATGCCGCCCTTGCAGGCTAAGAGCGGTGTGATGATGCCTGCACCGTAGGTTTCGCTTCGCTCCACCCACGGTTATGCACATATAGCCTCTGCGAGGCTAAAAAATAGCACCCCCAAAAAAGAAGGTAAGTTCAATTAGTAACTGCAAAAAATATTGGTGTTTCAATATTTTTGTTGTATCTTTGCAAAAATTTTAAGAGCAGAATAAAGTTATGGAACAAAAAGAATGGACATTGAAAGAAAGGCTCGCTACCATCGTGGAAAGTATCGAACTGGAAAAAGCAGGGCAGCCGGAGGAAGCACGAAGAGTGCAGAAGCAAATCCCCTTGTCTCCACACATGGCGAAATGGTGCAAAGAGATGATGGGACCGGCGTTCCTGACAGAACGGGGTTTTAACCTTTCAGCAGCGGAGGTGGAATATGGAAGAGATTGGCTTACTCGTTGAAACGATAGTCCTCAGTGTGGAGAAAATTGCTACCGGGCGCAGAGGGCTTGCCACAATAGGTGACACCGAAGCGGGGTTGGCTTCATTCATGAGTGGATTGTTATCAGCACAAGTTGTTTTTAAGGAAGTGCATGACAATGTTGCCAATGATATAGGGGCAGTAGTCCTTGTAGAGCATGCCTATCTGACTGAGGAACGCAGGTATTGCAGTGATGCCGAAAAAGGTGTGGTCGCCAGCATGACGGCAGGAATCGTTGCGCTTAAAGATGCCCTCCTGGCGTTGGAGATAGCGCAGGATGCGGCGGCTTACCGGAATGCAGAGGCAACCTACTCCCATCTCCCCGAATATCGCTACAAGGGAATGCCCAAAGATGTCTTTCACGTTGCCTGCCTCGCCGCCTCCACCCGCCTGAACAATACCCTCCGCACTCCCGGTATCAACGATATAGAACGGCAAATCTATGACCAACGCTCAAAAAACACTGCCGCACAAGGTGCCTATTTGGTGATACAACAGAGCGTACTTGCCCATGATGAAGTGTAACAGACTTCAACTTGCCGCCGACCCATTTCCAAAAATTTCCATCCAAGAACCGCAAACATCAATTTCAGGATGCTCCTCCATAAATTCGCATTGCACTTGCAAACGATTAGGCAGCATCACATCGTCGGCATCACAATGCTCAAAAGGGGAGCAGGGGTGCTATCTTCCTCTGTGGTAAGTTTTTTGGTTATTCGGTTGGTTTCAATATTCAAGACTTCCCTAACTTTCGGCTGCTTACTCCACAAAATTCGATAATGAGCAGCATCTATTTTCAGCAGTCGCCCAAAATCATAAGAGTAATTATTGAAAATATATTGACCGTCTAAACTTACTATACACTCCTGTGCTTTACCGGCAGTGTCTGTAACCATCGTTTTATTGGCACGTCCATCCGCAAGGCTGGAAGCAGATGGTATATTCACAATGCCGTCAATGGTTCAACCCTATCGGTAAGCAGAAAATAATCCACATCCTGATTCTGCCCGAAGTATTCCTTGTTGTAAGGAAAATACCGCCGAACAGATTCAAAATAGATGGCATCATTGCCCACAGCCATTGTGAAAAGTGCTACTTTGTGGTTTAACCCGTAAGCGTTCACTTTTTCGCGTTAAGCGTATTGCTTTTTCAATCGTTTTGCACCACGAACAGATACCGAAAACGTCATATTCCCCTGAATTTGTACGCTTTTGTTTGTTCGGCTGATAGATTTTACTTTATCTGTATTTATAATGCAATTTCGATTTATCCGAATAAAAAAGTCAGGAAGCATAGTTTCCACCTCTTTCAAGGATTTTGTGCAGGAAAAAGGCGATTCATTTTCTATAAAAAAGGTGCAGAGATAGTCCTTAACAGTAACTGCCAATATGTTTTCCACGAGCGTGACACGTATTTCACTCTCATTTCTGATACTAATTTTTTGTTTTTCCATCTGTTTTTTGTTCGTTATCGACAATAAAAAAAAGCGTGATACTTAAAATATCCGCTTCTTGAGGTGTTTGACGAAACCTGTGTACCACAAATAAGATAAGTCCACGCCGTGTACGTGAACATTAAACTTATCTTTCGGCACTTTCAAATCGTCAAACTCTCAAGAAGAAAGATGTAAGCTAATGTGCTTTCCCAATATGTATTATTAGCACATTGTGTTTCTGTTTATGTCTGAGTTGTTGTCATTTTTATTAACGTTCCATTATTTGCAAAATCGCACTGCAAAGGTAGTTTATTTTGGGGGAATATGCAAAAGTGGATTTCTACGGTTAATTGGTTAATTCTTTTTTTTTAGGTGCTAAAGTCCGGTTTGAAAACAATCAATCAAATGTTAAAAATATTCAAATTTGAAAAATAGTTTGGTTTTTATTAGGATAGTTGTAAAATTACAACTACCTTTGCAGCATCATAAAAAATAATAATTCCATGAAGATTTGGAAAGTAAAAGAGATTATCAAGTACATCAAAGCAGATGGCTGGTATTATGTAAGAACTACGGGTGACCACAGACATTTTAGGCACTCAACAAAAAAGGGAACAACGACCGTACCCGGAAATCTAAGCAGCGACTTAATCCCAAATACGGCAAAGAGTATTCTAACACAGGCGGGTCTTATTTAAGCCCGGCTAAAAAAACTAAATAAAGATGGAAAAGGTAGTGGTAAATGTGGGAATGACAGAAAACAATTATTCTGCATCCGTGATTATTGGCGATGGTATCGCCGTGGCGACAGGAAAAACATTTGAAGAATTGAAACTGCAAATGGCTGAAGCGGTAGAATCTAATTTAGAGGTGTCTCGTGAGTATGGCGATGAGATACCTGCTATTTTTGACGGTGAGTATGAGTTGGTGTATAAATTCTATCCAGAGGATTTGCTTCGTCACTACGAGGGTATTTTCACTCACGCAGCCTTGGAACGTCTTACCGGTATCAATCAACGCCAGTTGCAACGCTATGCGATTGGAAAAAGTAAGCCGCGCCGCACTCAGGCGGAAAAAATTGCAAAATCATTTCACCATTTGGGAAAAGAATTATTGGCGGTAGAATTATAGTTTTTAATTGACAAAAAACTTTTAAAATCAGACCCCGCACCTCATCGGCGCAGGGCATGAATCTATTTTTATCATTTACGTCTTAATCTTGTAGCCATCGGCGGTTGTAATGTTCAATTCCTTGTAAATCAAATCATAATTTTCGGGATGTACCGCATAATCTTTTCTCGGTTTTAATGCAGAAGTGTGCTGCATAACCATATTACCATCACCGCTCTTCAGCCTCAAACTTGTCTTTGCCAATAAAAATAATCGATGCAAAGCGCACATCTGTGCGCTCGGCAAATTCGCGCGCGTTCCGATATTTATCCAATTGTGTGCGGGCATCATTCCTTGCTGATTGCAATGCTTTTCTATCGCCTTTTTTGAGGTATTTGAGTTCCCACACCCATTCGTATTTTATGTCGGGAAGCAGGGGGCTGCGTTGCAGAAAAATGTCGATGTAGCCATTCTCCACTTCTTTTTCAGTGCGCGGCACATACAATTTGCTTTGAAACAAGCCGTTGAGCAGCATGATTTTGATGTATTTTTCATCGAACTGTTGCAAATCGCGATTCGACAGGCGGCTGAAAATGTTTTTGCTCACATATTCGATGTAGGGGTGCAGATTGCCGGGGTAAGCCAATTGCCACACCGCATCGGTTTGTTGTCTCAAATCAATCATCACATCCTTGTTCCATTCGAGAGTCAACTGCTCCAGATATTCCCAATAAACGGTTCGGATGGAATAATTAGGGATTTTTAAATATAACCGACCATCACGGTATTTATCCACCGTGAGCAATCCCATATAAAAAAGGAGAGATATAAAATATTTGGTGTCTTCCAGCCGGTCAATCGAAAATTTGCTGATGACATCGGACATAATTCCATTGTTTTGAACAATTTCTATCAAAGTATTGCGATTTTCCTCGTTTTGAACCATGCGGCGCAAACGGTTATAATCGGTTTTCAGGTTGTCGTCAATGATGTTTTGGGGCGGTCGTCCTTCATCCAATATCTGATTGAAAAAGTAGAGAATCATTGAGGGGTTATAGACCCTGTTTTTTCCGTCCGGATGGAAAAGGTAGCCGTCATAATATGTTTCCATGTCCACGTTGATTAAGTTGGGGTCAACGCCCGTTTCGTCCATCAAGGCATCCACCTCCTGCTGCGTGAAGCCCATCATTTCGTTGTACTTTGGTTTCAGCGTGAGATTGGCGGCAATGTTAAACCCGCTTGTGAGGTCGTCCAGCATCACGGGCGAGATGCCGGTGATGAAAATGCGGTCGATGACCCCAACTTAATCAACGTGGACATGGAAACATATTATGACGGCTACCTTTTCCATCCGGACGGAAAAAACAGGGTCTATAACCCCTCAATGATTCTCTACTTTTTCAATCAGATATTGGATGAAGGACGACCGCCCCAAAACATCATTGACGACAACCTGAAAACCGATTATAACCGTTTGCGCCGCATGGTTCAAAACGAGGAAAATCGCAATACTTTGATAGAAATTGTTCAAAACAATGGAATTATGTCCGATGTCATCAGCAAATTTTCGATTGACCGGCTAGAAGACACCAAATATTTTATATCACTCCATTTTTGTATGGGATTGCTCACGGTGGATAAATACCGTGATGGTCGGTTATATTTAAAAATCCCTAATTATTCCAACCGAACCGTTTATTGGGAATATCTGGAGCAGTTTAATCGCGAATGAAACAAGGATGTGATGCTTGATTGGAAACAACAACCCGATACAGTGCGGCAATAGGATTTCCCAGGCAATCTGCACCCCTAAAGCGAATACGAGAGCAAAAACAATTTCAGCCGCCTGTGGAATCGCGATTTGCAACAGTTCGATGAAAAATACATCAAAATCATGCTGCTCAACGGCTTGTTTCAAAGCAAATTGTATGTGCCGCGCACTGAAAAAGAAGTGGAGAATGGCTACATCGACATTTTTCTGCAACGCAGCCCCCTGCTTCCCGACATAAAATACGAATGGGTGTGGGAACTCAAATACCTCAAAAAAGGCGATAGAAAAGCATTGCAATCAGCAAGGAATGATGCCCGCACACAATTGGATAAATATCGGAACGCGCGCGAATTTGCCGAGCGCACAGATGTGCGCTTTGCATCGATTATTTTTATTGGCAAAGACAAGTTTGAGGCTGAAGAGCGGTGATGGTAATATGGTTATGCAGCACACTTCTGCATTAAAACCGAGAAAAGATTATGCGGTACATCCCGAAAATTATGATTTGATTTACAAGGAATTGAACATTACAACCGCCGATGGCTACAAGATTAAGACGTAAATGATAAAAATAGATTCATGCCCTGCGCCGATGAGGTGCGGGGTCTGATTTTAAAAGTTTTTTGTCAATTAAAAACTATAATTCTACCGCCAATAATTCTTTTCCCAAATGGTGAAATGATTTTGCAATTTTTTCCGCCTGAGTGCGGCGCGGCTTACTTTTTCCAATCGCATAGCGTTGCAACTGGCGTTGATTGATACCGGTAAGACGTTCCAAGGCTGCGTGAGTGAAAATACCCTCGTAGTGACGAAGCAAATCCTCTGGATAGAATTTATACACCAACTCATACTCACCGTCAAAAATAGCAGGTATCTCATCGCCATACTCACGAGACACCTCTAAATTAGATTCTACCGCTTCAGCCATTTGCAGTTTCAATTCTTCAAATGTTTTTCCTGTCGCCACGGCGATACCATCGCCAATAATCACGGATGCAGAATAATTGTTTTCTGTCATTCCCACATTTACCACTACCTTTTCCATCTTTATTTAGTTTTTTTAGCCGGGCTTAAATAAGACCCGCCTGTGTTAGAATACTCTTTGCCGTATTTGGGATTAAGTCGCTGCTTAGATTTCCGGGTACGGTCGTTGTTCCCTTTTTTGTTGAGTGCCTAAAATGTCTGTGGTCACCCGTAGTTCTTACATAATACCAGCCATCTGCTTTGATGTACTTGATAATCTCTTTTACTTTCCAAATCTTCATGGAATTATTATTTTTTATGATGCTGCAAAGGTAGTTGTAATTTTACAACTATCCTAATAAAAACCAAACTATTTTTCAAATTTGAATATTTTTAACATTTGATTGATTGTTTTCAAACCGGACTTTAGCACCTAAAAAAAAAGAATTAACCAATTAACCGTAGAAATCCACTTTTGCATATTCCCCCAAAATAAACTACCTTTGCAGTGCGATTTGCAAATAATGGAACGTTAATAAAAATGACAACAACTCAGACATAAACAGAAACACAATGTGCTAATAATACATATTGGGAAAGCACATTAGCTTACATCTTTCTTCTTGAGAGTTTGACGATTTGAAAGTGCCGAAAGATAAGTTTAATGTTCACGTACACGGCGTGGACTTATCTTATTTGTGGTACACAGGTTTCGTCAAACACCTCAAGAAGCGGATATTTTAAGTATCACGCTTTTTTTTATTGTCGATAACGAACAAAAAACAGATGGAAAAACAAAAAATTAGTATCAGAAATGAGAGTGAAATACGTGTCACGCTCGTGGAAAACATATTGGCAGTTACTGTTAAGGACTATCTCTGCACCTTTTTTATAGAAAATGAATCGCCTTTTTCCTGCACAAAATCCTTGAAAGAGGTGGAAACTATGCTTCCTGACTTTTTTATTCGGATAAATCGAAATTGCATTATAAATACAGATAAAGTAAAATCTATCAGCCGAACAAACAAAAGCGTACAAATTCAGGGGAATATGACGTTTTCGGTATCTGTTCGTGGTGCAAAACGATTGAAAAAGCAATACGCTTAACGCGAAAAAGTGAACGCTTACGGGTTAAACCACAAAGTAGCACTTTTCACAATGGCTGTGGGCAATGATGCCATCTATTTTGAATCTGTTCGGCGGTATTTTCCTTACAACAAGGAATACTTCGGGCAGAATCAGGATGTGGATTATTTTCTGCTTACCGATAGGGTTGAACCATTGACGGCATTGTGAATATACCATCTGCTTCCAGCCTTGCGGATGGACGTGCCAATAAAACGATGGTTACAGACACTGCCGGTAAAGCACAGGAGTGTATAGTAAGTTTAGACGGTCAATATATTTTCAATAATTACTCTTATGATTTTGGGCGACTGCTGAAAATAGATGCTGCTCATTATCGAATTTTGTGGAGTAAGCAGCCGAAAGTTAGGGAAGTCTTGAATATTGAAACCAACCGAATAACCAAAAAACTTACCACAGAGGAAGATAGCACCCCTGCTCCCCTTTTGAGCATTGTGATGCCGACGATGTGATGCTGCCTAATCGTTTGCAAGTGCAATGCGAATTTATGGAGGAGCATCCTGAAATTGATGTTTGCGGTTCTTGGATGGAAATTTTTGGAAATGGGTCGGCGGCAAGTTGAAGTCTGTTACACTTCATCATGGGCAAGTACGCTCTGTTGTATCACCAAATAGGCACCTTGTGCGGCAGTGTTTTTTGAGCGTTGGTCATAGATTTGCCGTTCTATATCGTTGATACCGGGAGTGCGGAGGGTATTGTTCAGGCGGGTGGAGGCGGCGAGGCAGGCAACGTGAAAGACATCTTTGGGCATTCCCTTGTAGCGATATTCGGGGAGATGGGAGTAGGTTGCCTCTGCATTCCGGTAAGCCGCCGCATCCTGCGCTATCTCCAACGCCAGGAGGGCATCTTTAAGCGCAACGATTCCTGCCGTCATGCTGGCGACCACACCTTTTTCGGCATCACTGCAATACCTGCGTTCCTCAGTCAGATAGGCATGCTCTACAAGGACTACTGCCCCTATATCATTGGCAACATTGTCATGCACTTCCTTAAAAACAACTTGTGCTGATAACAATCCACTCATGAATGAAGCCAACCCCGCTTCGGTGTCACCTATTGTGGCAAGCCCTCTGCGCCCGGTAGCAATTTTCTCCACACTGAGGACTATCGTTTCAACGAGTAAGCCAATCTCTTCCATATTCCACCTCCGCTGCTGAAAGGTTAAAACCCCGTTCTGTCAGGAACGCCGGTCCCATCATCTCTTTGCACCATTTCGCCATGTGTGGAGACAAGGGGATTTGCTTCTGCACTCTTCGTGCTTCCTCCGGCTGCCCTGCTTTTTCCAGTTCGATACTTTCCACGATGGTAGCGAGCCTTTCTTTCAATGTCCATTCTTTTTGTTCCATAACTTTATTCTGCTCTTAAAATTTTTGCAAAGATACAACAAAAATATTGAAACACCAATATTTTTTGCAGTTACTAATTGAACTTACCTTCTTTTTTGGGGGTGCTATTTTTTAGCCTCGCAGAGGCTATATGTGCATAACCGTGGGTGGAGCGAAGCGAAACCTACGGTGCAGGCATCATCACACCGCTCTTAGCCTGCAAGGGCGGCATTATCATAATCGCGCCCTTGCATATTCCCCCAAAATAAACTACCTTTGCAGTGCGATTTTGCAAATAATGGAACGTTAATAAAAAATGACAACAACTCAGACATAAACAGAAACACAATGTGCTAACAGGCACATTTTAATACATATTGGGAAAGCATTAATTATCTTTCTTTCTAAAAATTTAGCGATTGAAGATTCTGAAAGGTAAGTTTAATGTTCGCGCGACAACATCGATGTTCAATTATAATATACACATAATCCATTGTTTTTCAAGCACATACAAAATTTATTGTTTATTCAAATTATTTTACTACCTTTGTCCCGTTGTTGCAATAGCAACAATGTACGGAGCGTTTATTTATTGTCCGCATGGAGACTTGCAAACTTCTAAATAACAGGATAATAAGCATTCGCCCCACGTGTGTAGCGTGGGGTAAAATTTGCTTATTTTGTGTTATTGGCTTGCAAGTGCCTCCATGACGAATGAAAGTAAGTTTACCTTACGCTCTGCATTTAGATTAAAATACGCATATTTAGGGGTGAGAATTTGCAACATAAAACATTTTATTATGTCACAAGAAACACATTGTAGCGATGATTCCCAAATTGTGGAATTATTGAATCAGGTGTTGGCGAACTCTGAAAAAATCACTGCCAACCTCAAAGAAGTTGAACGACTCGTCGCGAGCCGAACAGTTTAAAACCATCAAAACCCTATCATTCAGTTGATAGGGTTTTGATTTTCTACCCCCCTGCCCGCCTCATCCCCGTATCCGAACATAAAATATTGATTATTAAGCAATTAAACCATATAGAACAAAGGCTTAACCGTACATCTCCATCAAACTACAAAGGCTTGACCACACATCTCCATCAAAGTCCGTGATAGTGGAAAAAATAAAAAAAATGTACTATTGCAAAAAAAATAAAAAAACTCTTGAATTTTAATACAGTTCATACTATTTATTATGTATCAATTTAGTTTGATATGAATAAAAACAAATAAATTTTATTTTATGAACGGTAAAAGACAATTCCGCGAGCCTGGCGAAGAAACAAGGGCAAAAATGAGCGCGAAAAAAGCAGGCTGCAACAATCCCAATTACGGGATGCCGCGCAGCACGGACACTAAAAAAGCAATTTCTGATGCTCTGAAGGCGTACTGGGAAAACATCCCGTCAAAAAATAACAATCAAAACAATAATAACGCATGAAAAAGATTAAATTTAAATATACTGTGGACGCGCTAACTGTGTGCTACCTTGCCGATGCGGCTACGATTGACTATTTAAACGCAGTAAAATCTGACTACGGATTCGAGAATTTCAGACTTTATAGGAAAGAAAACCCCACAGGAAAATTTGACAATGAAATTCAAGTCACCGTTCAAAATCCAAATGATTCTGAATATATGCACTTCGGAGACCTTTATTATGATGAAGGTAGGCACGACAAAGAAGGTGGTAATACTTATGTATGGTTTAGAGTTGAAAATAAGGTGTTTTATACACCATTTCTATACAACACAAACATATTGCTATTTGCCAACACCATCGCCGGAGACTTAAATTTAACCGCCAACAATATCACAACGTTAGATATTGCATGTGATTCAAATGTCAACTGGTCACGGCGTATCAAAAGGGCAATTTTTGATGAAAACCTCCTACCAATAGTTAATCGGAAGGCATACGACAACGAACGCGAACAAATACAAGGACTGCGATTTAGTTATGGCTGTAATCAATTAAAAATGAACGATTTATCTCTTTATATAAAGCAGAATACCAAAGACGGCGGTTTTGAACTAAAAGGTTACGACAAAGGCACCGAAATAGCCGCATCAAAGAAAGAATATATCAAAAAATGGTTGGAGTCAATTAAAAATCCTCACCGGCTTGAAATTCACTTGAAAAACGAACATATCAGAGAATTTTGTGCGAATAGCCCACTTTGGCACCAACACTATTTCAATCAGAGGCAAATACCTCCAAGTGTGTTATTAGAGAGTTTGTCGGATTCTAACCACCCCCTATTCGAGATTATGTTTATGGAATATGCCAACAGGCTAATTCACTTCCGGGACAAAACAACAGGGCAGGAATTAAGTATTTTTGAGGTCTAATGTTTGAGTTCGCACCCCCTTAACAAAGGGGGGTGAGAATTTGCTGTTTTCAAAGCCACACGCATCTCTATTAGTGAAAATAGGGGTAAAAATTGACAATCAAAAATGCACACGGTTATTTATACACTTAATGCAGGATAGTTGTTACACTTCCAGAGCACTAAAAATCAACATAATAATCTAATTATCAATAAGTTATTAAAGAAAATAAGCACAAAATATATTATAGAACGCTTTATCTTTGCGAATATGCAATAAATAAAGCGTTCAGTTTTTATATTTTCTAATATTTTCTGATTTATCTATACTGCAAGTGCCTTTTTCACTTTGATAATGGTAGGCTTCGACTTGCCTGTTAGTTTGGCTATATTGTTGAGGCTCAAGCCTTGCTTAATGTACTTAATCACTTCTTTATTTTCAGTTTTCAAAGTTTCAATGCTTTTGGTGTCGCCCTTGTGACGCCCAACGCTACCACCGTTATTGATATGGTTAGCGTAACCACTTGCCATTCGTTGGCGAATCTGTGTGCGCTCCATGCTTGCGAACTCCGCTAACATCGTAATCATTAACTTGCTACTAATGCTAACTTCTTTTGTCGTATTCAGGGTTTCAATACCTAAATTATGAATGTACAGACTAATTTTGTTTTCATTCAATAATTCCACCGCCTTCAACACTTCAATCGTATTGCGCCCTAACCGCGACAATTCCGATATCAGAACTTTTTCCACCTTGTTGTTGGTGCAATATTCAATCATTGCGGATAGTTCGGCACGCTCCTCATTTTTCTTTGCGCCGCTTACTTTTTCGCTGAATGTATTAACAACATCAAAGCCCTGTTTCCCTGCAAACGCTGTGAGGTCGCTTACTTGTCTCTCAAACTCTTGTACACTTGTCGAAACACGTGTGTAGATAACTGTTTTCATACCGTTGTATCTTTTATTTGTTTTCATGGTGCAAAGGTACAAAAAAGTTTTGATAGTAAACATAAATCTAAAAGAAATATCTTTACTTTTATGAAAGTTTAACATTGTGGTAAAAAGGCAATCTCTAAGATTTATTTTTACCACTTATTTTATTTTACTACTCTGCTTTGATTGGGCGACTAATACGGTTTTCAATTTCAAAATTAACATAGTCTTTTTCTGCAATGTATTCCCCATTTACGCCGGCAATGTAATTTGTAACTAATTGATAAATTTGTTTTGTTTTGTCTCTAATTCTGAAATCATAATAATAGATTTCTATATTAGTGGTGTTATTATTCAAGTTCCGGCAAGTTATATGTATTGCTTTGGTTTTAGTTGACATTGTGAAAATTGAAACTTCCTCAATGTGCTTGTGTACAATATCATAACACGCCTTTTCATCTGCTTTTTCTAATTGTTTTAGCAATGCCGCTTTTTTATCTATTTCGTTCATTATTATATCCATCGGCATATAGGATTGATACATACGTTGACTTTCCGTAATAAGTGCCTTAAACCGCACTATTTCACCTTGAAAGTGTACTTTCTTTTGTTCTATTTGTTGTTTTTCGGCTTGTGTTGCGCCCGTTGCAAGTCGGTTTATTTCTTTTTCATCTAAATTTGGAATCATCTTTTTGATTTCTTTTTCTTTGTTTTCCACGATGATTTTATAATGCTTTTCAGAATTATCAATTTTCATTTGGAGGTCATTTATTGCCGCTTGCCACGTTTCTATTTCTGTTTCATTAAAATTGAAAATAAAATCAACTTCCAAACGTTTTGCCACATTCCACAAAAGACTATCAATTACATTGATATTGATTGATTCATTGCCCGTACATTCTCTTTTCGTTATCTTACTATATCGGTGAATGCAGCGGTAAATGATATTTGCTTTCATTGCAACAAAATATGAGCCGCAACAGCCGCATCTAATTAGATGATTCGCAAAATATATGGTCTTACTTTTATCTATATTGTTGTTATTTTCTTGTGCCACAATTCGACATTTTTCAAACAATTCCAAACCAATGATAGGTGGGTATGTCCGTTCGTATCGTGTTATTTTTCGCTCTTTTCCTTTTATTTTTTCTGAATATTCACGTTCTGGGATTTTTGCGCCCGTATATTCACGGCTCCGCAGAATTTGCCCAATGATTCGGGGGTTTATATCATAACCCCGACTCTGCATTTCAGAGTAGAGTGTTGAAATTCCGTATTGCCCGGTAGCATACAATTCAAACAATGTTTTCACTATTTCCGATTGTTCTGGGTGTGGTATGTATACTTTTATTCTACTGTTGGGGTCGTAACTATAGCCATACTTTATATTGCCACCGTTATAGCCGCTTTGTGCGGCTTTATGTCTTTTTTGTCGCTCCGCTCGCTCGTTTTTGGTGGTTATTTCTTGCATACATAACCCCACAAATAAACTAAATATAATATCAAAATTGCCTTTATCTCTCTGTAAATTAAGGTTTTGTTGTTTAACAATTAGATTGATTCCCCGTTCTTCTAAATATCCTTTTACGTGCCATAAGGTTGTTGGTTTTCGTGACAAACGGCTTAATTCCCAACAATAAACCCCTTCTATTTTGTTATCTGGATTGATGATTGCAGCATACATTTTATTAAGTCCCTGCCGTTCTTCATCGCTTAGTTTGGTGGCACTTTCTTTGTCTTCTATGATTTCCATTTCTGCATCTGTGTAGCCGTCCTTTTGAACGAATGCAACTAATTCCTCACTTTGGGCTTCGTAATCTTGTTTGAGAGTCGATACCCGAACTAATAATACTACCTTTTTCATTTGCTTTACATTGAATTTTGGTGCAAAGGTAGTAATAATTTTTATATATTAAAATTAGTCTGCGATGTCACTGCGTGGACTTAACTTATTTGTAGAATCGGGTTACGCTAAATACCTTAGAAAGCAGATAGTTTTAAGTATCACGCTTTATTTATGTCGATAATGAACAAAAAACAGATGGAAAAACAAAAAATTAGTATCAGAAATGAGAGTGAAATACGTGTCACGCTCGTGGAAAACATATTGGCAGTTACTGTTAAGGACTATCTCTGCACCTTTTTTATAGAAAATGAATCGCCTTTTTCCTGCACAAAATCCTTGAAAGAGGTGGAAACCATGCTTCCTGACTTTTTTATTCGGATAAATCGAAATTGCATTATAAATACAGATAAAGTAAAATCTATCAGTCGAACAAACAAAAGCGTACAAATTCAGGGGAATATGACGTTTTCGGTGTCTGTTCGTGGTGCAAAACGATTGAAAAGGCAATACGCTTAACGCAAAAAAGTGAACGCTTACGGGTTAAACCACTACGCTTACAAAGTATCATGAACAGTTTGAAAATCATTTAATTTTTGTTACTAACTTTGTCGCGTTATTAGAAATTATAAATTTGTTATGCGTGCAAAAGGAAATAATATTTTTGTTTCATTTCTTGAACTGTTGAACGTGAAACACACTCGGGAGTTTTCTGGGCGGTATTTTCATGAGCATCCGCACAAGTATAATCTGTTTGGGATTTCTAAAATGCTTTCAGATTATGGTATTGCAAATGCGGGGACGAAAATTGAAAATAAAGACGAAGAAATTTTCAATATTGAACTTCCTTTTATTGCACATTTTGGCGGAGGTGATTTTGTTATCGTTTACAAGATTGAACAGGAAAAAGTGTGGTGTATTTGGAATGAACAAGAGATTTCTCTTTCGCTCAGCGAATTTATAGATGCTTGGTCAGGTGTAATCCTTTTGGCTGAAACTTCAAAGGATTCCATAGAGCCTAACTACAAAGTGAACAGAAAAAAAGAGATTTTGAATGCAGCGCAAACATATATGTTGCTGTTTGCCGGTGGTTTGCTTTTGCTGTTGGCTTATATCCGCAATTCCTTATTTGCAGATTGGGGACTGACATTGCTTTTATTGCTTAATTTTGCAGGCATATACATCGGTTATTTGTTGGTACAGAAACAATTGCGTATTCATAGCAAATATGCCGACAAAATCTGTTCGCTTTTCAAGCAAAGCGATTGCAACAATGTATTGGAATCAAAAGCGGCGAAGTTGTGGGGTGTGTTTGGGTGGAGCGAAATCGGGCTGGGCTATTTTTCAGCCAATGCGCTTATTCTGCTATTCCTGCCGCAGTTGGTTTCTTATGTGGCAATTCTGAATATCTTTGCTTTGCTCTATAGTGTTTGGAGCGTTTGGTATCAGAAGTTCAAAGCCAAGCAGTGGTGCGCCTTGTGCCTTATTGTACAGATTTTGTTTTGGCTTGTTTTTGCCACAAATTTGACTTTTGGATTCATACAAATGCCTGATTTTAACATGGCTAATTGGCTATTACTCGGCTGTATATTCGTCTTTCCCATATTAGGTTTTAACATTTTGATTCCTAAAATAAGCAAAGAACGGTTGGTGCAGCATTTGAAACAGGAAATAAACAGCCTCAAAGCCGATGACGATGTGTTTAAGGTGTTTCTAAAAAAACAAACACATTACGAAGTTGATAAATCAGATTCACAAATTCGTTTTGGCAATTCCGATGCCAATTTGCAAATTACTATTCTTACCAATCCCTTTTGTTATCCATGTGCGATGATGCATAAACGGATAGAAAAGCTTTTGAAGGCGATGGATGAGCAAATTTGCATTCAGTATATTTTTTCTTCTTTCGAGCCAAGTTTGGATTTTGCCAATAAATACTTGATTGCTGCATTTTTGGTACACAATACAGATATTTTCAGGCAAATCATTGGTGATTGGTTTGACAAAGGGAAATTGTTAAAAGAGCAATTTTTTAAAGACTTGCATTTAAGCATAGATAGTTTCACCGTTGAAACCGAGTTTCAAAAGCATGAGATGTGGCGGGGAAAAACACAAATTCGAGGAACGCCGACCATTTTGGTAAATGGTTATCAATTGCCGGAGAATTACAAGATAGAGGATTTACGGTATTTTACAAAATTAGAGATTGACGTCAACTAACCGCTGCTAAGTTGTAGGGCAACGGGCAATAAATTAGCTGTTTATTGTAATAATTTTCTACAATGTTAAAAATTTTAATTACTTTTGCGGTATGAAAACATTAAAAAAAATTAATTTGAAAGGAATTTCTGAGTTCCTAAGTGAGAGAGAGTTGAAAAACGTGATGGGAGGCTATGGCTATAGCTATGCTGGTGCCTTTGACTGTAGTACCTCTTGTAAAGGCGAGCCAATCGGAAGTATCTGTTACTTCTCTGATTGTTCTAGCGGCAAGTGTTATGAGACGGCTCAGGGCAATTACAGGTATTGCGCGAAGTAGATTTGATTGGAGAGCCATTGCAATAATGGTTCTCCAATTTCAATGTATTTTATAATAAAATTAAAAAATATTACAATAATGAAACACACAGTATTTTGCAGAAAACTCGCAGCAGTTTTTATTTGCCTTTCGGCGGGACTATTTTGTGCCTGCACAGATAAGCAGTCGTCCGAATCCCCAGTGCGGTATGGGTTTGCCCATGTAACCGGCAAAATTAGCGGGACACTTCCCTTTGAAATTAATGAAAAAACAGGGAGGATAACGTCGTTTTTTGCAAATCCACTTCTTGATGAAAATGAGCACACAACCTACCTTCAAAAAGATGGAACATTTGCTTTAGACATTCCGGTTATTTGTGCAAGTATCGGTTACCTCAATTTTGAATTTCATGACCAGATAGGCATTTATTTGGCACCGAACGAAGAAACCAAGGTGAATATCTTTTTTGATGAAAAGGGAAAGCCTCATATAGATATGGTGAGCAACAGCGACTTTACATCAGAAGATGCGATAAATATTCTTAGTACTTTTATAGAATTTTGGATGGCACCACCACCGGAGGAACGTGTCGAAATTCCTTCTCCGGAAGAATATTTTACAGAAGTGATGGAAAGAATCGAAAAAATGGAGGGAATGGTCAAAAAGCATACGGAACTATCGGAATATACCAGACAATATATTATCAACAGTCTAAAGTTAGAGCATTTTGCCGTCATTCTTTTGTTTGACTATGAAGGAATGATGCGTATTCGTTATCGCAATGCTCATAGAGATGCAAATATGGATGATTTTACTCCAATAACACCGGAAAAATCTTACTATGCTTTTCTCAAAAATCTTGATTTGAATAATCCTGCTCATTTTGGTAATGGCGCATATTATCGGGTCTTAAAAGCCATTCTCGCTGATAAAATTCTGAATATTCCTCCGATTGGCGATATGCAGATAGCGGATTGGCTCAAAGAAGTGAAAGCAATTATTGCCGAATATACAGGTGCAGATGCCGATTTGTTTTACGATATGTTGGCAGCAAATGCGTATGCCAAACAGTTTGAGGATGAAAATAAACCCCTGTCGGATAAGCAGAAAGCAAATATCAAGAAATATTACAAAAATACAGCCTACGTTGATGTTCTGCTGGCAAAAGATAAAGCAGTAACAAAATTTGCGGAAAGCCCTAAACCTGCGGTCAAAGAAACACCCGCATTCAATGGGACTAACGGAGAGATGTTAATGGATGCGATTGTGTCCGGATACAAGGGGAAAGTGGTTGTGGTAGATTTTTGGGCAACGTGGTGTGGTCCCTGTCTTGACGCAATGAAAGAATCCGAGGAACTCAAAAGTGAGATGCAGCAGAAAGCTGTTGTTTTCGTATATATAACGAATCGTTCTTCTCCGGTTGGTTTATGGGAAAAGAAGGTTGCCACCCTTGGCGGGGAGCAGTATTACCTAAAAAATGATGTTGAATGGACAAGTATCTCACACTCAGATAAATATGGCTTTGATGATGTGATTCCCACCTATCTGCTTTTTGATGTGGATGGCGAATTGAAGCACAAAATCACCGGCTATCCGGGGAATGCGGAAATGCGGAAAATGATTGAGGGATTGCTGCCATAAAAACAAGTTATGATAACTTACAACAAAGAAACGCCCATACTGTTTATTGCGTTCGGTGATATTGAAACCATCACGTTGCTGTTTGACGAACTCCGAAAAATTGAAGTCCGACACTTATATTTGGCTTGTGACCGTGATGATACGATTGGCAAGGAACAGTTAAAGCCACTAATAACAGGCATTGACTGGGATTGTCAAGTTAATACAATGTATAATAAAACCAATTTAGGATATGATAAAACCATGCTAAAAGCCGTTAAATGGTTTTTTGAGCACGAGCCGGAGGGCATTATTTTAGATGGGCGAGATATTCCGTTCCCGTCTTTTTTTGCATTTTGCTCTGCCTTGTTAGAAAAATATCGTGAGGATGAGCGTATCGGGCATATATCCGGATGTGATTTTCATCCTGAAAATCGGAAACAAAAAAATGAGGATTCCTATCATTTTTCCAAATTAATAAATACAGCATCCTGTTGGGCAAGTTGGCGCAGGGTTTGGAAAGATTTTGATGCGCAAGTAAAAACATTCCCAACTTTCAAAAAACGGAATGTTATTGAAGATATTCCCGTATATAAACCATTCCGTTTCCAATGGCATCATTTGGATTATCTCAACTCTTCATGGATAGCAAAATACGAATACATTAACTTGATTAACAATCGCTTATCTATTGTCCCAAATATGCACCAATTAACCGATGAGGCAAACGGTTTGCAAAAAATTACACATCCAATTTTTATGACAGATTGCTTAGATGAAGAATTGAAGCATCAAGAATTAAAATTCAATATTCCGGCTGTAACTAAAAATAATCCCGAAGGATATACTTTTTTGAAAAATAAGTTATTGTCTTTATCGGATAAAACAACAGACAGGATGCATATTCCGCGTATTATCCATCACATATACGAAGACCCGGCAGGACCTCCGGCAAACTTACTAACCATAGCCGAAACGTGGAAAGAAAAACATCCGGATTGGGAATATCGTTTTTGGAATCGAAAAATGATAAATGACTTTATAGAATCGACTTGTCCCGATTTCTCGGCTTATTATCATTCCTTTCCATTTGATGTTCAAAGATGGGATGCCATCCGTTATTTGATACTATACCATATTGGAGGAGTGTATATGGACTTGGATTACGAATGTATTCAACCCTTGGATGTGTTATTAACGGATTCAAGTTGCTGCATGGGAATGGACCCCATAGGGCATGCCCGGGTTCAATCAAAGCCAATGATGGTAGGCAATGCACTAATGGCGGCAGCTCCAAAGCATAAATTTTTCCAAAATATTATTGAAGATATGAAAGCCAATTTTACCACTGACAACTTAAAAGGAAAATTTTTGCACGTTTTGGAATCCACGGGACCCTTGATGGTAACAAGGGTCTATGAGAACTTCAAAAGGAAACAAACGATTACCTTATTATCGGCAGATTTAATTGCGCCCCTTTCCCAAAAAGAGGTATGGATATTGCGGACAGGACACCCCACACCTGCGATAGCAGATAAGATTGAAAAAGCCTTTGCCATTCATTATTTTTTTAACTCTTGGATTTCTCAAACAGCAGAAGGGAAAACGTGAAACAAAAAAATGAGTAAATCCTTCCCTTACTATCAGCAATTAGACGCGATGGACTGCGGACCATCCTGCCT
The DNA here is from genome assembly GCA_025996755.1 of Bacteroidia bacterium. GTDB lineage: Bacteria > Bacteroidota > Bacteroidia > Bacteroidales > Azobacteroidaceae > Azobacteroides. Next base: position 34,431 of record BNTR01000009.1, read on the forward strand.
CCGCATGATTGCCAAATTTTACAGTCGCAGCTACACACTCCAAAACCTGCGCGAAAAATCATTCATCACTCGCGAGGGCGTGAGCATGCTCGGCATCAGCGATGCCGCCGAAAGCATCGGCTTTCACACACAGGGCGTGCGAATCAATTTTTTGCAATTGGTCAATGATGCCCTCTTGCCTTGCATTTTGCATTGGAATCAAAACCATTTTGTGGTTTGCTACGGCATAAAGAAGAAAAAAGGCAATTATGCTATTCAAATTGCTGACCCTGCCGGTAAGAAATATACGATGAATAAGGAGGAGTTTCTGAAATGCTGGATTAGTAGCAAAACCAACGGTAGAGACACCGGAACGGCTTTGCTGTTAGAACCCTCTCCCGAATTTTATGAACAGGAAGATGATAAGGAAAAGCGGGAGAAAAATCTGGGCTATTATCTCCGTTATCTGTTTCCCTACAAATCGGAGATGGTGCAATTGCTTGTGGCAATGATTATCGGCAGTGTGCTTTCGCTTATTTTCCCGTTTTTGACCCAAGCGATGGTTGACCAGGGCATTGGCAACCACAATCTGAATTTTATTACGCTGATTTTAATCGCCCAATTGGTGCTATTTATCACGCAAACGGGCATGGGATTTATTCAAAGCTGGATTTCACTGCATACGAACACCCGCATCAGCATCTCGCTGATTTCGGATTTTCTTGCCAAGTTGATGAAACTGCCCATCCGCTTTTTTGACTCCAAAAATGTTGGCGACATCATGCAGCGCATTGGCGACCACAGCCGCATCCAAAGTTTTATGACCGGCACCAGCCTTTCTACGCTGTTTTCGTTTGTCAACTTTTTCATTTTTGCCGGTATTATGGCGTATTACAACCTCACTATCCTGCTGGTCTTTCTGGTCGGCAATGCCTTGTATGTGGCGTGGATATTGTCGTTCTTGCGTTATCGTAAAAAGCTGGATAACAAGCGATTTACCCTCTCGTCTGCCAATCAAAGCAATATGATTCAGATGATTACCGGTATGCAGGAAATCAAGCTCAACAACTGCGAAAAACAACAACGCTGGCAATGGGAGCGCATTCAGGCAAAACAGTTCAAAATAAGCATCGAAGGCACTGCATTGGGGCAATACCAGCAAATCGGCTCCATCTTTTTCAACCAAACCACCTCGCTGTTTATCTCTTTCCTGTCGGCAAAAGCCGTTGTGGATGGCAGTATAACTCTCGGTATGATGATGTCTATCAGTTACATCATCGGGCAATTGTCCGGTCCCATCAGTCAGGTTATCGGCTTTACGCAATCGTTGCAGGATGCCAAAATAAGTCTGGAGCGCCTCAATGAAATTCACAACAAGGAAGACGAGGAGCAAACCATCGACAATAAATTAAACGAACTGCCGGACAACAAAACCCTCCAATTAGAAAACGTCTATTTCAGTTACGATGGTGCCGACCGCGATTATGTGTTGGAAGATTTGAGCCTGACCATCCCGCAAAACAAAATCACCGCCATCGTAGGAGCCAGCGGAAGCGGCAAAACCACCATCGTCAAACTGCTATTAGGCTTCTATCCCCCCTTGAAAGGCAAAATCACAATCGACAACACCAACATGGAAGAAATCAACCCGCACCTGTGGCGGCAAAAATCCGGCGCAGTGATGCAGGACGGTTTCATATTTTCCGACACCATCGCCAACAACATAGCCGTAGGAGTGGATGAAGTAGATAAAAAACGACTCCTGCACGCAGTAGAAACGGCAAATATAAAAGAATTTATCGAAGGACTTCCGTTGAAATACAACACAAAAATCGGAATGGAAGGCAACGGCATCAGTCAAGGACAACGGCAACGACTATTGATAGCAAGAGCAGTCTATAAAAATCCCGACTTCCTATTCTTCGACGAAGCCACCAATGCCTTGGATGCTAACAATGAACGGATTATCATGGATAATTTGGCGGAATTTTATCAAGGCAAAACAGTAGTGATAGTTGCCCACCGCCTAAGCACGGTGCAGCAAGCGGATAATATCATCGTGTTGGACAAGGGCAAAATTGTGGAACACGGCACACACAGAGAATTGACAGAAAAGAAGGGTGCATATTACACATTAGTGAAAAATCAGTTGGAGCTGGGAACATGAACGAAGAAGACAAAATAGAACTCCGCAGCGAGGAATTTCAAGAAATCCTCGGCAGCATCCCCCCATGGATATTGCGGTGGGGCATCACCGTTTTAGCCGGCATCGTCGTGATTTTGCTGGCAGGCAGTGCCGTCTTCAAATACCCCGACATCATCTCCGCCCGCATTGTCCTGACCGGCTCAACCCCGCCCGCAGCCATTGTAGCCCATTCGTCCGGTAAATTGAACGAATTGTATGTGGCTGATAATCAGGCTGTAAATGCAAATGATTATTTGGCAGTCATCGACAACCCCGCTCGAACAGCAGATATTTTAACCTTGAAAAACTACCTGAATCAATTAGCCCTCGAACACGATACGCTGCCGCCATTGCCAAACAAAAATTTGCAACTCGGCAATCTGCAAACCGTTTATTCCACATTTTACATCGCTTTGTTTGATTACAAAGAATACAAACGGTTGCTCTATTATCCGCAAAAAATAAAGATGACGCAAGAGCGCATTGTGCAATACGAGCAGCAATATCAAAATCTGCTTCGCCAGCAGCAGCTCACGGAACAGCAGCAGCAGCTTATTCAGCAGCAGTTTCAGCGGGATTCAACGCTCAACGCCAGCGGCATTATTTCGCCGGAGGAATTGGAAAAATCCAAAAACGCCTTTTTGCAGAGTATGCTGTCGGGCGAAAACATACGCTCGTCGCTCAACAATATGCAGATACAAATCGCTCAACTGAAAGAATCGCTGTTAGACACCGGACATCAGGATATTGAAAAGTTAAACGGCTTGCAAACCCAACTGCAATCGCTTGTGTCTCAACTGAAAACGGAGATACAGGCATGGGAATTGAGTTACGTGCTCATCGCCCCCATCAGCGGAAAAATCACCTTTACCAATTTCTGGACAATCAATCAGAATGTGAGTGCAGGAGTAGAAGTATTTACAATTATCCCAACAAAAGAGTATGAACTAATCGGCAAAGCCTCGCTGCCAATCGCCCGCTCGGGAAAAGTAGAAACAGGTCAAAAAGTCAATATCCGCATAGAAAATTTCCCCGACACTGAATACGGCATCCTGCGCGGCAAAGTGCAAAACATCTCCCTCGTGCCCACCCAATCGGGCGAATTGATTTATTACACGGTAGAAATCAGCCTGCCGGACGGGTTGCTCACAACCTACAAAAAAGAACTCCCCTATCTGCCCAATATGCAGGGGCAGGCAGATATTATCACGGAGGATATTTCGCTGCTGGAGCGGCTCTTTTTGCCCATCAAAAAAATATTGAAAGAAAGTTTATGAAAAAACTACAAGAAGAAATACTTCCGCGCATTGCCCGCTACTTAATGTTGCATGGCAGTTTTACAAATAACATTGGACTCTTGAATGGGAAAACCGGCATTGTCCTATTCTTCTATCACTATTCCCGCTATACAGGAAAAAAGATATATGATGCTTTTGCCGGAGAATTGATTGATGAAATATACAAAGAAATTCATCTGGATACTCCTTGTAACTTCAAAGACGGACTTTGTGGTATTGCCTGGGGCATAGAGTATTTAATCCGACACCAATTTGTTGAGGCCAATCCCGATGAAGTGTTAGAAGATTTGGACAAACAAATTATCGAACGGGATGTGCGCCGGATGACTGATTACTCATTAGATACCGGATTAAAAGGAATTGCCTGTTATGTAATAGAACGCTGCAAAAACAGGATAAATAAAAATTTCTATATCGGACAAGACTATCTATTGGATTTGATTGAAGCGTTGACCAAAGCCGAAGATGCAGGTTTGCTGATTAATGACTTGAAAAAGATTGTCAATAAAGAGACAATAATCAATGCGTATAATCCCCTTTTTGAAAAAATTGATAATATCAAATATAATGCTAAATCACTCTTTGAAAAGGCGAGACCCATAGGCATGGATAAAAACGGATATGCAGGAATTGGATTGCAATTAATGAAAATTAATACACAATGAAAAAAAGAAACTATACGTTTTCAACGGCACCAGCCGGGCAGCAAAATAAGGAAGATGTTAAAATGATGGCTCTACTGGGAATTGTGTGGAAAGAGCATTAAATCACCGTTAAAGAAGAGAATAGCCGTTCTGAAATTAGCGGTATTTCTGTAACCTCTTCCGATTGTTTTTAACTCTTGTATAGCCCCGTTTAATCGTTCGGCTCGCGCGTTGTTTGCCCCTGTTTTCATAGCGTTTATTATTCCTAATTTTATGCCTTTCAAACATATCTACAACTTCATTGATTTCTTTGATTTGAGCGTGTTTGGCATCTCGTTTCCATATATAAAACAGCGATAAAGCTTCCATCGGTGAAGTCCTGCGAAGTATATCGCGGAAGTTTTCCTTCACTCTCCACGCTTTTGATACTTCATAATTACTGTTGTTTATTGCCTCAAATCGGAAATATTGTTCGTCTGTCAAACTCG
>BNTR01000010.1 GCA_025996755.1 Bacteroidia bacterium
CTTTGAATTGGCTTGTGCTGTAAGTCACTGCGGGATAAAGAGCAAGAGCCAAGCGGTATGATTGCAGATAATCATTAAAAAAATCTTGACCTATGGATGATTGTCTGAACCACGATTTTAATAAGATTTTGAGGATTAACAGGATTCCAAAAAATCCTGCCAATCCTCCATCCTGTTAATCTTGAAAATCTTATTAAAATCGTGGTTCAGACTACGTCTTGCGCAATCAATTTTTCAAGAAAACAAATATATTCCTCAGCCGGCGCAATCAATGGTTGCACATCAATTTCTTCAATCGTTATCCAATCATCATAATCGCCCGTTTGGCGCAATTCAAAAAGTCTTTTGTAGAATTTCCCTTGTTCGTTGCTGACAATCCCTTGTTTAACAAAGTGCAAACCTAACATACTGATAACTCCGGAATGTGTCTGTGCCATGTGTCCATGCTTAATAAGTAAAGCACTCGTTGCATAGTAGCAAGCATAATACAGCCGATTGGCTACTACCCGCCAATGACACAACTTGACAATATCTTTTGCCTCTAATAGTGTTTCTTTCGCCTTTTGCAAGCGAAGAGTTACAACGGCTTTTCTTTCTTCTTTATTCAAATTCATACAATTTCTATTCCATCGTGTTCAACATTCTTGTAAAACAGAGAAGGTTTTCGCCTTTCCCATTCCGCGGTTGTATAAATCTTGGTGCTGAGATACACACCATGACCCCAACCTAATTCTGCAAAAGGATAACCGAAGTTGTCCTCATCATCGGCTTCTTTGAGTGGCTTATTCAACAGCACGAGCAAATCCCAATCCGAATCGGGGCGTTCATCGCCACGTGCCTGTGAGCCAAACAAAATCAGTTTGTCGTTTGGCAATATCTGACGTTTCAACGTCTGAATTTCCTTAAATATCTGCAAATTCATACCCTTTAATATTTTCGACAAAGATAAGATATTTATTTTTATTTCGCAAATGCACAAATTAGCCCGTAGGGCTTTCATATCAATAGAAAAACCGCCCCACCCACCCATTATTGCTCTAACGGGCAAAGTAATGTCTGAACCATGATTTTAATAAGATTAAAGGATTAACAAGATTTTTTTATCCTGTTAATCCTCAAAATCTTATTAAAATCGTGGTTCAGACTACTTCTTCACCACCTTCAAAGCCTCACCCCCTACGCGCAGCAGATAAACACCACTCGGCTCGCCCGACAAATCAACGCGGCTCTCGCGGGTGCGGTGCAGCAACGCACCATTCAGATTGTACACTTTTATCTCTGCGCCGTCGGCATTGTCCACAGAGAACACGTCGGTGGTGGGATTGGGATAAACTTGCAGTTTATTGGCATCAACCGTTTTTACGCCCGTAGTGGATTCGATGGCAAGTATTATGTCAAATGCACTCTTCCAATCGCTATTGTTATAGGCATCCAAGGCACTTTCAGGCACATACAGCGCATCGGCACTCACAGCAGTAAAATTTTCATTTTCATCGCTTAGTATTAGTGTTGGCGGCGTAGTAGCAAGGCAAAATACGGAGGTAAGACCGCTGCAATCGGAGAAAGCACCATTTCCAATGCGTGTCACGCTATTAGGAATGGTGACGGAGGTAAGTTTGCTGCAACCGTAAAAAGCAGCATTTCCAATGCTTGTCACGCTGTTACCAATGGTCACGGAGGTGAGATTGCTGCAATTGCCAAAAGCCCCATTTCCAACGCTTGTCACGTTGTTACCAATGGTCACGGAGGTAAGACCGCTGCAATTCTTAAAAACATCACCTTCAATGCTTGTCACGCTGTTAGGAATGGTAATGGAGGTAAGACCGCTACAACCGTAAAAAGCATCATCTTCAATACTTTTCACGCTGGTACCAATGGTCACGGAGATAAGACCGCTGCAATCCCTAAAAGCCCTCTCTCCAATGCTTATCACGCTGTTAGGAATGGTGATGGAGGTGAAACCACGGCACTCCCTAAAAGCCCTCTCTCCAATGCTTGTAACACCCTCACTGATGGTCACAGTCTTAATTGAAGTGGAGAAAGAACTCCACGGCGCACCACCACTGTGGGAATAATCCTCCATCGCCCCCGTCCCAATAATGGTGAGAGTATTGCCATCAAGCGTTGCTACTACATCGGTTGCCGTTGGCGAGCCAATGTTCCATGATTCTGCTGCATTGGCAGCACCGGTGCCCAACAGCAATGCTGCGGCGGCACAAAAACTAAAGAAGTTTTTCTTTTTCATAACTGTTTTTTTATTGTTTTATAAATTTAAAAATAATTCCTAATTTTTTTGCACACAAAAAAAGCGGACTTAATATATCCACTTCAGAGGTATTAGACGACCCACAAATAAAATAAGTAAGCCCGCATTCCTGCGAGCGTTTACTACTTATTCTAATTTGCTTGAAAGTGTCTAATTTTCTGAAGCAAGAATAGCGTAAAACGCTTTTTTAAAATATGTCCCTTCCAAACTTGCGCCTGAAATTGCGACAAAGGTAGCAACTATTTTTGAATTGACAAAATATTTTTGAAGATTTTTTAGTTAGTAGCGAATATGTTCCCTGTCGCCCGAAAGGGCGGAATTTTCATAACCACAGGTCACCGACCTGCGGCACAGGAGAGCGACACAGCCCGTGTCCCCGCAGGGGACAGATGTGCATAACCGTGGGTGAAGCGAAGCGCAACCCACGGTACAGGCATCACCACACCACTCTTAGCCCTGCAAGGGCGGCATTATCATAATCTCGCCCTTGCAGGGCTAAGGAGAGGGAGGGTGCACCTCTCCGTGGGTTACGCTTCGCTCCACCCACGGTTATGCACATTTCGCCCCTAACGGGGCGATGGGTTGTGGAGGGTGGATTCCGGTTTCTACCAACATTGTGTGCCTAACGGCACACAATGCCAATATCAAAAGAAACGTTAAAGAAACAGTCGTGCACATCCCCCGTAATTCATAATTCGTAATTCGTAATTTTTTCCGTACCTTTGCAAAATGAATACGCAACGATATACACAGCGCGGGGTGTCGGCTTCCAAAGAAGACGTGCACGCTGCCATCAAAAACAGCGACAAAGGGCTGTATCCCAAGGCTTTTTGCAAAATTATCCCCGACATTTTGGGCGGCGACCCTGCTTGGTGCAATCTGATGCACGCCGACGGGGCGGGCACAAAATCGGCGTTGGCATACCTCTATTGGAAGGAGACGGGCGATTTGTCGGTTTGGAAAGGCATCGCGCAGGATGCCCTGATAATGAATATCGACGATTTGCTGTGCGTGGGCGCAACGGATAATATCCTGCTCTCGTCCACCATCGGGCGCAACAAACACCTGATTTCGGGCGATGTCATCTCTGCCATCATCAACGGCACCAACGAACTCTGCGAAGAATTGAGCCGCCTCGGTGTGCATATCTACCCCACCGGCGGCGAAACAGCCGACGTGGGCGATTTGGTGCGCACAATCATCGTCGATAGCACCGTCACCTGCCGTATGAAGCGCGCCAACGTGATTGACAACGCCAACATCCAAGCGGGCGATGTGATTGTAGGGCTAAGTTCTTGCGGACAAGCCACTTACGAAAAAGAATACAACGGCGGCATGGGCAGCAACGGGCTAACAAGTGCCCGTCACGATGTTTTTTCCAACTACTTGGCAACGAAATACCCCGAAAGCTACGACCCCAACGTGCCCGCCCACCTCGTCTATTCCGGTCAAAAACGACTGACCGACCAAATCGAAGGCTTGGGCATCGACGCGGGGAAATTGGTGCTCTCGCCCACGCGCACCTACGCGCCGGTCATCAAAAAACTTTTAGACACGCTGCGACCCCACATTCACGGTATGGTGCACGTGTCGGGCGGGGCGCAAACAAAAATCCTGCATTTCATCGACCGCCTCAAAGTTACAAAAAACAACCTCTTCCCCCTCCCGCCCCTCTTCAAACTCATTCAGGAGCAGTCGAAAACGGATTGGCACGAGATGTACAAAGTCTTCAATATGGGACACCGGATGGAAATCTACCTCCCGCCGCAGTATGCCGAAGCCGTCATCGCCGTTTCGCAATCGTTCGGCATTGCCGCGCAAGTGGTGGGATTTGTCGAAACATCGCCCCAAAAAGAACTGCTGATTGAAAGCGAATTTGGAAAATTTCGATACAGTTGAAAATTATTTCGTACCTTTGCCGAAAGTTTTTAATACTGCTAATTGACTTATGAAGACAAATGTGCCGTTCAAAGTATTTTCAGGGACAAGTTCGCGCTATTTGGCGGAGAAAATTTGTGCCGGTTTGGAGTGTCCGCTCGGACAGATGAATATTGAACATTTCGCCGATGGCGAATTTTCGGTTTCTTACGAGGAGTCTGTTCGTGGGCAACACGTGTTTTTGGTTCAATCGACTTTCCCGCCTGCGGACAATCTGATGGAACTTTTGCTGATGATAGATGCCGCCAAACGCGCTTCAGCAGCATCCATCATAGCCGTTGTGCCCTATTTTGGATGGGCGCGTCAAGACCGCAAAGACAAGCCGCGCGTGGCAATCGGAGCCAAACTGGAAGCCGACCTGCTGAGCGCAACAGGCATCAACCGGCTGATAGCGATGGACTTGCACGCCGACCAAATTCAGGGATTTTTCGACGTGCCGGTCGACCATCTCTATGGCTCATCGCTCTTCATCGAAGAAGCCAAGACGTGGGATTTGGAAAATTCCGTGATTGCCACCCCGGACGTGGGCGGCACCAAACGCGCCAATGCCTACGCCAAACACCTCAACCTACCGTTGGTAATCTGCTATAAACTCCGCAAAAAAGCCAACGAAGTGTCTGAAATGCAACTCATTGGCGACGTAAAGGGCTTAGATGTGATTTTAGTGGACGATATGGTGGACACAGCAGGCACAATCACGAAAGCCGCCGACATTATGATGGCGCAGGGCGCACGCTCCGTGAGGGCAATCGCCACCCACGCGGTGATGTCTGACCCCGCCTCCACACGCCTCGACCAGTCGGCGCTATCGGAAATCATCTTCACCGACACAATTCCCTATTCCAAAAAGAGCGAAAAAGTGCGCGTACTGTCGGTGGCAAACCTCTTTGCAACGGCTATTTTGCGCGTATGCAACAACGAGTCCATCAGTTCGCTGTACTTGATATAGCGTATTTTACGCAATCATCTCAAACCCCGTGTAAGGCACCAACGTCTTCGGGATGCGGATGCCGTCCGGTGTCTGATTGTTTTCCAAAAGGGCAGCCACGATGCGCGGGAGGGCTAATGCGCTGCCGTTGAGGGTGTGCACGAGTTGTGTTTTTTTGTCCGCATCGCGGTAGCGGCATTTCAGACGGTTGGCTTGATAACTCTCGAAATTGGATACCGAACTGACTTCCAGCCAGCGTTTTTGCGCCGCCGAAAACACCTCAAAATCAAACGTCAAAGCCGACGTAAAACTCATATCGCCGCCACACAGCCGGAGAATGCGCCACGGAAGTTCCAATTTATCGACCAGCGACTGCACATAATCGACCATCTCTTGCAGCGACTGATAGGAGTGTTCGGGCGTGTCGAGGCGCACGATTTCGACCTTGTCGAACTGATGCAGGCGATTAAGCCCGCGCACCTCCTTGCCATACGACCCCGCCTCGCGGCGAAAACAAGCCGAATAAGCCGTATTTTTGATGGGCAAATCCTTTTCGTCCACAATCACGTCGCGGTAGATATTGGTTACAGGCACCTCTGCCGTCGGAATCAGATACAAATCGTCGGCATTGCAATGATACATCTGCCCCTCCTTGTCGGGCAGTTGCCCCGTGCCATAGCCCGAATCGGCATTCACCACGTATGGCGGTTGCACCTCCAAATAGCCCGCCTCGCGAGCATTGTCCAAGAAAAAGTTGATGAGCGCACGCTGCAAGCGGGCACCCTGACCCTTGTAAACAGGGAAACCGGCACCGGCGATTTTCACACCGAGTTCAAAATCAATCAGGTCATATTTCTTCGCCAACTCCCAATGGGGCAGGGCATCGGCGGGCAATACGGGAATGGTGCCGCCCGTTTTTTCAGTCACATTATTTTCGGCGTGCCTGCCTGCGGGCACGCTGTCGTGCGGCAGATTGGGGATTTGGCACAGCAGTTCGGTCAGTTTTTTCTCTGCCTCGCGCATCTCGGTCTCCAACCGGACATTGGCATCTTTTGCCTTGCCAACAGTCTGACGCATCACTTCGGCAGCATCTTTCTTGCCCTCTTTCATCAGTTGCCCGATAGATTTCGACAGATTATTGACCTCCGCCAGACTGCTATCCAACTGCTGCTGAGCCGTTTTGCGCTTCGCATCGGCAGCCAAAACCTGCGCAATAATTTCCTTGCCATCATAATGTTTCTTCGCCAGGCGGTCAATCACCACCTGCGTATTCTCCGTAATAATTTTGAGTGTAAGCATATATTCCAAATTTGCTGCAAAGGTACAATATTTTTTTGCAAGTCTGAACCACGATTTTAATAAGATTTTGAGGATTAGCAGGATTACAAAAAAAATCCCGCCAATCCTCCATCTTGCTAATCTTGAAAATCTCATTAAAATCGTGGTTCAGACGACACGTCCACGTGCCTGTTGCACAACGGTAAGTTCATGTTGATAGGTTATATTGAAAACATCAATTCCGACCAGAAAATAGTGGAAACTTCCTCGATGCGTATGGATATGCTTTATTTTTTAGGATATGACATAGATGAAGCTCTCCCTTGGCACAGTACATCGAACACGGCACTTGTATGGCGAAGCATTGTTTTTGGAAGTATTCCGCAAGGTGCTTGGTCTGTGCATCACCCAAGGCATGGTTGAAGGTCATCGCCAAGCAATAGATAGTGCATACATCAAATCCAACGCATCCATGGACAATTTGGTAGAAAAAATTGGACATTAAAGAAGGATTGTCAGAATTGCCCCCTAAAAGTTACTTGTGCGCATAACAGGGGAATTAAAAGGATAGAAGAAACGGTAGATAAACCCTATTACGATTTCAATCGCTTGGTGGCACATAAAAGCCACATACAAGAAATGACCGCCATACAACAACGTCCTTCCAACTTTCAAATCTTCATCTGACAGGTCTATCCAATATTTAACTTTATCCTCGTTTGCCATATAGCATTTCTGTGTATCTTGCTGCAAAGGTACTGATATTTTCCCACAAAACAAGCAGCACCTGCGCAGAAATTTTCCGCAGTTACTAATTGACCTTACCAAAATTTCAGAAAAAGCGACTTAATGGGAGTTGTTTTTTCAGAGGCTATTTTAAAGTCCGACCTTATGAAAAAATTTTGTACCTTTGCGGCAATTATTTTTATTGATATTTATGGGTCAAATGGCTATAAAGGAAGACATAAAAAGGAAAAAGGGAAAACGGAAGGCGTTCATAAGCGCGAAGGTGGGGGCTGTGATTATCAAATGGCTGTGGATAATGTATGGGGTCGTTTTGCTGTCCATCGTGCTGGGCTTTTTCTTGATTGCTCGCGGCTGGATAGGCTGGGTGGGCACTATGCCGGATGTTTCAGACCTTGAAAATCCGATTGACAAGTATGCCACTCAGATACTCTCGTCGGACAATGTGAATATGGGCACCTATTCGCTCAAAAACAGCAACCGCGTGTATGCCAACTACGACGACCTCTCGCCCTACATCACCAAGGCGTTGGTGGCGACGGAAGATGCCCGCTTTGAGAGCCATTCGGGTATCGACGTGTATGCCTTGATGCGCGCAGTGCTCACGCTGGGACGCTCCGGCGGGGGGAGCACGATTACGCAGCAACTCGCCAAGCAACTTTATTCCGCCACGGCGAGCAATACCTTGCAGCGTGCCCTTCGGAAGCCTATCGAGTGGGTTATCGCCGTTCAACTGGAGCGTTTCTACACCAAGCACGAGATTATCAATATGTATCTCAACCAGTTTGATTTCCTCTACAACGCGGTGGGCATCGAATCGGCGTGCTGGGTCTATTTTGGCAAAAAGCCGAAGGCAGTGACGATACAGGAGGCTGCAACGCTGATTGGGATGTGCAAAAATCCTTCCTATTACAATCCGATTCGGAAGCCCGACCGCACGAAAGGGCGGCGAAATGTGGTTTTGGATTTGATGTGCAAGCATAGTTTCATCACCAAAGCGCAGCGCGACGCTGCCAAGGCATCGCCAATGCTGGTCAATTTTCATAAAGCAGACCATAAGGAGGGGATTGCACCCTATTTCAGGGAATATCTGCGCCTCACGATGAACGCGAAGCAGCCCAAACGCACGGACGACAAATACCGGTTCGACTCCAATCGCTTTCCCGACGATTCCGTGGCGTGGAAAAACAACCCGCTGTATGGCTGGTGCAACAAAAACACCAAGAAAGACGGCACCCATTATAATATCGCATCCGATGGGCTGAAAATCTACACGACTATTGATTCGCGGATGCAGCAATACGCCGAAGAGGCTGTGGCTGAGCACGTTGGAGGCTTTTTGCAGCCCGCCTTTTTCCGCGAAAAAGCGAAAAGCAAAACCGCCCCGTTCGACAGCGATTTGACCCAGGAGGAGTTGGATGCCATCATGGACAGGGCTATTCGACAAACCGACCGCTACCGTGGTCTCAAAAAAGATGGCGTGTCTGACGCAAAAATTCGGAACATTTTTAATACAAAAGTGCCGATGGAGATTTTTTCGATGTCGGGCGTGAAAGACACCGTAATGACCCCAAGCGACTCTATACGCCACATGAAAATGTTTCTGCAAGCGGGTTTTATGGCAATGGATTCGCATTCGGGACACGTGAAGGCATACGTGGGCGGCACCAATTTTCAGAATTTCCAATACGATATGGTAACGCAGGGGCGGCGACAGGTTGGCTCCACTGTCAAGCCATTCCTCTATTCGATGGCGATGGAGAGCGGTTTCTCGCCTTGCAGCCAGATGCGCCACGTGCAGCAGACGCTTTTGGGCGAAAATGGCGAGCCGTGGTCGCCCAAAAATGCCGTTTCATCACACATCGGCGAACTGGTGAGCGTGCGTTGGGGGTTGCAGAACTCCGACAATTGGGTTACGACCTACCTGATGGGGCAAATGTCGCCCTACGCATTCAAGCGACTGCTGGTGTCTTACGGGCTGTCGGAGCCTATCACACCCGTTCCGGCACTCTGTCTGGGCGTTTGCGATGCCACTATCGAACAGATGGTGTCGGCTTATTCCGCCTTCGACAACGGCGGCATTCGCATCGACCCAGTGTATGTGACCCGCATCGAAGACCGCAACGGCAATGTGTTGTCGCAATTCGCCGCCCAGTCGCACGAAATCATCAACGAGAGAGCCAGCTACCAAATGCTGAGTATGCTTCAGAGCGTGATGGACGGCGGCACAGGCAGTGGGATGCGCAATCGGCAGGGCGTATATGTGCCCATGGGCGGCAAAACAGGCACCACGCAAAGTAATTCCGACTGCTGGTTTGTCGGCTTCACGCCCTCGCTGGTGGGCGGCTGCTGGGTGGGCGGCACCGAACGCTCCATCCACTTCGACTCGATGAACGAAGGTCAGGGTGCCCGCGCAGCCCTCCCTGTGATGGGTATCTTCCTGAAAAAAGTTTTTGCCGACAATAAATTGGGCTATTCTTCCGTCGAAACATTCCGCGTGCCCGAAAAATATGGCGACCCCTGCGCCGGCAGCGGCGGAAATACTTACATAGCCCCGAAATCAAATTCAGAGGGCGTGATGGATGATATTTTTAATTGATATTGATTATGAATAAAAAAATTGCAATCTGCTTGTTGATTAGCATCGCCTTAGTTGGGATGCAGGGTGCTTATGCCCAAACTACGCTTAAAGAGAGGTTGGAGAAGCACGTTTATACGCTGGCAGATGATTCCTTACGCGGGCGCAAAGCCGGCTCGGAGTATGCGCGAAAAGCGGCTGAATATGTTGTGGCGCAATGGAAAGAAATCGGGATAGAGCCTTATCAGGCAGATAATTATTTTCAACCGTTTATCAAAGACGAAAGTAATTACCGGAATATTATCGGCATCCTGCGAGGAAACGACCCAACGCTGAGTGATGAATATATCGTGGTGGGAGCACACTACGACCACATAGGTGTCAAGACGGATGACAATGGAAATACCAAAATCTACAACGGTGCAGACGATAATGCCTCCGGCGTGGCAACCATCACCGAGATGGCGCGCCGGTTAAAAGAAAAGCAAGGCTCGCTCCGGCGAAGCATCATCCTGATTGCCTTTGATGGGGAAGAATTAGGGCTTTACGGCTCCCGTGCGTTTGTCAAAAACCCGATTGTTCCGCTCGAAAAAATCCGCCTGATGCTCAGCGTAGATATGGTCGGCTGGTATAAAACAAGCGGCTATGTGAAATATCAAGGCAGTGGCACCATTGCAGGGGGAAAAAACTTGCTGTTGGATGCCGCACTTACCCCCAATGGTCTGCACGTGACAACCCAAAGTTTTGAAAACAGCGTGCTGACCGCAACCGATACCGAAGCCTTTGCCAAACAGGGTATTCCCACATTGGCGGTTACAACCGGACTAAAGTCGCCTTATCACAAGCCGGAGGATGATGCCGACTTAATTGATTATGACGGAATGGTGCTGATTACCGAACATTTGACATCACTCGTGCAACACGTTTCCGAAGATGCTGATTATCGTGCTTCCGGAAAAGTCGCCAAAAAACACAGATACCACAGGAATGGTGCCGTTTTCGGATTATCCGCCAATATAGGCTCCAATAACCACTATTATACCGGCGGCGCGGTGAACGGAAAACCCGGCGGCGCGTATGGAATCGGGCTTATGGCGCAATATGAGTGGGGAGTGTATGCCATTCGTTCCGAAGCATTTTACGACTATGTTACGGGCAAACATCCCGGAGGAACGATAAAAACAAATGCAATCACCATTCCGGTAAGTTTTGTTTTGCAAACACCCCGGCAATCGGTAGGCGTAGACGCTTTTTTCGGCGGATATTACAGCCACAAATTCAGCGGCAAACAAGGCGATAAAGACCTCGACTACCAACAGGATTTTTATCGCAATGAGGGCGGATTAAATTTGGGTGCCGGCTTACATTTTGGAGACTTCAAAATCGGTTACAACGGCAGAATAGCTCTAACCAATTTTACTCGCCACAAAAATGTGGATAATGCCCATCTCCAAAATTACGCATTTTACCTGACACTGACCTATTTATTCTAACTGTCGAGGCGAAACAGGCGCAACGGGCGGGGTGGCAAAATTTATTTGAAAAAAAATCAGAAAAAACTTGCACGGTACAAAAAAAAGTTATACCTTTGCACTCTGATAATGTTGATAACAGGAGGCCGCGTAGCTCAACTGTATAGAGTAGCTGACTACGGATCAGCCGGTTGCAGGTTAGAATCCTGCCGCGGTCACAAAGAAAAACCTGATTTTCTATAGAAAATCAGGTTTTTCCCAATTAAAATGAAAAAAAAATTTTTGAACGTACCCGGGACGAGATTTGAACTCACACACCGTAACCGGCACCACCCCCTCAAAGTGGCGTGTCTACCAATTCCACCACCCGGGCTTTTCAGCTGCAAAGGTACGAACTTTTTTTGAATTACCAATGAAAATGAAGAAAATTATAAAGAAAATTTTTAGTCCGCTCAAAGCCCTGCTGTCGCTGTTTTACCCGTCGCTCTGCGTGGGGTGCGGCGATGCGCTGATGCAAAATGAGAAATTTTTGTGCGTAGATTGCCTCCTTAATCTGCCCAAAACAAACTATCACCGCCACGATGCTGCCGACAACCCCGCTGTTGACCGATTTGCAGGGAAAATTCCCGTGCAGCAGGCTGTTTCTTACCTCTATTACAGCAAAGAGGGGCTGGGGCAAAAGGTGGTTGCCGCCATAAAATACCACGGCGACACCGCTCTGGGTGCTTGGATGGGCGGTTATCTGGCGCGCGAATTGGCGGCATCCGCCTTTTTCGCCGGTGTTGATTTCATCATTCCCGTGCCCCTGCACCCCCAAAAACTCAAAAAGAGAGGCTACAATCAGGCTGAAATCGTGGCGAGAGGCATCTCTGAAGTGGCACACATCCCATTGGAAACGCAAAATCTCTACCGCGAGAGAGCCAACACCACCCAAACGAAAAAAAGCAGCTTTGAACGCTGGCAAAACACTCTGGGCATTTTCAATGTGCACGACCCGCAACTGTTTGAAAACAAATGCGTTATCCTGTTCGACGATGTGCTGACGACAGGTGCCACCCTCGAAGCCTGCGCCCACGCCCTGCTGCAATGCAAAAACATCCGCCTGCGCATTCTTACCCTCGCGGTGACGGCATAAAAACAAAATATTCGTATCTTTGCGCTGAATTATGACAGCAACAGAGATGAAACTCCCCGCCGAATTTATCGCGCGCACCAAAGCATTGCTGGGCGATGAATGGGACGCTTTTGAAGCGGCATTGAACGCCGAAAGCCCGACGAGCATTCGCCTCAATCCGTTCAAAAACGGCGATGCCGTGCGCCAAACACTGCCGTTGGGCGGACGAGTGCCGTGGGCTTCCAATGCCTTCTATTTGGCTGAACGTCCGGTGTTTACGCTCGACCCGCTGTTTCACGCAGGCTGCTATTATGTGCAGGAAGCCTCGTCGATGTCGCTGGAGGATGTCCTTCGGCGGCAGGTTACGGAGCCGGTGCGCGTGCTGGATTTGTGCGCCGCGCCGGGTGGAAAATCGACGCAATTGTCGGCTGTGCTGCCTGTGGGGAGCCTTTTGGTCGCCAACGAAATCATTCGGTCGCGCGCCAATATCCTGTCGGAAAATCTCACCAAGTGGGGCAATCCGCACACGATTGTTACCAACAACGCTCCTGCGGAAATCGGGCGGCTCGGCGCATTTTTCGATGTCGTGGTGGTGGATGCCCCCTGTTCGGGCGAGGGGATGTTTCGCAAAGACCCCGCCTCCATCGGCGAATGGTCGGTGGCGAATGTCCAACAGTGCGCCGAGCGGCAACGGCGCATTGTGGCTGATGTGTGGGCGGCATTGCGCGCGGGGGGACTGCTCATTTACAGCACGTGCACCTACAATCGCGAAGAAAACGAGGATAATATTGACCATATATGTCGCGAATTAGGGGCTTCAGTGGTGGAAGAGCCGCGCCGTTTTATGCCGCATCGCACCAAGGGCGAGGGATTTTTTATTGCGGCTATGCGAAAGGAGGGGCTTGCGGGTGAGCGTCTGCAAGGCAATGACAAAAAATTGAAAGAGCGGCTAAAAATTGTGTCGGCAGGCGTGCCTCCGGGCGCGATGAAGGGCAAAGATTTCATCCCGCCGCACAGTTTGGCGATGTCGTGCGACCTGTTGCCCGATGCCTTCCCGCGGTGGGAATTGGATAAAACGACCGCCTTGCATTTTTTGAAAGCAGAGGCGTTGCAAAACGTGCCGGAAAATTTGCCAAGAGGCTATGTATTAGCCACTTATCTCGACTGTCCGTTGGGATTTGTCAAAAATATCGGCACGCGCGCGAATAATCTTTACCCTAAGGAGTGGCGCATAAGGATGCCGTTGCCCGTTTAAAATTCCGAACTGAAATGAAATCTTATCTTGGGAAAATCCTGCTGCGCCATTTGCAGGACGTAGTTAGAATCCGCAAGGAACACATTCCTGCCCTGCTTGTCGGTCGCCATAAATTGATATTTGCGTCGCTTGAAATCGTAGAGAACTTCGGGCAAATCGCACTCAATCCAACATGCTTTGTAGAGGTGAAGCGGCTCCCAGCGGCATTGTGCGCCATATTCGTGGAGCAGGCGGTATTGGATGACCTCAAATTGGAGTTGCCCGACCGTGCCGATGATTTTTCGCCCGTTGAATTGGTTGGTAAACAGCTGTGCCACGCCCTCGTCCATCAGTTGGTCGATGCCTTTGGTGAGTTGCTTGGTCTTCATCGGGTCGGCGTTTTCGATGTATTTAAACATCTCCGGCGAGAAGCTCGGCAAGCCCTTGAAATGCAGCACCTCGCCCGCCGTGAGCGTGTCGCCAATCTTGAAATTGCCCGTGTCGGGCAGCCCGATGATGTCGCCGGCATACGCCTCATCCACGGTTTCCTTCTTCTGCGCCATAAATGCGGTGGCTTGCGAAAATTTCATCAGTTTGTCGAAACGCACGTGCCTGTAATTGGTGTTGCGCTCAAATTTGCCCGAACATATCTTCAAAAAGGCAATACAACTGCGATGATTGGGGTCCATATTGGCGTGAATTTTGAAAATGAAGCCTGAAAATGGGTCATTTTCGGGGTCAACCGTCCGCTCCTCAGCCGCAACCGGACGGGGCGACGGCGCAATGCGCACAAAGCAATCCAGCAGTTCCTTCACCCCAAAATTGTTCAGTGCCGAGCCGAAAAATACGGGGGCGACATCACCCGTCAGATACGTTTCGCGGTCGAAAGCGGGATACACACCATTGATAAGTTCGAGGTCTTCGCGCAGTTTGACAGCCAAATCCGCCCCGATTTGCGCATCCAGTTCGGGACTATTGACATCGTTTATCTTCACCGATTCAGTGATTGTCTGCTTGCTGGGTGTGTAGAGGTCGAGTTTCTCTTCATAAAGATTGTACACCCCCTTGAATTTCACCCCCATTTCGATGGGCCAACTCAGCGGGCGGACGTGAATTTGCAGTTCCTCCTCCAACTCGTCCAGCAGGTCGAACGGCTCCTTCCCGTCGCGGTCCATCTTGTTCACAAAAATCATGACCGGCGTTTTCCTCATCCGGCACACCTCCATCAGTTTGCGTGTCTGCGCCTCCACCCCCTTGGCAATATCCACCACGATAATCACGCTATCCACAGCCGTCAGAGTGCGGTAAGTGTCCTCCGCAAAGTCCTGATGCCCAGGCGTGTCCAGGATATTGATTTTGTAACCCTCGTAGTCGAATCCCATAACGGAAGTTGCGACAGAAATCCCGCGCTGCTTCTCAATCTCCATCCAGTCGGAAGTAGCCGTCTTCTTAATCTTGTTCGACTTCACCGCGCCGGCAACGTGAATGGCACCGCCGAAGAGCAGCAACTTCTCGGTGAGTGTAGTCTTCCCCGCATCGGGATGCGAGATGATGGCGAAAGTTCGCCGCTTTTGTATCTCTGTTTTCATCTATCCAAAATATTGACTTAATTTTTTCTCAATTTCCTCGGTGGTCGGTAATAAACTTTCATAGTCTTTCGGCAAATTAGTGCTCGTGGAATAGGTTGCCACGCCGATAGGCTGAGTGCTGTTTTTTAGAGAATACTCTACAACTGTGCGATTTTTTTCCTTGCAAATAATGATGCCGATTGCATCGTTTTCGTTGGGCAACTTGACTTTATCGTTCAAAACTGCCAAATAAAATTCCATCTTGCCTTTGTATTCGGGGATGAATTTCCCTATTTTTAGTTCAACCGCCACAAGACATTGCAATTGTCTGTGATACAACAAGAGGTCGATGAAATATTCATTGTCATCTACTTCTATGCGGAATTGATTGCCGACAAACGCAAATTGATAGTTCATTTCTAACAGAAATCGGCGAATATTATTTACCAGAGCCGTTTCGAGTTCGTTTTCAGAATGCTGTTCTGCAAGGTCAAGAAAAGCCCAACTATATTCATCCTTAACGGCTAACACAGCCTGATTTTGTAGATTTTCAGGGAGATTTGTGTCAAAATTAGTTTGATTGAGTAGATATTTTTCGTATGTTTTGACCTCAATATTATGTATCAACACATTTTTTGTCCAGCCAAATTTCTTCGTAGCTAAAATGTAAAATTGCCTTTCGAGATTATCTTTACATTGTTTCATTATGGAGATATGTTTGCTCCAACTAATTTCTCGTACCAATGGTACGAGATTTGCAACTACATGATATTCAGAGTAAAACTGTGCCATTAGCCATAAGTTTCCAACTGAATATCCACCGACTCCCGGAAACTCTTTTTGCAATTCGGCGGACAGATTTTCTACGACCGACTTACCCCAGCCTTCCTGTTGTTTTTCGGAAATGGACTTGCCAATTTCCCAATAGAGCGTTATCAGTTGCACATTCACGGCTCGCATCGCCTCATATTGAGCCTGATGAATTTTCTGTTTTATCTCATTGATAAAAGAGAGTTCCTGTTTTGCCAATTCATTCATAGTGTTTCATCTTGTGTTGTCATTTGTCACTGACAGTTGAAGTTCAATCGCTTTCACTTCCGGCAGCGGCAGATAGTAGCGCATCGTATCAGCGGCGATGCTATCCGACCTGAGCGAATCCACCGGCACGGGAAAGAGCCGCAGGGTGTCGCGCTTCGGTAGTTCCACGAAATTGGGCAATTTGATGCCCTCCGCAATGAGAACTGCTTCGCGCTTGATTTTGGCATCTTCCGCCAGCAAATCGGCAAGCACTTTTGCATAGCGTTTTTCTACGTTCTCGTTGATTTTCAAGTATTTATCCAAATGGGCATTATACCAAACGAGCGAGGTGTCGAACGTTTGCTCGGTGATTTTATGCTTTTGAAAAACATAATCGAGGAGTTGCTGTCTGCGCACCGAGTCGCCCGAAAAAACCGCGTAGTTGTCATTGATAGCGTTCTCGACGAGGTTGAGGTCATACAGCACGTCTTCCATCCGCCTGTCGGACAGCACATACGAGGGTCGCTCTTGGGAGCAAGCCGTCAGCAAGAACAATCCAAGCAGGAAACCGATGAATTTATTCTGTTGTCGCATCCGGTATTTCTTTTTCAAAACTTTGAGCGAGGGTATCGCGGTAAAAAATCACTATCGCCACGATTCCAACGCTGATGGCGGCATCTGCCAAATTAAAAATGTAGCGAAAAAAGACATAGCCACGCCATTCAATCAGCGGAAAATAGAACATATCAACCACTTTTCCGTTGAGCCAAGAACTGTAGCCGCCTTCGGGAGCAAAAAGCGTGGCGACCTGAGTGGGCGTGCTCTCATTGAAAACAGCCCCGTAGGCAATGCAGTCGATACAATTGCCAATCGCACCCGCCAGCACCAGCGCGACGCAGAGGATGTAACCCGTCGAATAGTTGCGTCTGACCAACTGACAGAGATAATAAATCACCGCGCCGGAGGCTATGATGCGGAAAATCGTGATAAACAGTTTGTTCATAATCTCCATACCCATCGCGATGCCGTCGTTTTCCACGAAACGGAGAATAAACCAATCAGTAATCCGAATATCCTCATACAGAGCAAGATGCGTCTTAATCCAGATTTTCAACACTTGGTCGAGCACCAAAATCAACACCACAATGGCAGTAGCCCAAAGTCCCTTGTTTTTATACCACATAACTATTTTTTTCCTTGTTTTGCTTCGATACTCAACGTGGCGTGCGGCACAGCACGCAGACGCTCCTTAGGAATCAGCACACCGGTCTCGCGACACACCCCGTAGGTCTTGTTTTCGATGCGCACCAACGCCGCCTGCAAACTCTGAATAAACTTGATTTGACGCTGCGCCAACCGCCCCGCCTCCTCCTTGTTAAGCGTTGCAGCCCCCTCTTCCAGCACCTTGAACGTGGGCGAAGTGTCGGCAACATCGTTGCCATCGGCATTCATCATCGCGGATTTCAGCATATCGTAGTCACGCCGAGCCGCCTCCAACTTCTCGTTAATAATGGCGCGAAATTCTTCCAGTTCCGCATCGCTGTATCTCGTCTTCTCGTTTGTTTTCATAAAATTGTATTTTTAATTTATAGTTCTTTCTCAATAGTGTAAAACTCGTTTGTCACATAGTCTGCCAATGTTTTTTCATCAGGCAGCTCCACCAAATACTTTTGTACAAATATATTTTCGTCCATTCCGGCAGTCGCATATTTGACCTGCGTATTTCCCTTTTCCGCACAAAGCAAAATGCCCACAGGCGGATTGTCGCCGGGTGTAACCTCCTCATGCTTAAAATAATTCAGATACATATTCAGTTGTGAGGCATACTCATGACGGAACTTATCCAATTTGAGTTCAACAATCACGTGACATTTAAGCACTCGGTGGTAAAACAGCAAATCCACAAAAAAGTAATCATCATCAATCAATATCCGCTTCTGTCGGGCTTCAAAACAAAATCCGTGCCCCATCTCCAACAAAAATGCCTGTAAATTATCCAAAATAGCCTGTTCCAAATCACCCTCCGTAACCAAAGCCCGCGCATTCAAATTCAAAAATTCCACAGCCACAGGCGTATTAAGAACATCTTCGGGGCACAATTTCACAGCCTCCTGATTTGCCAAAGCCGAAAGAGCTTTCTTATTTTTAGATAAACCGCTACGCTCATAATAAAGTGAATTTATCTGACGTTCGAGTTCTCGGCGCGACCAAGTGCCTTTTATCGTTTCTAATTCGTAAAAAGCACGCTTCAAAGGGTTGTCGATTTTTGAAATTTGCAATAAATGCGTATAAGGTATTCGCTTGATTAACAAGGCGGGAGGGCAGCCTTTAAATTCGGCGACCACTGGTCGCCGAATTGCGATTTCAGATTCGCCGACCACTGGTCGGTGAATTGCAGTTTCAGATTCGCCGGACACTGTCCGGTGAATTGCAATTTCAGATTCGCCGGTCACTGACCGGTAAATTGATAACTCAGTATCAGTCAGCGATAAACGGTCAATTATCTCCGGTGAAAAATGATGAAAAATCTCTGTGCCAATTTGCGGATAAACGGAGTAAAAACGGCGGTATTCAGTAAATCGTTGTGCATTCAGCCCTCTCGTATTCAACTGCTTTTCCAAGTTTTTCAGCAAATTGGAGCCATATTGCGCGCGGTCTTCGCCGTTTTGTTCAAACTCCACAATGTAGTAGCCAATCAACCAGTTGCGAAGAGTCAAGCCGATGTTAATGGCGTGAGCTACAGACGCTTGTAAGGTCGTTTGTACCGATTGTATTTGTGTGACTAAAGCGGGAAAATCCATTTTTGTTTATGCTTTTTCAATTTTTACTAATAACTTGAACTCATCAAAATCCAACTCGACACCCTCCGTCAAGTTGCTCAATATCACGCTGTTGGCGAGCACTTGACCTGCGATATAGTCTTTGTAAGCTTCCACGGCGGCGGTGATGCGGTCGTCGCGTTGGATTTCTACGCGGATGCGGTCGGTGATTTCGTAACCGTTGGATTTACGGATGTTTTGTATCCGGTTGACCAATTCGCGGGCGATGCCTTCCTGCTCCAAATCCTCTGTGAGCGTGATGTCGAGGGCTACGGTCAATCGTCCGTCGTTGGCAACCAACCAGCCGGGGATGTCTTCGGAGAGGATTTCTACGTCTTCGGTCGTGATGCGTACCGTTTCGCCCGCCACCGGAATTTCCAAACAGGTGTCTTTTTCCAATTGGTTGATTTGGGCTTGCGGCAGGGCGGCGATGGCGGCGGCCACATCTTTCATTATCTTGCCGTAGCGCGGTCCCAATTTCTTGAAATCAACCTTTATTTTTTTGACCAAAATGCCCGCGTCGCTGTCCACATACTTGATTTCTTTGACATTGACTTCGCCCAAAATCAGCGTTTGCACGGCTTCAATAGCTGCCTTTTGGTGCGCGTCCAGCACCGGCACCATGATGGACGACAGCGGTTGGCGCACCTTGATATTGACCTTTCGGCGCAATGCCAGCACCATCGACGAAATATCCTGCGCAATTTGCATCCGCTCTTCCAAGTCCTTGTCAATCAGCGCGGTATTCACTTTCGGGAAGTCCGTTAGATGCACGGAAAGGGGTGTAGGGTAGAGGGTGTAGGGTGAAGGGTGTAGGGTAGAGGGTGTAGGGTCTTCTACCTTATACCCTTCACCTTTTACCTTATACCCATCTTCTTGTATCAAATCAAGATAGAGTTTATCCGCATAAAACGGCGCGATGGGAGCAATCAGTTGCGCCACCGTCTTGAGGCAAGTGTAGAGCGTTTGATATGCCGACAGTTTGTCGTCGCTCATGCCGCCGCCCCAGTAGCGTTTGCGATTGAGGCGGACGTACCAATTGCTGAGGTGGTCGTTGACAAAATCGTTGATGGCGCGACCCGCCTTGGTCGGTTCGTAAGTGGCATAATATTCGTCCACATCCTGCACCAGCGTGTTCAGCAGCGACAATATCCAGCGGTCGATTTCGGGGCGTTTTTCAAATGGCACGTCTTTTTCCGAGCCGTCGAAATTATCGACATTGGCATACAGCGCAAAAAACGAGTAGGTGTTATATAAGGTGCCAAAAAATTTGCCGCGCACGTCCTCAATGCCCTTGTCGTCGAATTTCAGATTGTCCCACGGGCTTGCATTCGTAATCATATACCACCGCAGCGGGTCGGAGCCGTGACGCGCAATCGTTTCAAACGGATTGACGGCATTGCCCAAGCGTTTGGACATCTTGTTGCCGTTTTTGTCGAGCACCAAGCCCGTAGAAACCACATTTTTGAATGCGACCGAACTTTTGACCATCGTGCTGATGGCGTGTAGCGTGAAAAACCAGCCGCGCGTTTGGTCAACGCCTTCGGAAATGAAATCGGCGGGATAGGACACTGCTCCATCTATAAGTCCCTTATTTTCAAACGGATAGTGCACCTGCGCAAAGGGCATCGCGCCCGAATCAAACCACACGTCGATGAGGTCGCTCTCGCGCTTCATCGGCTTGCCGCTTGCCGACACGAGAATAATATCGTCCACGTAAGGGCGGTGCAAATCAATGTTTTGCACCGCATAATTTGCGGCGGTAAACACATTCGGCAGGAAATTTTTGTACGGATTTTCCTTCATCACGCCCGCTGCAACGGCTTTGTTGATTTCGTCGATGAGTTCGGCGACCGAGCCGATGCACTTTTCTTCCGCGCCATCCTCCGTGCGCCATATTGGCAGTGGCGAGCCCCAGTAGCGGCTGCGGCTGAGATTCCAGTCGTTGAGATTTTCGAGCCACTTGCCGAAACGCCCCGAGCCTGTCGATTGCGGCTTCCAGTTGATGGTGTCGTTGAGTGCCATCATCTGCTCTTTCACGGCGGTGGAGCGGATAAACCAACTGTCGAGCGGGTAATAAAGCACCGGTTTGTCTGTCCGCCAACAATGCGGGTAGTTGTGCGTATGTTTTTCGATTTTGAACGCGCGGTTTTGCTGCTTCAGCATCACGCAAATGTCGATGTCGAGCGTCGCATCGGCATCCGTCAGACTATCGTCGTAGGCATTTTTGACAAAACGCCCTGCATATTCACTGTATAGTGGCTCGTTCAGAGATGTTTTGACAAAATTGGCATCCAAATCTTCCAGATTGAAGAACTTGCCGGTCAAATCGACAATCGGGCGGCGGTTCCCGTCCTTATCCACCAGCATCAACGGCGGCACGCCGTTTGCCTTCGCCACGCGGTCGTCGTCGGCACCAAAAGTGGGGGCGATGTGCACAATTCCCGTGCCGTCTTCGGTCGTCACAAAGTCGCCTGTGATGACGCAGAACGCTCCTTTTCCCGGATTTACCCACGGAACAAGCTGCTCATATTCCATCCCCGCCAATTCTTCGCCTCTCCACGAGCCAACGATTTCGGGCACGTCCTTGAAATACGCGGGCAATAAATCTTTCGCCAGCACAGCGGTCATCGGCTGATTGGTGTAGGGATTATTCGTGTGAACGGCGACGTATTCGATATTCGGACCCACGCAAAGGGCTGTATTTGAGGGCAATGTCCACGGCGTGGTCGTCCACGCGAGGAAAAACGCTTCGCCCTCGCCTGCCATTTTGGGCAGCGGATTGAGGATTTTGAACTGCGCCGTGCAGGTCGTGTCTTTCACGTCGCGATAGCAGCCGGGCTGATTCAATTCGTGCGAACTCAAGCCCGTGCCCGCTGCGGGCGAATAGGGCTGAATGGTGTAGCCTTTATACAGTAATCCTTTGTTATACAGTTCTTTAAGCAGCCACCAGAGCGTTTCGATGTAGCGGTTGTCGCAGGTGATGTAGGGGTCGTTCATATCCACCCAGTAGCCCATTTTCTGCGTCAGGTCTTCCCACTCCTTGGTGTATTTCATCACGTCTTTGCGGCAGGCGGCGTTGTATTCTTCGACGGAGATTTTTTTGCCGATGTCCTCTTTGGTGATGCCGAGCGACTTTTCTACGCCCAGTTCGACCGGCAGTCCGTGCGTGTCCCAGCCCGCTTTGCGGTTTACCAAGAAGCCCTTCATCGTCTTGTAGCGACAAAAAATGTCCTTGATGCTGCGTGCCATCACGTGGTGGATGCCGGGCATACCGTTAGCCGATGGCGGTCCCTCGTAAAACACAAAAGCAGGGGCGTTCTCCCTGATTTTCAAACTTTTGTGAAAGACATCCAGCTCCTCCCAACGTTTCAAAATCTCCTGATTGACGTTGGCTAAATCAAGTTTATTATATTCGGAAAATTTCTTTGCCATAGCGCATCTTCAATTGAAGCCGCAAAGGTACGATTTTTTTTTGAGATTTTGGGCATAATTCACAAATTGTTGCTCCCTTTGCGGAAAATATTTATTGATTATCCGCAATCACACCATTTTTTTAGCGAAACATCCCCTCCCAATTAAGAAAAGCCGCCCGAAAGATTGCGCTTTCGGGCGGCTCTTGCTAATAGTGAAGTTTATGATAGAAACTTTTCATTCTTCAAAACTAATATGATACTTGATAGTACCATACATTACATTTCCTGTCAGACGATGCATTTGTTTATAGCATCCAATAGCGATGCCTATATTCATAGGCTTCAGCCCAATGTCATTAAGTTAAGCCTCATATTGCTCTTTTATAGTTAGTTAGCGTGATATATTTTCCGTTCACTTTTCGGACTTTCTTTATTCGCGGGTATTTTCTGCCGGGTCTAACCGGCTCCAAATTCTGCTCGAATAATGCCTGTAATTCCATTAAAATATCTGCCGGCTCTTTTCTTTCCAAAAACAACTCTATCATCCTGTCTTTGAGCATTGCAAAACTTACATTTTTATTGATTTTATACTGATAGTTGCGCTTTTTACTGACCGCTTCCAGATAGGGCTCACTTTGTTTTTCTATGATACTCTGCAAGTTATAAACAAACAAATTAGCAAAAAAATCCTGTAAAATACACAGGGGTCTTATGCCACTAAAGCTCTCTATTTGCAATTCATTTTTTTCAAAGCCGTAATATGTTTCAATGCCCCAACGCATAAAATAAACCTATTTTGCTCGCCATGTTGATTGCCGGAGCTACCATAAAGCGCGCGCAGAGCCTTTGTATTGGGTAGTGAGAGGGTTGTCCCATCTATTGCCATAAGAATAAAGCCATTCCATCGCTTGGCGTTTTCACCATAATTTTTGTAAAAACTATCAACTAAAACTTTATTCCATGCCTCAAAAAACTCGGGTTGTAATTTAGCCCGTTGCATACAAAAAGCCGCCTTAGTAACAGAAGTCAGATGTCCTAAATAACTGAAAAAAGAGTGAATCTCTATACTCAGACTGCGTTTCATCAGATTCAATATCATCCGCACAACCGTAGAAAAGGGCAAGTCCCGATTACGCGTAAAGTCTTCGGGACTGCAAATATACTTGCCCCGCACTTCCGGATTTGCCTGTACTATTTCTCCCATAAACGCTTTCAACTCTTTCATTATTCGTACATTTATTGCTACCATTGTCTTGTTGTTTGATATACAACGTAAACAACAGATTATTGTTGTTTAAACCAATGGGTTTTTATTTTTTTATTCCAAATATTTTTCCTCATTTTTCAATTGATATTCAGGCAATTATAGCTTAACTTAATGACATTGGGCTTTAAATGCTGTCCTTGCAGGACAAAACCAGTACTTTTGCGGGGTGAAATAAAGGAACAACTTCAATTTGACCGGTTTAGCACCACCTCATCCACCGCGATTTTCCCGCTGCGGGCGGCAAGCGTGTTTTTGCCGGTGGCGAGCGTCGCGTCCCACGTGAAGATGCCGTGGTCGCCGCGGCGTTTGCCCAGCGAGCGACCGTTCAGCAGCAGTTCCACCTCCGGCTGGTTGGAATAGACTTTGATTGTTTGCGTGGCGGCGGTGCGGGCTGTTCGGCGGCGTTCGGCTATGTAAACAAATGCGTCGGCGGTGTTCCAGTTGGCTTTGTAGAAATAGTAGGCATCTTTGCGGACGTGGCGGTCGAAGGTGACTAAACCCTTGTCGTTGATGCCTTTAGTCTCGCCTTCGGTGCGGTGGGCGGCTCCAAAATCAAACATATTCCAGACGAAAGTGCCCCAAAGGAATGGGCGACCGGCGATGGCTTTCCAATGCTCCTCGTGGTAGTAGGTCTGCCAATTTTCGGGGTGCCAATAACTGCTTGGGTCGGGCTGGCGGAGTGAATCCTGCTGGTGGTAGATGCTGGCTCCGGCTCCATATTCGCTGATGCCGATGGGCGTGTGGGGGTATTCCTGATGCGTCCGGTCTGCCCACGCGCCGATGCCCGACGGCTTGCCGCCATACCAGCCAAAATAGTTGTTCCACGCCATCACGTCGGTGATTTTGTTGAGTTCGGCGGAGATATTCGTTGCCGCCGTTGTCCGCCGCGAGGGGTCGGTGGCGTGCGCCAAATCGTTCAGTTCGCGAATATACGCCACGGGGTTGTCGCCGCGCTCGTTCAACTCGTTAAACAAACCCCAAAAGCAGATGGAGGGATGATTGTAGTTTTGATGAATCAGTTCCAAAAGTTGCTGCTTGCCGTTGTCTTTGAACGACTGCTGGTCCACAAAACCTTTGTCGCGATAGCCTCCCGGACCGATGAGCGGGATTTCTGCCCACACCACGAAGCCATATTCGTCGCAGAGGTCATACATCGCCCTGTCCTGCGGGTAGTGCGACAGGCGGACGGCATTGACGCCCATCTCGCGCATAATATCCATATCTTCGCGGTGGTTTTCGGGATACAGCGCGTTGCCAATCATCGCGCGGTCTTGGTGGCGACACACGCCATGCAACGGCACGTGCTCGCCATTGAGAAAAAACCCCTTGTCGGCATCCACGGTGTATTGGCGAATGCCCAAACGCTCGGTTACGCGGTCAATCTCTTTGCCGTCGCGAACGAGGGTCGTTTCCACCGTATATAAATAGGGGTCGCGCGTGCCTTGCCAGAAATGCGGTTTTTGAATACTAATTGGAATATTCACCGTCGTCGTTGCCGTCACCGTTGCCGCCGTCGCCACCGCCACCGTAGAGACGTGGCGCGCCGCGTCTCTACAATCATCTGCAACGACCTTCTGTTGTGCATCGTAAACCACCACGCGCAACTGCACGTCTTTCTGACCCGTCCAAACGATTTTTGCATTCACCACCGCCTCCTCTTTGGTGATTTTTTCGGGAACGAGATACACCCCCGAAGAGGCATAATCGGTCAGTGAGATATGCTCCGGCTCGGTTACAATCAACTCCACGTCGCGATAGATGCCGCCATACATATTGAAATCGCCCAGCAGCGGCAGCACGTCCAATTGGATGGCATTATTGACGCGCACCATCAGCGTATTCGCCTTTCCCACAGCCACATACGGGGTGATGTCGAACACAAAAGCGGTGTATCCGCCGCGGTGTTCGCCCACATGCTTGCCATTGACAAACACATTTGCCACGCTGTTCACGCCCTTGAAGCGCAGGTAGAGCGTTTTGCCCTCCCACGCGGCGGGGATGTCGATGGATTTTTCGTAATTCATCAGCCCGCGCTCATAGTCAGCCTTGCCGCTCAGCGCATCCAAATTCCAAGTGTGGGGAAGATTAACCTCCGTGAACACATTTTTACGCACCTCATAGCCGGGCGTGAACTTCCACGACCGATTGAGATTAACCACTTCGCGCGCCGATGCCTGCACCGCCACCGTTCCCCAAAGGAACATAATCAACAATTTTTTCATCTTATATTATTTTAAATATTCCACAGCATTATCATCATCCACAACATTGGTATCAAAAAAAGTACAACATTTTTTTTACCAACCGTTTTAATACGACCGCGCAAACACGACCCTTTGCGTCGATGGCTTGCCGCTGAGCATATCCACACCCGCTTCTTGCGGGTTGTCTAAGGGGATGCAGCGGATGGTGGCTTTGGTTTCTTCCTTGATTTGGGCTTCTGTTTCGGGGGTGCCGTCCCAGGGTGCCAGCAGGAAGCCGCCCTCTTCGATTTTTTGCTTGAAGTCGGCGTAAGTATCCACTTTGATGGTGCTTTTGGTGCGGAAATCCAATGCTTTTTGGTAGATATTTTTTTGAATTTCGTCCAGCAGATTTTTGATGTGGGCGGCGATATTCGCCACCGGTAGCGTTTCTTTGGTCAACGTGTCGCGACGAGCCACCTCAATCGTGCCGTTTTCCAAATCGCGTGCACCCATCGCCAAGCGCACCGGCACGCCTTTCAGTTCGTATTCGGCGAATTTCCAGCCCGGCTTTTTGTTTTCCGAATTGTCGTATTTCACGCTCACGTCCAGGTTTTTCAATTCCTTGACAATCGCCTCCACCTTGGCGTTGATAGCCGCCAAACCGGTGGCATCCTTATATATAGGTACAATCACGACTTGGAACGGCGCGAGTTTCGGGGGCAACACCAGCCCGTTGTCGTCGGAATGCGCCATAATCAGCGCACCCATCAGGCGGGTGGAAACGCCCCAGGAAGTTGCCCAAACGTAGTCGCGCTTGCCCTCCTGGTCTAAAAATTGCACATCGAAGGCTTTGGCAAAGTTCTGTCCCAAAAAGTGGGAGGTGCCCGCCTGCAACGCCTTTCCGTCCTGCATCAATGCCTCGATGCAACAGGTCTCTAATGCCCCTGCGAAGCGTTCGGAGGCTGTTTTCACGCCCTTGATGACCGGCAATGCCAGGAAGTTTTCGGCAAAATCGGCATACACGTTCAGCATCTTGCGCGTTTCCGCTTCGGCTTCCTCCTTCGTGGCGTGGGCGGTGTGACCCTCCTGCCAGAGAAATTCAGCCGTGCGCAAAAACAGGCGCGTCCGCATCTCCCAGCGCACCACATTCGCCCATTGGTTGCACAAAATCGGCAGGTCGCGATAACTCTGTATCCACCCCTTGTAGGTGTTCCAGATGATGGTTTCGGAGGTTGGGCGCACAATCAACTCCTCTTCCAGTTTGGCTTCGGGGTCGACAACCACGCCCTTGCCGTTGGGGTCGTTTTTCAGGCGGTAGTGTGTTACAACGGCACATTCTTTCGCAAATCCCTCCACGTGCGAAGCCTCTTTGCTGAAAAAAGATTTGGGGATAAAAAGCGGAAAATAGGCGTTCACGTGCCCCGTTTCCTTAAACATATCGTCCAACTGCCGTTGGATTTTTTCCCAAATGGCATAGCCATACGGCTTGATGACCATACAGCCGCGCACAGCGGAGTTTTCAGCCAAATCAGCCTTGATTACCAAATCGTTATACCACTGCGAATAATTTTCTGCCCGCGAGGTCAGTTCTTTCAATTCATTTGCCATCGTTATGAAATTTTATTTGTTTTTGGGCGCAAAAGTACCTTTTTTTTTGACACAAAACAAGTGTTTTTTATTGATTATCTGCAATCACACCATTTTTTTGCCGTTAGGCACAAAATCCCAATTAAGAACAACCGCCCGAAAGCACAATCTTTCGGGCGGTTGAAAATTCCAATTGTAGAGACGCGGCGCGCCACGTCTCTACCTCAATGCAGCGTGGACGCTACGCCGAACAAGGGGGCATCATAGTGGGGACACCACCTCCGCAACTTGTTCCCTTGCTTCCCTATTGTTCTAATTCATTTTTTGGATACAAGTTTTTCTATGTTAGCGCAAATCCGTTTTTGATTTTCCCACATGTCAAGAAGAATGCATATAGGTCCAAGTACAATCATATCAACAACAAATCCAGCAAGTGCACCAAATATAATACCCAACTCCCCATTATTCCCACTCCCACCGAGGCGATAACATATATGATAACCTATAACAGAACCTGCTACAATAACAGCTACAAACACAATATCTAAACAAACTGAAAGACAAGATACAATAATTGTTTTCATTCTTTTAATTGCTTTACGTCCGCTCCTTAAACGGACAATTATTAAAAACTTATTTTTTGCTCTTTTATTTTCGATAGCTTCGCAAAATTTTTCTATCTTTTTTGCCCCAAGTAGAACTTCTACCATACACACATAAAAAAAGCGCGGACAATACTCAGTATTTGTTATCTGAGGTACTCCACTACCATAACTGTCAAATAAATGAGTAACACCCACGCCGAAGCGCGAGCATTACTTTTATTTTTCTACAGCTATTTTTGAAAATGTGGAGTCTTCAGATAAAGCCAAATAAAAGTAATCACTTTTTCCTCTTAAAATGTGCGTATTACCGCTGTCATGCTTTCATAATCTCCTATTGTTTAAAATGTTATCACTCGTATTTACTTGTCTCTTTTGTAAATATCGGCTGCAAAGGTAAAACTTCTTTTTGAATTGGCAAAACTTTTTTTGCAGAAAAGTTAAAATTTAGTGGCACGATTGCGGATAATCATCTATTTTTTTCGTACATTTGCAGCATGAAACGCTATTTTATTTATCTTGCCTACAATGGGCAACGCTATTGCGGCTGGCAAATTCAGAATAATGCCTATACGGTGCAGGGAGAACTTGAGCGCGCGATGAGTACGGTGCTGCGACTGCCGATGACGGTTGTGGGTGCCGGACGGACGGATTCCGGGGTGCACGCCCGGCAGATGGTTGCCCATTTTGATTGCGACCCGGAGTTGGATTTGCCCGACTTTATCGGCAAACTAAACCGCTTGCTGCCCAAAGACATTGCCATCTATGATATTGTGCCTGTTGCGGACGGCACGCACGCCCGTTTTTATGCCGTGTCGCGCACCTATCAATATTTTATCACCCACAAGAAAGACCCCTTCCGACACGGCGAGGCGTATTATCTGCCCTATCCTTTGGATTATGACAGGATGAACGAAGCGGCGCAGATTTTATTTGATTACATTGATTTCACAAGTTTCAGCAAGTTGCACACGGAGGTGAAGACCAACAATTGCCGAATTATGCACGCCCGCTGGGAACAGGAGGACGATGTGTGGGTATTTACCATTCAAGCCAACCGTTTTTTGCGCAGTATGGTACGCGCCATTGTGGGAACGCTGATTGATGTGGGGCGCGGCAAGATGACACCTGACGAGTTCAGAACCGTGATTGAAGGCAAAGACCGCAGCGCAGCCGGCACGTCCGCCCCCGCTCACGGATTGTTTTTGATGGCGGTGGAATATCCGGAGGACAATAAAATCGGGGACCTCCAAAAAATTAAAACTTTTTTCCAAAACATTTTGCAAATAAAAAAATAATGCGTACCTTTGCGGTGTAAATCAGCAACTTGGCATCTTCGGATAGATTGACATCAACACTCGTTCTGTCACTCACAGCAACCTCTTGGGGAGCTTCCGCTCTTAGGGAAGTTTGCCTTTATAACAGAGCCGAAGTCCATTTGGTACATAATTTTATGGCACAGGAAACTAAAATTAAAGAATTAGACCGCGTGGTGGTGCGCTTTTCGGGCGACTCCGGCGATGGGATGCAGTTGGTGGGGACGATGTTTTCCAACCTTTCTGCGGAGTTGGGCAACGAAATTATCACTTTTCCCGACTATCCGGCTGAAATTCGCGCCCCTCACGGCACGCTGAGCGGTGTTTCGGGGTTTCAGATGCAGTTGGGCGCAAAGGAGGTGTTCACCCCCGGCGACAAGGCAGACGTGCTCATCGCGATGAACCCCGCCGCGCTGAAAGTGAATGCGCAGTTCCTCAAAAAGGATTCGGTGGTCATCATCGACACCGATTCGTTTGCAAAAGAGGACTTGGAAAAAGCCCTTTTCACGACCGACGACCCGTTCAAGGAATTGGGTCTCCACTCGGTGCAAGTGGTGGCGGCAAGCATCACGCAGATGTGTAAAGACTGCTTGGAAGGCATTGCCGACAACAAGCAAGCCCTCAAAAACCGCAATATCTTTGCGCTGGGGCTGGTCTGCTGGCTGTTTAATCGCCCCATCGAGATTGTGGAAAAACTGCTGTCCGAAAAGTTCAAGAAGAAACCGGATGCCTTGAAAGCAAGTTTGGCAGTGTTGCAGGCGGGTTTCAACTACGGACACAACATCCACGCGAGCGTTTCGACCTATCGCATCGAAACGAAACCGCAAAAGAAAGGTTTTTATATCGACGTAAACGGCAATAAGGCAACGGCTTACGGCTTGATTGCCGCCGCCGAAAAAGCAGGGTTGCAACTCTTCCTCGGCTCCTACCCCATTACACCGGCAACGGACGTGATGCACGAACTGACGGCGCGTAAAGAGTTGGGTGTCAAGGTGATGCAGACCGAAGACGAGATCGCCGGTATCTGCACCGCCATCGGAGCCGCGTTTGCAGGCAGCCTCGCCGCCACGAACACCTCCGGACCGGGTTTGGCACTCAAAAGCGAAGCCATCGGCTTGGCGGTGATTGCAGAAATTCCTTTGGTGATTGTGGATGTGCAACGCGCAGGTCCTTCCACCGGTATGCCCACCAAAAGCGAACAAACCGACCTGCTGCAAGCCCTCTACGGGCGCAACGGCGAAAGCCCCGCCGTGGTGATGGCAGCCCTCTCGCCAACCGACTGTTTCGACTCGGCTTATTGGGCGGCAAAAATCGCGCTGGAGCATCTCACCCCCGTTATTTTGCTCACCGACGGCTACATAGCCAACGGCTCGTCCGCCTGGTACATCCCCGATTTGGCGGAATATCCCGACATCAAACCACCCTACGTGAAGCCCGAACAACTTGCCCAAAATTGGCAAGCCTACACGCGCAACGCGAAAACGGACGTGCGCTATTGGGCAATTCCGGGCACAGAAGGCTTTATGCACCGCATCGGAGGCTTGGAAAAGGACTACGACAAAGGTTCTATTTCGACCGACCCTGACAATCACCAAAAAATGGTGCAGGTGCGTCAGGCAAAAGTCGATAAAATCGCCGACGTACTGCCGCCTCAGGAAGTGCTGGGCGACAAGGATGCCGACACGCTGGTTGTGGGCTGGGGCGGCACCTGCGGACACCTCTCCGAAGCCGTTGCCGACGTGCGCAAAGCGGGCAAAAAAGTGGCATTCACGCACTTCCGCTACATCAATCCGCTGCCGAAAAATGCGAAGGAAATTCTGCGGAAGTACAAAAAAGTGCTGGTCATCGAACAGAATTTGGGACAATTCGCAGGCTACCTGCGCTCCAAAATCGGCGGCTTCAACCCCTACCAGTTCAATCGCGTGAAGGGGCAGCCGTTCATCGTTGCCCGCCTTGTGGAGGAAATTATTAAAATAATTGAAAAATAATGAATATCCGGAATAATGCCTCTCTGTCCCGCATGGGACAACACTTTATTAACCGTAGGCTTCAGCCTACGGACATGAAAACTCTATCCTCCCTTAGTCCCGCAGGGACGACACTTAAAGTGTCACCCCTGCGGGGTGATGCGGGGGAGGGTGTCGCTTTCCGTAGGCTGAAGCCTACGGTTAATAAAGTGCTGTCCCTGCGGGACATAAGGAATTGTTGCAGATGATTAAATCTTTAATAGAATAATAAATTAAGCATTATGGATAATAAAAGATACGAAGCAAAAGATTTCAAAAGCTCTCAATTAGTGCGCTGGTGCCCCGGTTGCGGCGATTATGGCGTGTTGAGCAGCCTGCATAAAGCGATGGCAACCTTGGGCGTGGCACCTCACAACACCGCCGTGATTTCCGGTATCGGCTGTTCGTCGCGGTTGCCCTATTATATGAACACCTACGGGTTTCACACCATCCACGGGCGCGGTGCAGCCATTGCTACCGGCGCGAAAGTGGCTAATCCGAAGTTGTCTGTTTGGCTCGCAACGGGCGACGGCGACTGTCTGGCAATCGGTGGCAACCATTTTATTCATGCGGTGCGGCGCAATGTGGACATCAATATCCTGTTGATGAACAATAAGATATATGGTTTAACCAAAGGGCAATATTCCCCCACCTCGGCACGCGGCTTTGTGTCCAAATCATCGCCCTACGGCACGGTGGAAGACCCTTTTCGTCCGGCAGAGTTGGCAATCGGTGCGCGCGGCAAGTTTTTCGCCCGCATCATCGACACCGACGTGAAAAACGCCCCTGACATCCTCGTGACGGCTGCCAAACACAAAGGCACATCTGTAACGGAGGTCATCCTCAACTGCGTGATTTACAACGACGGCATCAACGAATCCATCATCAACAGGGACGTGCGCGCCGACAAGACCATCACGCTCAAGCACGGCGAAAAAATGCTCTTCGGCAAAGACAACAACCGCGGCATCGTGCAAGACGGCTTCAACCTGAAAGCCGTAACCATCGGCGAAGGCGGACACACGCTCGACAAGGTGCTGGTGCACGACGCAAAGACCATTGACCCCACCCTGCACCTGAAATTGGCACTGATGGACGGCGGCGAACTCCCTGTCGCGCTGGGAATTATCCGCGACGTGGAAGCCCCCACCTACGATGCCGAAGTGGAAAAGCAAATCGCCGATGTGCAAGCCAAAAAGCCGTCACGCAAGTTGCGCGACTACCTTTTGACGCTGGATACTTGGGAGGTGAAATAAAACGCCACCGTGCTATAGTTTTAATGACAATCCAATTCCGACACTGCCATCAAACATGATTGTCGGTGATATTTCAATTTTTTTAACTATACTATTGGGTTTCACTGTGCTTTGAAGTACGCGACCGCGCCCGGCAACAATTTTGGCAAATAAATACCCGATGCCGAAGCCCAATGGATAATCGCTTGCCCAATGCACGCCGTTGTTCATCATCGAAAAAGCACAAATTCCCATCAGCGAATAGCCGATGGGGCGAATGAGGCGGTTGTCAGGATAATGGTCGGCAAGCAATGTGACCGTGAATGCCATCGTAGCCATGTGTCCCGACGGCAGGGCATCATATTTGGAAACATTGCTTTGATAGGTGGCAACCGATGGAAACGGACGAAATTTGCCTCTGTCGGTGGTTGCCACTCGGGGCGATTCGCGACCAAACGAGCGTTTCAATAATTGCACGGTGATACCCATTTCAAGATAGCCCTCGATGGCTTGACTCAACATGCGCACCTCCTGTTTATTATCGGTGATGGCTCCATGAATCCCAATGCCACCAAAAAGCAATATGCTTGTCCAGCCTTCGCCAATAAAGTAAAAACCGGTGTTCAGGTTGCCGGGTGCTTCCATAACCTTCAAATCGCCGATTGTTATAAGCGGCTCGAACTTGCTTTCGGGATTTAGTCCAATGTAGCGGCTGAAATGCTGCGCTCCCTCAAGCAACGGCTTGTCGAAAAGATATAAAACAGCCGTAGAACCGGCTATAATGCTCAACGGCACAATGCTTTCTTTGCTGAATAGTGTTTTTCCGGCGGTGGCAAAATCGCCGGGTATGTTGGTAATCGTTTCGTGCCAATTCGGAGCGGTATATACAACCTCGGTCGTGTCAATCGGCACAACAACTTCTGCCGGCAAATCGAATGGCGGCAGTAACAATCCTAACAGACTGATTAACATCAAATTAGGGGGGGGGTACGGTTTTTCGGGTCAAGCCCACAATAACATGTCTTGTTTTCTTTCTCATTTTTATAGTTTTTTCATAGTTTTAATGCAAAGGACAAACTGGCACTGTTCGCGTCATAATAGGGCGAAAGCGCGATTTTGTCGGATTTTGAGAACGGTTGCCACTTTTTGAGCGGCTCCAAATAATAGATTATATTGGTGGATAATATGCCGATTCCGGCACCGGCAAGCACAT
This sequence comes from Bacteroidia bacterium, assembly GCA_025996755.1. Lineage (GTDB taxonomy): Bacteria > Bacteroidota > Bacteroidia > Bacteroidales > Azobacteroidaceae > Azobacteroides. Next base: position 33,782 of record BNTR01000010.1, read on the forward strand.
CGGAAACCCAATGTTTGCGGTTAGTAACGCGCAATGCGCCGATTGCCGTGGCAACGACAAATCCGCTGTACGCAACAGGTTTGTTCGTTTCTTTGAACTCGTGATACAAAGCGGTTGCGCCCACAAATGCGACACTCGTATGCCCCGATGGGAACGAGTTGTGAGCACCATCGTTGGGACGCTGTTCGCCAACGGTGTATTTCAATGTTTGCACCACCACGGCACACGCCAATTGCGAAAACGCTAAATATTTGGTTTGATTCCAGACACTGTTTTTTGATTTAACTCCAACTAAATCAGCAACATACATCCCAAGCATCGGCGAATATTGCAAATAATCGTCCGCTGTGATATGCGTCTCCGGAAAGCGGGCAGATATTTTATGGTTGAAATCCGGAAACAGCACCATCACACTGCCCGCAGCAATCAGCGATGTCGACAGGATAACTTCTTTTGTCAAAAAATGTGTATCGGCAGGCAGGCTGTCTGCCGGCGTTTGTGCAAGCAAAATATGCGGTAGGAGCAACCATAGAGGCAATAATTTATTAAACCTCATTTTTTCACACTTCATTGCAACCGCTTGATTTTTTCTTTTTCGCCCACCAGCCACAGAATATCGCCGACCTCAAACACCACTTCCAGGTCGGGGTTCATCGTCGACCAGCCTTCGCGCTCTACACCGATAAGCATACAGTCGAGTTTGTCTTGCAGGTGCGATGTGAGGGCGGATTGTCCAATCAGCGACGAGCCTTCCAGCAGTTCAATTTGCCGAAGTTGAACGGGCGGAGGGGACTGTTTGGGTTGGTAGTTGGCATATTTCTCGTGCTTTTCTTCGATGCGCTGCTGAAACTGCTCCATCTGTTTGTCTGTTCCCAGCACCACGAGGTGGTCGTTCGGAAAAATGCGCTCGTCGCCGGTGGGGATGTTGATGCGGATGCCGTTGCGCATGATTGTAACTACGTGTACACCAAACGATTGGCGGAATTGCAACTGTTTCAGACTTTGCCCCACGATGGAAAATTGCGGCTCTATCAAAAAGTCGGACAAGTGCAGGTCGCGCCGTATCACATGACGCTCAAATCCTTTTGGGATAAGGGCTTGCGACTCTTCAAGGTGCTCTTTTTCGTTGAAATTTTCATGGAAACGCTCATGCAGCCGCTCACTCGTTTTGTTTAATCGCCGCGAAGTCGCGAAGAAAATAATCAGCAGCGACCCCACCGCAAAAGCGAGCATCAAACCCACATCGAACAGTTGATTCAAAATGTACACAATCAAGCCCACACACATCATCGTGCGCACTACAATGGTGAAAATGAGCGGTGCACGATTGACTTTATTGTGCGCCCAAAGTTGCAAAAACTCCTTAGAATGGTCTTTGTTGGTGATAATCACGCGCAAAAAGGGCGAAATGGCGATTATCGTTACAATAGCACCTGCGATATTGGCGTGAAATTCACATAAGTAGTTGTGTAGCAGCGGGAAACCGAGCGTGAATGCAAAATAAATAATTACAATACAAATAAAAAAGTACATCACCACGGAGGTTATCATATTGCGCAGGAAGCGTTTCCAGAGGCTTTCTTCGTTCAACATCGGTGCGCCGCTCGCCCCTGTCGAATTTCGATTCAGGTAGGTCAACCATTTTTCGGGCATTCGGCGCTCCAGCACTCCGTAAGCCTTTGGCGAGGCTTTCATCACATAGGGCGTAACAAAAATCGTGATGATGGATGCCCCCACAATCGTCTGATACAGAGAGCCTTCTATCACGCCCAAACTCAGTCCGAGATTGCCGATGATAAAAGAAAATTCCCCTATTTGCGTCAGCGAAAAACCGGCAGAAACAGCCGTTCTCAGATTTTGCCCCGACAGCAACACACCGCTCGTGGCAAAAATCATCTGCCCAAAAATCACCACCACGCTAATCGTTAAAATCGGCACAATATTAATCCCAAGGTCGGGCAGCGACACCATCATGCCCACCGACACAAAAAATATCGCCCCAAAAAAGTTTTTAATCGGCAAAATAAGTTTCTCAATCCGTTCGCCGGCAAGCGTTTCCGCCAAAATGGAGCCCATAATAAACGCCCCCAAGGCATCCGAAAAACCGGCTTTGGTGGCTAAATAAACCATCCCCAAACACATCCCCAGCGACACTATCAGCAGCGTTTCTTCGTTGAGAAAACGCTTCGTCCGGCGCAGAAAAGTCGGTAGCAGATAGGTGCCCAAAAGGAACCAGAACAGCAGGAAAGCCACCAACTTAAACAAACTGAACAGCAAATCCTGCCCCACACCGGCATCTCGACTGACCGCCACCGTAGAAAGCAAAACCATCAACAAAACCGCCACCAAATCCTCGATAATCAGAATGCCCAAAACAATGGACGCAAAACTTTTGTTGGTCAAGTTCAATTCCTCAAACACTTTAAGGATAATCATCGTGGACGACATACAAATCATCGCTCCCAAAAACAAACTCGTCATATTCGACCAGCCAAAGAAAATCCCCGTCGTGTAGCCCAGCGCAATCATTGAAAGAACAATGAAAATCGTGGCGACAAAGGCAGTAGGACCCACTTGCATCAGTTTTTTGAAACTAAATTCAAGCCCTAAACCAAACAAAAGGAAAATAATTCCAATATCAGCCCAAGTCTCAATGTGCTCATACTGAGGCGTATCCTTCGTGATGAAAAACGTCATCACAATCCCGGCAACGATATAAGCCAACACAACAGGCTGCTTGAGCCATTTAAAAAGCAGCGAAAAAATACCCGCCAGCACCAATATAAGTGCCAAATCAATAATCAGTGGTGATAAATGTTCCATAATTTTTTTTTGTGTGCAAAGATACAAAAAAAATTATAATTATCCGCAATCATTGCACTAATTGACAGGGCAAACGCATCTTAATTAGTTAGGATTTTCAATAAATAATCATTATTCCAGCCGGCATCAAGCCTTTTACCTCTCACACTTCGCTTTTTAGATTGTTCCTGTTTAAGGAGATTAAGGGCTATTCTATTGAGCATGGAAAAATTTTGCGCCGCATAACCTGCCCTTTTTCGGCTATCATCCTCATTGAAAGACACATCTAATTGCCAATGCAGATTGTTTTCAATCCCCCAGTGCGAGCGAACGCCGGTGCCGATTATTTTTGCATCGCCGCTGGAACTGGTGATATAGAGCCGTGTCTCTTTTTCCTCTTTGCCACTTGATTTGAAGTAACGTGTGGATTCTATGCTGACTATCGCACGCAAGTCTTTCCATGCCGCAGCGTTGTCTATAAGCGACAGATTGTTGTAGAGTGTGCATTTCCGTTGCTCAATGCGACCGTGTCCAACATCATCTTCTATCCATTCTGATTCCGGCTTGGTGAAGCGAACAGTTCGTTCTGCATCTTCTTCCAAGCAACCCTGATTGCCTTTGACGGCTAAAATGTAATCGGCTCCTTTTTCCCTTATCTTGGCGGCAATTTCCCGCTGACAGCCCATCGCATCCAGGGTGACCAGGCAGCCACGTAGAGCCAAAACATCCAACAGCTTAGGTATCGCCGTGATTTCATTCGACTTTTCATCAACTTTGATTTGACCTAAACTCAACTGATTGGCTTTTGACCACACGCTGACAATATGAACCGCACGTTTGGAATTGCCCGCTCGCGAGCCGCAAAGGGTTTTTCCATCAATGCTGACAATGTCGCCGTCCGTGAGCTTTGAGATGTCTTTTATCCATGACAGGAAGGCGCGCTCAAATTCGTCAGGGTCTAACGCACTGAAAAATCGGTTGAATGTGTCGTGACTGGGGATGCCGTTGGGCAATTTCAGATAGTGCCGTAACCAAGATTCTTTGGCTTTGACATAATCTTCAATATCGTTCCACGTTTCTGCCCCACAAATAACTGCTGCAATGGTGATAAAAATAATGTCCTCCATCAAATGCGCTTTACTCCTATCCACGCGCGGGTCTGTCAGCTCTGTAAAATAACTAATCGGTGTTTGCATAACTCTTTTTATTATATTAACGGAAATCGAAAGGTTTTAGTATTTAAAATTTGTTAAATTTTGATGCGTTTGCCCTGACTAATTGACAGGGTCAACGCATTAAAAATGGTTCTATAATGCTTGGTGTGGGTAAATGAAAACTTGCCACAGGATAGTTCTTAAACCTCATTTTTACCTAATTTTCCTAACAAAACCAACTCGTACCTTTGCAGCGAGAAATGTTGAGGAGTCGATTATTCACAAATTTTGTATTTTTGTGAGCTAATCGGGAAAGGGTAGAAAGATAAAGGAACCCAGATACGTTTTTTACGATATCGTTATTAAGATCGTATCTTCTACCCTTTATTCTCCAACAAGCTTGGACAAAGTATTTAGGGATGCGACTTATAGTTGTAATCTCGTGTAAATTAGACGAGGAAAAGCTGTGTGGAAATTCCGATAAAACAAACAGGTTAAATTAAAAATTAAAATTAAAAGGTTATGAAAAAGGAATTTATCAAGCAAAATGTTGGCATAGACATTGCCAAAAATGATTTTAAG
>BNTR01000011.1 GCA_025996755.1 Bacteroidia bacterium
AGAGGCGTTTACAATCTCTGCAATCTTCTTTTTCGAGGTACCTGTTTGCACTAATGCAAATATTTGGTACCTTTGTTCCTTGATTATTTGTTTATATTTCATCAATACAAAAGTAAATAAATTAATCCGGACAGAGGGAACTTTTCTCTCTGTTTTTTTACTTTTGTCGCTTTTGAAGTTTTATTCTTCAGTCGTTGCTTTCTATTTACGAGCAAAATTTAGGTTGCTCGTAATAGCAATTTTTCGCAGTTACTAATTGAACTTACCGGTCAACCTTGTGCAACAGGCACATGGACTCTACGGTAAATAGGAGCTAAATTATATTTTTACTCTTAAGATAGCCAAAAATTAGAATAACCACACTCCAAATAATAAATTTCAGGAGTTCTTTCTTGGAAAAATCGGGTCTATCAATGATATTTATCTTTTTCATAACTTTTATTTTTTTCTAATAAAACCATTTTTAATAAATCACAAAACATTGTTCTTGCAAGAAATTCTGTTTTACAAGTGCAAAGGTAGAAATTTATTTTCTACCAATCATCATAAAAACGTGGCGATTTTCACCTCATCAAAGTTTCCTCAATTTTTTGAGAATACAAAGCAAAAAAAATCTTCCTCCAAAGCAATAGAAATCCGGTACAACAACTCGGAATGAATATGTTTGCATTTCAGAGTTTTGCAAAAATTACTGCGATTGCAATTGACCTCTCCGACAAGCCAAGCGATACTGCGCTTCTTGTCTGCCAATGTTTGCTTTATCCGTTGCCCAATGTCTATGTCTGTATCTTCTGTCGCTGTTTGTTTTTTTGTTATTCGGCAACAAAGGTAGAAATTATTTTTGAATTACTATAAAAAAAGAGCGCGATAAATCGCGCCCCTTACTGTGTCATTGCGAGCTTGACCCGCAATCCCCTGATTACAACTGCGGACCTGACGGAATCAAATCCTTGCCTTCCGGCAGGTATTGTTCAAAGTTTTTGATGTATTTTGCGCCCAGCGACTTCGCTTTCGTTTCCCATTCTGCCACGTTTGCGCCGTAGGTGGTGCGCGGGTCGAGGATGTCGGAAACGCCCGGCAATGTTTTTGGAGCAACCAAATTCAATACAGGCACCTTGATGGTCGGGGCTTTTTCGATGGAGCCGTCGATGATGGCGTCGATGATGGCGCGCGTGTCTTTCAAGGAGATACGCTTGCCGGTGCCGTTCCAACCGGTGTTCACCAGATAGGCTTTTGCGCCGTGTTCCTTCATTTTCTTTGCCAGCACACTTGCGTATTGGGTCGGGTGCAAGGTCAGAAACGCTTCGCCGAATGCCGGTGAGAACGAAGGAACAGGCTCGGTGATGCCGCGTTCGGTGCCTGCCAACTTGGAGGTGTAGCCGCACAGGAAGTGGTATTGAGCCGATTTTTCGTCCAAAATAGATACGGGAGGCAACACACCAAACGCATCTGCACTCAGATAGATGATTTTCTTCGCGTGACCGGCACGGGAAGGCAACACAATCTTGTTGATGTGGTAAATCGGATACGACACGCGGGTGTTTTCCGTCTTCGAGGCTTCTTTGGAATAGTCGGGCGTGCCGTCGGCTTTCACCGTCACGTTTTCCAAGAGGGCATCGCGGCGGATGGCGCGCCAGATGTCCGGCTCGTTTTCCTTGCTCAGGTCGATTACTTTGGCGTAGCAGCCACCTTCGTAGTTGAATACGCCGTTGTTGTCCCAGCCGTGCTCGTCGTCGCCAATCAAATAGCGTTTCGGGTCCGCCGAGAGGGTCGTTTTGCCTGTTCCCGACAAGCCGAAGAAGATGGCTACGTCGCCGTCTTTGCCCACATTTGCCGAGCAGTGCATGGAGGCGATGCCGCGCAGGGGCAGGTAGTAGTTCTGCATGGAGAACATCCCTTTTTTCATTTCGCCGCCATACCACGTGCCGCCGATGATTTGTTCGCGTTCGGTGAGGTTGAACAGCACATACACTTCGGAGTTCAAATCATGCTTTTGCCAATCGGGGTCGGTGGTTTTTGAGCCGTTGAAGACCACGAAATCAGGCTCGCCGTAGTTAGCCAGTTCGTAGTGCGACGGGCGGATAAACATATTGGTCACAAAATGCGCCTGCCAAGCCACTTCCACGATGAAACGCACCTTCATGCGCGTGTCTTCGTTGGTGCCGCAGTAGGCATCCACCACATACAATTTTTTTGCCGTGTTCAATTGCTTGATAGTGTTGGCTTTCAAGTCTTTCCAAACCTCCGGCGTGGTGGGTTTGTTGATGTTACCGTCCCACCAAATCGTGTTTTCCGACGTTTTGTCCTTCACGATAAAGCGGTCTTTGGGCGAACGACCGGTAAATTTACCCGTGTCCACGCTCACCGAGCCGGTAGTTGTTACTGCGCCTTTTTCAAAACCCTGATTTGCAGGGTCGATTTCAGCTTGAAAAAGCTCCTCATAAGACGGGTTATACACAACAGGAATGTTCTTGTTGATACCGTACTTGCTTAAATCTAATGTTGCCATTTTTGTAAATATGTATTTAAATGTTTATATTTTTCGTATGCTGCTTTTTTCGGCGCACAAAGTTAGTGTTTATTTTTCAAATAACAAAATATTTTTTTTACTTTTTACTTGGGGGCACGACAAATTTCCCTTTTTTACACAGAGTCAACGCAAAAGACCATATAGTCTTTCATCCACCCCGAAGGGCATAGCCGTCAGGTTAAGAAATAAGTATCTGTAAAACAGCAACTTATAGTTTTGCCCATGCTATTTATCAATTGGGGTATGGGCATTTTTTACCCCGCGTCCTTGTGAGACCGGGGGAAAAGTTTTTTTGACATATTCAAAGAACATTTATCAATTTATTTTTTAATTGCGGGATGGCTTTCTACAAAGCTGCCCCAGTTTTATTAACGTAACGAAAACGAAAAAATTGTTTAAAAATTCAATGACTATCACTATTAGTTGGTAATATAGATGCCCAGATGATAGCAAGCGCGCATTTCGTCAGTCATCTGTCCGCCCCGCTTTTTCTGCTCTTTTTCCCTCTCTCGAACACGTTTGGCATAGACCTCATCGTTGAGATGTGTTTGCCCTACATTTTTTCACCGATAAAAAATTTCCGAAAAATAGTTGCACAATTAAAAAATAAGCAGTACCTTTGTCACGAACATCCACATATAATATAAAGATGAAAATTGCACTGATTGGTTACGGAAAAATGGGGCATGAGATTGAGTCGATTGCCTTGGGGCGCGGGCATAACATCGTGTCCATTATTGATATAGATAATCAGGCGGATTTTGATTCGCCGGCTTTTCGCTCGGCGGATGTGGCGATTGAATTTTCGCGTCCGGAAACGGCTTTTGCCAACTATCAAAAGTGTTTTGAGCGCAATATCGCGGTGGTGGCAGGCACTACCGGCTGGCTGGCGAAGTTGGACGATGTGAAAAAAGCGTGCAAAGACGGCGGCAAAACGTTTTTCTATGCCTCCAATTACAGTATCGGCGTAAATATCTTCTTTGCCGTGAACAAATATTTGGCAAAAATAATGAACGACTTTCCGCCATACGACGTGCGGATGGAGGAAATTCACCACGTCCACAAGCTGGATTCGCCCAGCGGCACGGGGATTAGCATCGCGGAAGGCATCCTGCAACACATCGACCGCAAAAAAACGTGGAAAGAGGGCGTTGAGGGGCGTGCCGACGAGTTGCTGATTGAGACCAAACGCCTCGGCGAGGTGCCCGGCTTCCACGAAGTGGTGTATGAATCGGAAGCCGACAGCATTCGCTTCACGCACGACGCGAAAAATCGCAAGGGATTTGCCCTCGGAGCCGTCCTCGCTGCCGAATTTGTGCAGGGCAAAACGGGCTTTTTGACAATGGCTGATTTATTGAAATTTTGATGTCAGAAAAAAAATGTTTACCTTTGTCGCCGAATATTAAATTAAATAATTATTTTTTTCATGAGAAAATTTATTTTGATTATGGCTGTGGCAGTACTGGGTACTGTATCGGCGAGTGCTCAATTTTATGTTGGCGGTTCTCTGGGCTATTCTACAAGCACGGACGAGTTCACGAAAGAGCTTACAGGTTTCGAAAAAACAACGAAAACTGCGCTAATGGTTGCGCCTGATTTAGGTTTTGCGTTAAGCGAAAAGTTTGAAGTCGGTCTTGAATTTGGTTATGAATTTGATGCTGATAAAGTGACTAAAAAAGAGGGCACTCATGACAAACAAGAAAGTGGATGGGAAATTGCTCCTTATGCGCGCTACGAATGTTTGAGCGCAGACAAATTTAGTGTTTGGGCGCAGGTGGTTCTTGGATATGGAGTAAAGACAGAGGAGAGTACTACTTTTTCCGTGCAATTTGCACCTGTGTTGAAATATTCGTTGTCGCACCATATAAAATTGATATCCAGGGTGAACTTTTTGAGCATTGGTTTGGCTTCAACATCTTTCACAGAAGATGATAGGAAACTAACTAATTTTGGAGTAGGTGTTAATAAGTTTCATGGTGCCACCGCAAGCGGGGGGTTATTTACCGTTGGTTTTGAATACGAATTTTGATGCAGGGATTGCGGGTCAAGCCCGCAATGACAGAATATGAGTAATAAAATAATTGAAAGTATCAAGTTGGTGAAATCTGTCAGGCATTCTGATTGGGTTAAAGCCCTTGTGTGGTGCCATCTGTACGGCTTTTTTGTGGCTTGGACAGGGTGCTGGTGGCTGATGATTGGGCTGCCGGTGGTGTTTGATATGTATGTTACGAGGTTCATCCCTTGGGGCTGGTGGAAGGAATTGAAAAATCCGGTGGCGCGGCAGGTGATGAGTTGGGTCGATACCATCGTGTGGGCATTGGTGGCGGTGTATTTGATAAATATTTTTGTCCTGCAAAACTATCAGATACCTACTTCGTCGCTGGAAAAAAGTTTGCTGGTGGGCGACTATTTGGTGGTGAGCAAAATAAATTATGGTCCGCGCGTACCAAACACGCCGATTGCTTTCCCGCTGGCTCACAACACGTTACCGTTTATTGGCGGCAAATCGTATTTAGACAAGCCGCATTGGAACTACAAGCGGCTGGCGGGGCTGACGACGATGAAGCGCAACGACATTGTCGTGTTCAGTTTTCCGGCGGGCGACACGATTGCTTTCCTGCAACAAAATCCCGATTATTACCGTCTGGTGGATGTAAATGGCTGGGAGGTAGTTAATTCGCATCCCAAATATTTTGGCGAAATTATGTATCGCCCCGTTGACCGTCGCGAAAATTTCGTGAAGCGGCTGATTGGGATGCCCGGCGAATCGTTGCAAATCATTGACAATCAAGTGTATATCAACGGCGAGGCGTTGCCTAATCCCCAAAAATTGCAGTTTGACTACACCGTGGTGGCGAAAAATCCCCTTTCTCAGAAGCAGTTTGAGGAATTGGGCGTGAACAAAGCCGACCGCCAGCGGCTGTTTTGGGTGTCCGACGAAGAGGGGCAGGAGCACCCCCTCTACGACCGTATGCCGCTGACGCAGGAGGCGCACGATTTGTTGCAAAAAAGCGGCTGGGCACTCTCTGTAACCATTTTGCCGTCCGATGTAGGCGACAAAACCTACCCCTACGATTATGACACGGGCTGGTCGCGCGACAATTTTGGTCCGTTGTGGATTCCCAAAAAGGGCGCGACGATTGCTCTCAACGACGAAAACATCGCGCTGTATAGCCGTTGCATCGTGAATTATGAAGGCAATAATCTGCGCTGCGACGGCGAGAAAGTCTTCATAAATGGCGTTCCATCAAGCAGTTACACTTTCCTGATGGACTATTATTTTATGATGGGCGACAACCGCCACGAGTCGGCAGACTCCCGCTATTGGGGATTTGTGCCGGAAGACCACGTTGTGGGCACGCCGGTGTTCATTCTTCTGTCGCTGGAAAAAGACAAGGGCTGGTTTAGCGGCAAAATCCGCTGGAATCGGTTGTTCCGGACGGTCAATTCGCTCGTGCAATAATAATATGGTGCTCCTTTCGTCGGCTTATCTGGCACCGATTGACTACTACAGGCAACTTAATCGGGCTTCTTCCGTGATTATTGAGGGTGGGGATAATTATGTCAAGCAAACCTTTCGTAACCGGTGCGTTATTGCCACAGCCAACGGTCTGCAGACGCTGAGCATCCCGATTGAGAAGCCCGCCACGACCAAATGCTTGACGCGCGACATTCGGATTGCCGAGTACGACAATTGGCGCAATTTGCATTGGAACGCGATTGTGTCTGCCTACCGCTCCTCGCCGTTTTTTGAATATTACGCCGATGATTTTCATCCGTTTTATGCAACCAAGCAGGGTTTTCTGGTCGATTTTAACGACCGGTTGCAGCAGTTGGTTTGCTCATTGCTCGGCAATCCCCTGCACATCACGCACTCCTCCGAATACAGAGTCGCCACGGCGGGCGAATTGGATTTGCGCGAAGCCATCCACCCCAAAAAGCCGCCTGTAACCGCCGATTTCAAGCCTTACTATCAGGTTTTTGCCTCGCGCTACGGCTTCCAGCCCAACCTCAGCATCATTGATTTGCTTTTTAATATGGGCAATGAGGCGGTGCTGTTTCTGTAATTCATTGCTTAGAACGGCAAATCGTCTTTCATTTGCTCCAATGGGGGCAATTTGGAGGGGTTGTCTAAGGGCGGGAGTTCCGACAGGGGCGGTTGTTCCAAAGGTCTTGTTTCGCCTTCCTGCTTGCGGTCGAGCAGTTGCACACTTTCGCCCACGATTTCGGTAACGTAGCGCACCACGTTTTGCTTGTCGGTGTAGGAATGCGATTTGATGTGTCCCTCGACGTACACTTTTGCGCCTTTGCGGATGTATTTTTCTGCAAAAAGGGCTTGCCCGCGCCACAGCGCGATGGAGTGCCACTCGGTACTGTCGGGCACCTGCGTGCCATTGGCGGCGGTATAACCCCTTTCGGTGGTTGCCAGAGAAAAATTTGCCACGGCGTTTCCGCCCTCAAAATGGCGCACTTCCGGGTCTTTGCCCACGTGCCCAATCAAAATAACTTTGTTTACAGACATAATTGTAAAATGTTAAGAAATTTGTAATACTAATTGTCGCGACAAAATTACAACATAATTTTGAGTTCTCTATCAAGATTTATGTTATCTTTTTCTTAACGTTGTGTTATTTTTTTGTTTACGTTATGTTTACGCAATCTTAACGTTATGTTAATGTTGCGTTAATGTTGTGTTAAGATAGTGTTTCGAGGTCATAGAAATGCCCGCCGTGTGGAATGCGTCCTGTATATTGCTGCGCAAATCGGACGTCACGGCATTGGTTTTGTCGGCATCGGCGATATAGACATTTATTTCGTATTCCACATAAAAATCGCCAAAACCGACTTCCAGTACAAACGGAGCCGGCTCGTGCAGCACATCGGCGGTCTTGAGGGCAGCCTCAATCAGCAGTTCGTGCACCGTCCGCCAGGGGGTATCGTAGCAGAACGTAACATTCAGGTGAAGAATCAGCCCCCCCTCGCGTGCCGATTCGCTGAGATTGGTCGTTTGTGCCGCCATAATACTGGTGTTTGGAATGGTAACAATCTCATTTTTAGTTGTGAGCAGGCGGGTCACAATCGGCGTTTTTTCGACCACGTTGCCAATCGTATCGTTGATTTGGATGCGGTCGCCCACCTGAAATGGGCGCATATAGGTGATGAGGATGCCCGCAATCAGGTTGCCGAGTGCCGGACCGGATGCAAACGACATTATCACGCCCACAAAAACCGTCATCCCCTGAAAAATCGGCGAGGACGACATCGGCAGAGAGGGCCAAATCATCACCACCATCAGCGCACTCAAAATAAAACGGATAATGACATACGTCGGTCGCGCCCAGTCGGGATAAAAACCGGTGATTTTCAGTCGCCCGGTAGTAATTTCATCCGCCAAATAGCCCACGCCCTTGATGAGATAGCGAAAAATAAACCAAATGATGATGATGACAAACACATTCGGAATAAAATCGACAATGCTGAGACCAATCTTTTTAAGCGGGTCCCAGATGTACGAAAAAAGCGTCATCGCCACCCCCTCCGTCTGCGGAAAAATGCTGAAAGTCAAGCCGGCGGCGATAAACAGCAGAATGGCGACCAGCACCCAGCGCAACACATCAAGAAAGAAAAAGACGATTTTTTCCTCGCCGGAAAGGCTCAAAAGCGGATAACCTTTGATGTAAACCGGCTTAAAAAGCCGCTGTTTGTTACTGTCCAACACCTCTTTGAGGCATTTGTAGCCCCAATTCAACAACCGAATGACGATGTACACGCCAAGCAAAATGAGTAGCACCAAGCCTATTTTTTCCATTGTTTCTTCCATTGTTCTTTAATTTTCTGCAAATATATGAAATAATTTGATAACTATCCCCCGTTTGTAAAAAAAAGTGAGCCGCACACACACGGGCGACTCACTTTCAATTTCTTATTTGTATGTGCAAATTAACTATTTATATCCATCGTTTTGTTCCAACTGTGGATTTTTGTCCAAGTCGCCTTGGCGGAACGGCAGATAGCGATTGGCAACGACAAATTTGCGCGGCTCTATTTGCTCTGTTTCCGTACCTACCACCGCCCGCAGTTCGGGGTCCGGCTCGCTGTAGTTGATGGTGCCGGTGATGCGGGTCAATGGTTTGTTTAGCACTGTTTCGGCGACCATTTTGCCGGAGCTGTCTTTCCAGCGCACGATGTCGGCGCGGCGATGTCCTTCGCCGGCAAGTTCCACCGAGCGTTCGCGGCGAATAAGTTCGCGCAATGCCTCTTTTGTGGCATATTTCGTTTTGTCAACCGGCGGCATTCCGGCACGAGTTCGCACCTCATCTAAGGCATCATACACTGCTGTTGATGGTCCTGTCAGTTCATTTTCGGCTTCTGCTTTGGTGAGCAAAACTTCTGCATAGCGGAACACAATATAACAGGTGCTGGTGGAATACAGGTCGTCTTCGTATTGCTCTATCGGTGTCACATATTTTGCCCACGTCAAACCCGTTTTGGAACTGTTGGCAGCCGAAGAAGGATGGTTGGGGTTTTTGTTCCCATCGGGCAAAAGGGTTTCAAGGGTGTTCAATACGCCATTGTAACTGCTTGCCCAATCCTGTCCGGGATACAGCACCGTCATTGCCATACGCGGGTCGCGACCTTTGAACGGATGCGTGGCATCGTAGCCGGAGCCGGTTTCTTCTTTGGTTAGTCCGCTACTCATCTCGTAGAGGTCAATCAAATTTTGCGTAGGCACAAGGGACGACCAGCCGCCATCGCCGTTGTTCGGCACTGTAACAATCCACTCATCGGAGAGGTTTTTTTCGTGCTGAACAGCCAAAATGATTTCTTTGGAATCTCTGCCGGCAAGTGTAAACACATTGCTGAAATCGGCATCCAGTTCATACTGACCAAGGGCTTTAATAGCATTGGCGGCATCCAGAGAGCGTTGGTAGTCGCCCCAATAGAGCGCAGAGCGCATTTTGAGAGCCAGAGCCGCGCCCTTGGCTACTTGTCCGCGTGCTGCGGGCGTAGCGTTAATGTCAAGCAAGGCAGCATCTATTTCGTCATACACATACTGTTTTACCTCTGCTTCCGTTTTGCGAGACACTTTTGCCTCATCGCCGCCTGCAAACAAGGCAATGATGGGTACTCCACCATACCAAAAGTTCATTTTGAAGTAGTCGTAGGCACGGATAATTTTTGCTTGTGCAATCATATCCTTCTGTTTTGCTTCATTGGCAAAAGGGATTCTATCAATGTTATCCAAAAAAGTAAGCACCTTGCGAATGCGGGTAAAATTGTAGAAGTTTACTGTTGCGCCGGCTGTCAGACTGCCATTGCCCGTTGGCTGATAGCCCGAACCTTCTTCGTGAAAATTAAAGCCAATGTCTGAGGCGCAGTCGAGGAAGAAAAACTCTTCTCCCCAGAGCCAATCGCGGTAGCAGCCGGTGAGAAATTTCTCCGCATCGCTCTCTGTTTGCCAAGTGGTTGCCGGTGACAAAGCATCCTTGGGAATGGTGTCCAGAAAATCGGAACACGACCCGCATAGCAGTAAAACTGCTAAACTATATATTATCTTTTTCATATTTGTATATTTTTTATTTAATTATTACTGTTAAAATGTCAAATTGAGACCAAACGAGTGTGTCCTAATCAGCGGATACGATGATGAGCGGGCACTGGTGATTTCCGGGTCAATATTGATTGGCATGTTATCCACGGTAAACAGATTTTCTACCGAATAATACACGCGCAACTTGCTTATACCTGCCTTAGCCAGCCATTGCGACGGCACATTGTAGCCCAATTGCAGATTTTTCAAACGCAGGAAACTTGTGTTTTGCAGCCAGAATGTTGACCGGATGTCCTGTGCAGAGTTGTTGGAACGTCTTGCATTTGTGACACGAGGCATGGAGGCATCGGTGTTGTCGGGTGTCCACGCATCCAACCAGGCAGTTGACGGGTGAGTGGCATCGCCGCGGAAGTCGCCAAATGCCTCTTCCGTGAAAATCCGCGACTGCTTGGCAGCTCCGGAAAACAGCAACGAGAGGTCAAAATCTTTATAGCCCACCGTTGTGTTCAGCCCGAAAGTGTAAACCGGATTGGTGGAGTTGCACAGCACGCGGTCGTCCGCATTGATTTTGCCATCCCCATTGCTATCTACATAGCGGATGTCGCCCGGTTTGAAATCGTAGCCAAACATCGTTGTGCCGTTGGCTTTGTTGTATTTGGCGGTAAATTCATCCACTTCGCCTTGCGATTGGAAAAATCCATCCGTTTGATACACATAATACGATGAGATGGCTTCACCTATTCTGTTGATTTGATAACCGTTGTCGTTTATGATTTGCTTTACGCCGCTCAACGCCAATATCTCATTTTTGTTGTATGCAAAATTACCGGTAGCCTGCAAACTCCAATCGCCCCACTTGTTGTTGTAGCCGAGACTTAATTCCACGCCACGGTTGCTCATAGAGCCTACATTATCCTTATAGGTGCCGAGTCCAAATTCTGCGGGCGCGGGCACATCCATGATAATGTCGGTCGTTTCGCGGTCGTAATAGTCTATCGACGCATTCACGTGCTCAATGATGGTTGCATCTATGCCGAAGCCATAGGTGCGGGATTTTTCCCATGAGATGTCTTCCTTGCGAAAAGTACTCTGATAGTAACCGCTTCCCAAACTGCCGCCAAACATATAAGAGCCACCAAGATTGTAAGTGCTCATATAGGGATAGTAATCGTCCAGCGCATCCTGATTACCAAGCAAACCCCAAGAGGCGCGAATTTTCAGATTCGACAGCACATCGTGTGTGCTTTCCATAAAACTTTCTTCGCTAAGACGCCATCCGGCAGAAAACGATGGGAAATATCCCCAGCGGTGTTTGGGCGAAAAGCGAGAGGAAGCATCAGCGCGGATGTTGGCTTCCAACAGATATTTGTTGGCATAGTCATAATTGACACGCCCAAAGCCCGACAGCATCGCCAACTCGCGGGTGAAACCGCCGTTTGTTCGTGTAGATTCAGCACCGGCATCCATATCCGTGAGGTCGTTGTTTGGGAAACTTTTGCGCCCCATAGTGTTTTCACTGTAATTGTATTTTTCCGTATGCCAACCTGCCAGAACTTTCACGCCGTGCACGCCAAATTGTTTGTCGTAGTTGAGCAAAGCATCAAAGTTGGTGCGGTTCCAGAGATAAAACCGCTCATCGAGTGAATTTGGACCGTAATATTTGCTCGGATTATACTGAATATCCTTCACAAACATCTTAAAGTGTTGAATATTGCCGATATATGCGCCTTGTAGCGTAAGTTTCAGCCCATCTGTAATCAAATAATCAGCGGCAACCAAACCTGTAAAGTTTTGGTCATATCTGTCCACTGTTTGCTCGAGGTCAAGCGATGCTATAGGATTGCCATCGGACATCGTCCCGTAGTTGCCGTCTGCATCTTTGTTGACAATCCACGGCGCAATGATGTTGAGTTGGCGAATAACTTGGTCGCTGCTGGTGCCCGGTGCATAGCTCGTGACAGGGTCTTTGTAGTCGTTTTTGATGTACGCCATATTTACCCTTGCAGAGAGTTTTTCCGAAATCTTGAAGTCAAGATTGGTGCGCCCGTTAAACTGCTGCCGCTCTGCATTTCTCAAAATACCTTCCTGCTGCAAAAAGCCCACCGATGCCTGATAACTCATATTTTTTGCGCCACCGCTCACGCTCACATTATGCTGATGCTGGTAGCCGGTTTGAAAGCCAAGTCCGTACCAATCGGTATTGGGATGCCCATAAGGGTCGGAGCCGTCCTTGAACTTTTGAAGGTCATCAGTGGTGAATCGCGCCGGTTGTCCATCTTCCGTCAATGCTCTGTTGTACAGGCGGGCTTGGTCGTAGGAACTCAACCGTTCTACTAATTTCGTTGCCGTCTGAACACCATAAAATCCGTTGTACGAAACCACAGACTTGCCTTCTTTGCCTCGTTTGGTGGTAATCAGGATGACCCCGTTAGAAGCTTTGGAACCATAAATCGCCGCCGATGCCGCATCTTTGAGCACCGATATGCTTTCGATGTCGCTTGGGTCGATGGCATTTATCGTGCCGCTCTCCACCCCGTCAATCAGGATGTAGGGGCTGGCGTTGTTGAGCGTTCCCACACCGCGCACGCGGATGGTTGCGCCATCCTGACCGGGTCGCCCTTCGCCCGATTGGATGGTTACACCGGACATCAAACCTTGAAGTGCCCCGGATACGTTCTGTATCGGTCGGCTACTCAACGCTTTGGAATCCACAGTAGAAACCGCACCGGTCAGGTTCACCTTTCTCTGTGTGCCATAACCGACAACCACCACCTCTTCGAGTTGGCTGGCATCTTCCGACAAAGTAACATTGATTGTTGTTTGCCCGTTCACGGGCACTTCCTGGGTTGCATAACCCAGATAAGAAATTTCCAATGTGGCGTTGGGCAACACCCGCAGGGTGTATTTCCCGTCCACATCGGAGGCAGTTCCGTTGCCCGGACTGCCTTTCTCGACCACACTGGCTCCAATGACCGGACCATCCGCATCGGACACCACGCCTGTTACGGCGATTTTAGTTTCTTGGGGATTTTCAGCCCGCAAAGACTGTACCCCCCCCCCCGTACAGACCCCTACGCCGTACAAAAGCAACGCAAATGAGCTGTTTCTTAAGAATTTGTTTTTCATACGATTATTTTTTTTAATTTATGAATAAAAACTATCGGCGGCAAAAGTACATATTATTTTTTACATATCCAAATTTTTTATGTTAAATGTTAAAAATTCTGACAGGGTAGATATTATTTTCGGATTTGCAAAATTTTTCTTACCTTTGCACCATTAAAATTTTTAGATGATTATGGAAGAGAATTTATTATTGAAGCAGGTGCAAGGCAAGGCAAAGGCTTGGTTAGCAAATGATTATGACGCTAAGACTCGGCAGGAGGTGCAGGCGTTGCTGGACAATCCCGATGCTACGGGGTTGATTGAGGCGTTTTACAAGGATTTGGAGTTTGGCACGGGCGGGCTGCGCGGTATTATGGGCGCAGGCTCCAACCGGATGAATATCTACACTGTGGGGGCTGCCACGCAGGGGTTGGCGAACTATTTGAAGAAAGAGTTTGCCGAACTGCCGCAAATCAGCGTGGTGATTGGGCACGACTGTCGCAACAATAGCCGACTGTTTGCCGAAAAATCTGCCGACATTTTCTCTGCCAATGGCATCAAGGTGTATCTGTTTCCCGACTTGCGACCCACGCCGGAAATCAGCTACGCGATTCGTAAACTCGGCTGTCAGAGCGGGATATGTATCACGGCTTCGCACAATCCGAAGGAATATAACGGCTACAAAGCCTATTGGGACGATGGCGCACAGGTGATTGCACCGCACGACAAAAATATCATCGGCGAAGTAAATAAGGTGTCGTCCGTAAAAGACATCCAATTTAAGGGCAATCCGAAATTGATTCAACTGCTTGACGACAAGATAGATAGCGACTATCTCCGCGACTTGTTGGAAGTGGTAACGCTCGACAGGGAGGCAATTCGGAAGCACAACGACATTAAAATTGTTTACACACCCATTCACGGCACCGGTATCACGCTGATTCCAAAGGCTTTAAAGGCGTTGGGCTTCACAAGTATCATCTCTGTGGACGAGCAAAACGTGATTAGCGGCGACTTCCCGACCGTGAAATCGCCCAACCCCGAAGAGGCGGCTGCGCTGAAAATGGCGGTCGAAAAAGCCATTGCTCAGGGTGCCGATTTGGTTATGGCTTCCGACCCGGATGCCGACCGCGTGGGGGCGGCTGTGCGCAACGACAAAAACGAGTTTGTGCTGCTCAACGGCAACCAAACGCTGCTGATTTTCTTCTATTACCTCATCACGCGCTGGCAGGAATTGGGTCGCCTGAAAGGCAACGAATATATCGTAAAGACCATTGTATCAACGGAATTGGTAAAAAAAATCGCGCAGAAAAACAGCGTCAAAATGTACGACGTCTACACCGGCTTCAAGTGGATTGCCGATATTATGAAGCAAAACGAGGGCAAACGCACCTACATTGGCGGTGGCGAAGAGAGTTATGGCTTTTTGGCGGAAGATTTTGTGCGCGACAAAGATGCCGTTTCTGCGTGTATGCTGCTCGCCGAAATCGCCGCGTGGGCTGCCGACAAGGGCAAAACCGTCTATAATTTGCTGCAAGACATCTATGTCGAATACGGCTACTCAAAGGAAGTGGGCATATCCGTCGTGAAAGAGGGCAAATCGGGCGCGGAAGAAATCGACGCGATGATGAGAAGTTTTCGCGAAAATCCGATGAAGGAGTTGGCAGGCTCAAAAATCTTTTTCATCAAGGATTTTGTCAAACAAACGGGCTACGATGTGGCTGAAAACGAGCACGTTACGCTCGATATGCCCACCACGTCCAACGTGCTCCAATATTTTGCCGAAGACGGCACGAAAGTGTCTATTCGCCCGTCGGGCACCGAGCCGAAAATCAAGTTTTACATCGAAGTGACGGGGCAAGTCCATTCGCGCGACAACATCGCGGAGGCGGAGGCGGCTGCCAATGAAAAAATCGCTGCCGTGCGCCAATCACTGGGGATATGAGCAATAAAACGCAACCATTCACAGGCTTCAGCCCCGAAACATTCCAATTTTTCAGGGACTTGTATGACAACAACCACAAGCCGTGGTTTGATGCCAACAAAAAGGTTTACGAAACGCAGGTGCTGGAGCCGCTGAAGGCTCTGGCATTGGCGTTGTCGCCGTTTTTCTACGCGATGGATGCCGAAATGCTCTTGAATCCCGCCAAAATGGTGTCGCGCATCTACCGCGACATCCGCTTTTCAAAGGACAAAACGCCCTACAAGGAGCACATGTGGATAAGTTTTCAACGCCCATTCCCCCACAGCGACGACTCGGCGTGGGCAACATTCCCCGGATTTTACTTGGAAATCGGCAAAACAGGCATCAGCTTCGGCATGGGAATGTTCAACGCCGGAGCCAAAACGATGACAGCATACCGCGAAGCAATCCAATTTGCCCCCGAACATTTCAAACAAATCACGAAAGATTTGCTCGGCAAGCACCAGTTTGAAATGGGCGGCGATGCCTACAAACGCCCGATTCCCAATGAATTAGAGGCATACTTTCAGCCGTGGATACAGCGCAAAGGGCTTTGGCTGCACAAAAGCCTGCCTATCGGCAAGACGTTCTATTCCAACGAGTTAGTAGCCCAACTGGAAGCCCAAATTGCGCCTCTTAATCCGCTTTATGATTTTTTGACGGATATTTGTGACTAACACTGCCGCGATGTCATTTAACTGCCATTTTATACCACCGCCGCCATCAATTTGTGGCGAAGGTGCACCACTTTATAATTGGGGTTGGCATCCAAAATGATTTTTTCCAACACTTCGGGGTCGTCCGGCAAATGATAGGTGCAGATTGCCAATTTTGGGGCAAATTTTTGTAAGACCTTCGTTGCTCCGCGCAACATATCGCGCTCGGCACCCTCTATATCCGCTTTGATGAAATCGATGCGCGTCAATTTGTTTTCTTCGACGAACTTATCCAGTGTTGTAATTTCAACTTTCTCAAAACTAACCCCCTTATCATCCTTAGTATGAACCCGATTTCCCGCGCTGTTTCCTGCAACCATTGTCATATTTAATTCACACTCACTGCTTCCCAGTCCCTTTTTTATTGGATGAATCTGCCCTGTGTTCAAATCTCGCGTTTTGCATAACCATTGAAACGTTTCTTCTATCGGCTCAAAAGCATACGCAGATGCCCCTTTGGAGGCTGCATAAGCACTAAAATCGCCAATCCACGCACCGGCATCAATGACCACATCACCTTCTTTGACCGTTACATCAAAAGCCCCATCCACATAACCGTAGGGACCTTCCCGCAGGTATCCATCCATATAACGGACTAACAGACTGTCGTAATTGTCGTGCAAGAAGCAAGGAAACAAGAACACATCGTCATAAACCCAACCAAGCATATATAGTTTTTCCGCATCCTTTGAAACATCCGGCAATTTTGCACCATTAAAATCAAAATAGGATTCTTTGCCATTGTTCTTTAAGTAACTATTTAGCAACAAACCGGTATGCTTGACTTTGTAAGCGATAGTTTCGATTTCTTTCCTCTTTTGAAATTTTTGCGAGTAAAGTTGGGCAAAGAAGCCGGGGAAAAATCTTAATTCGCGAGCAATGCCTCTTATAAAATAGGCAACTGCCTCCGAGCGCGTCGTTTCATTACGGCGTAGAGCAATAGTATTTTGTACTAATTTTAATCCTTTTATTTTCATGCTTTTTATATTTTAAAATGTTTATTATTTTTTGCCCATTTTACTCACATACACACATAAAAAAGCGCGGACAAACTCATATATTTTTCTTTATCGGTTTCATGAGGTTCTAGACTACCTAAACTGCCAAATAAGAATGAGTAAAGCTCGCGCCGAACGGCGTGAGCGTCGTCACTTTACTCACCGGCAGTTTTGAAATTGTCTAGATTTCATGAAACCAGATGCAAGCGAAACGCTTTTCCAATTAAAATGTGCGTATTATCGCATTTTTTTATGTCTTCATAATTACATTTTTTAAAATTATTTTTTCCCAATATCGAGCGCAAAGGTACAAAAAATCACAATTCAGCCAGGTGCACAACAAATTTCCCCTATTTTCCTTTTCACAAAGCGTTTTCACCATATAGACCAATGGTTAGCCACCGGGCACTGCTCAGATAATGGTTTCGATTACGAAGCGAGTTTTGTAAAAACCCTTCGTCGGGTAGGTACACGCAGTTTTCAAGCCTCGTTGGGATGTGTTCCCAGAAGTAAGAATCAAAAAAAAACTCCAAACCTCATTAGGGGACGTTCAGGTAAGCAAACGGCATGTGATGACTAAGGTCAACGGTGGACGCTAACAGAGGCTCAGCAAATCCTTAATCTCAGGGCTACTTTTTGCAGTAAGCAACAACAAAAACTCCTCAACTGCATTAAAATGGCTGCTTAGAGAAATGGGAAATTTGTCGTGCACCCAATAAAAAAGAGAGCACCCTTGCAGGTGCCCTCCACTCAATCTTTCACTATGGGCGAATGCCCTTACCAAGCAACCTATCCAATTTCTTTACTTGTTGTGCATCAAGTGCCGTATCCCACATGGCAAATTCCGCTACATCAAATTCTGCTTCTTCAACAGGGTCGTCGTTGTCACCATCTGCAAAAAGCAGGAAAGTAGGTGCAAAAGTACTTCTTTCATTGTCGACAGTTGTCAGATCGCCAGTCGTTCTCTCACCTATCTGGGTTCCATTTAAGAACGCTCTCATGTAACCATCCGGACCGCCTTTACATGAAATTACAAGTGTGTGCCAAGTATCTACCACTAACAAATCGCCTGATGAGCCAACATTAGGTCCACCACCGGTATTTTTGTTGTTAATGAAAAGATCTGCATCTCCGTTATTAACAGGATTTGTTTGTGTTAAAGCTTTCCAACTATCAACTCTTGGTCCATCTAAATACTTAAGATTCCACATAAGAGTATATTCATTGACCCTGCTTCCACCGCCATTAGGTGCAATACCGTGGTCTACAAGTAGAGAATAACCTATTTTCACTTTAATAGCACCATTGCCGGATTGGGGACCAGCTACCGCAGAAAATCCACTAATATCCAACGTTGGAACTTCAAAAGGACAAAGATTAGCCTTTCCACCACCACCTTTCGCATACGTCAACGATGCACCCGGTATCTCTGATTTCAACAAATCACCCGGGTCATCAAAGAGCCATGAAGCCTTTCTTGGGGGAAGAATGATGGGGTCTGTTACTGTCACCGGAATAGTTTTAGTAATTCCATTGTAAGAAGCAAGAATATTGGTGCTTCCCGCTTCCACCGCTTCCATTAATCCAAAATCATTTACGATAGCAATCAATGGATTTTCAGATGACCACTTCACTTCACTTTGAGGTATGCTAACTCCTTCCGGAATAGAATTAACCGTAAGTATTCGCTTGTTGCCAATCACGATAGTTACCGGTTGGTCCACCAAGAGGTCTTTCAGACTTTCTTCTGCGCATCCCGACAGGCACAACGCCATTGCAAGAATGCCTAAATTACATATCAAATATTTCGTTTTCATATCTATATTATTTATTCATTAATAATCTTTATTTTGCTTCAAGATGCCATCACTCTTAGAAATGATAGATTGCGGGATAGCGAAAACCTGGTTCTTAACAGGGTCGAAAGTACGTGCCTGCCATACTTCAATCTTTTCTGACGGGTCGAACACCCAAGGATTATCATCCACCGTTTTCCACTTAACGGCATAACCATGTAAAGGTTGTGCATAAATCGCCTTAGCATCTCCCCAGCGAACCAAGTCAAGATGACGGCTGGGCATAAATTCAAAAGCCAACTCGCATCTGCGTTCATTCTTCAAAGCCGCTTTCGTCGCCGGACTGTCTTCGGGTAAACCGGCACGTTTACGAATCTGATTCAGCAACGCTTTGGCATCTGCATCACCTTCGCCTTTTGTCCAAATCAACGCTTCCGCTTTCATCAACAGGACATCAGCATAACGCATCACAATGCAGTTCAGGCGACCATACGGGCTATCACCACTGGTATTATACACGGTGCCATAGCCACCTTCTACTTCATAGATAGAGTGCATCTTACGATTAACCAAGTGCGTTGGACTGCTCGAGGCTGAGCCTAATGCTGTGAGTCCTTCAGCTGCCCGCTCAGGAGCATTTGCAGGCACAAGATACCAAACTTCTCGATTTTCTAAACTCCCTGTACCTGAAGGATGAAGAATCCGTTGACCGGGAGCCATGATAATGGCATCACGACGAGTATCACCCGGTTCAAATGCTTCGTAAAGTTCAGCCGTAGGAGTATAATAACCCCAATTATTGTAGCCGCCAAATCCATCCATATCAAAACTCATTCCATGAAATTTGGGACCTCCGGTAATACCACCCATAATTGAGTAGATAAACTCTTCAGAGAAGTTGTTCTCTATACGGAAAAGGTCGGAGTAGTTTGTTGCCGGCAGACCATAAGAATTTTTTGCTTTATCGGAAAAGTTGTGATTGGCTGCCAAATAATGCAATTCCCGTTTGTCGGCACCCGTCAAGTTTATTATCTTATCACACATCTCTATCACGATAGGATAATATTTTGCTTCATCAAATTGGGCTGCATAGAGAGCCGCGCGTGCAGCAAAAGCCCAAGCAGCAGTTTTGTAAGGACGACCCCATTCTGTTTGAGTTAATTGTGACCAGGAAGGAAGCAGTTCACCTGCTTTGCGAAAGTCATCAATAATCATGTCGTAGTTGTCCAATACGGAAGCAGGGCGGGGAGCATCCAATTCGTCCACCGTCGTTAATTCGGTAACGATTGGAATACCACCATTACGAGTGTCGCCATACCAAGGTGCTATCCACAAATAGCCATAAGCACGGAAGAAATAACCCTGACCCAGGGCATTGTCTTTCACCGGTTGAGAAACAGCATCCATCTTAGGCACATAACGCAATACGTCATTGGCTTTTGTTATCACCTTAGCCATTTCGTTCCAAAAAGTGTGAACATAAGATTCAGTGGTGCCTCCTTGGAAGTTTTTCATACGGTCCGGCGATGCATTGGTACGTCCTGTCACCATATTATCACTACAGTTTTCATACCAATAGTGACCACGACCCGTGGTTTCTTCACTGTTGGTATAGGTATAGAAAGCATCTAATGCTTTACCAAGATCAGCTTCTGTGTTCCAGAAACTTTCCGAATCTCCCGGTCCATATTTTTGATGTTCTAAGAAATCGGAAGAGCAACTCCCAAACGAGAGGGCTACAACGAGTAACAAACTTTTGCTATATTTTTTTATAATATTTTTCATATCTAATAATTATTAAAATTAAAAACTAAGATTAAGACCAACGTTAAAAGCACGAGCCACAGGGTAAGTACCTGCATCTAATCCATGACGACCAACTTCCGGGTCGAATCCTGTATAGTTCGTGAAAGTAAGCAGATTTTCCGCACTGGCATAGATACGTAAATCCATAGTATTCATACCTGCTTTTGACATCAAAGATTTAGGCAAAGTATAGCCTATCGTCACGTTCTTCAAACGAAGGTAAGCACCATCTTCCAATAAAAAATCAGAAGCCGTATTGAAATTATTATTAGGGTCTTCAAATAATGCTAAACGAGGAATATCCGAAGTGTGGTCGAAAGTCCAAGATTTCAGGGCATCCTTTAAAAAGTACGAATTTGCAGAGCGTCCCACTAAACCCATCATTTTGAAACCATTGAATATCTTTGTTCCACCAACACCTTGGAAGAAAGCGTTGAAATCAAAGCCTTTATAGTCCAAACCAAGGTTGAATCCGTAAGTTAAATCGGGGAGATAACTACCCATATATTGACGGTCGTCGTCATTGATGCGTCCATCATTGTTGAAGTCGATAAACTTCAAGTCGCCGGGTTGTGCATTCTGTTGAATCTTCGTTATAGCACCTGTTTCGGGGTTTTTCCATGTATAAGCATCTACTTCATCTTGTGATTGGAAGATACCGTCTGTCTTAATCAATTTGTATGACCACCATGGTTGACCTACTTCCGAACGAAGCGGTTGCATAGTTCCACCATTCACAGACTCGCTATGATTATACATTTTTCCATTATTAAATGCAAGTACTTCGTTTTTAACTGTACTTAAATTGCCGGAAATATGGAGTGTCACTTCACCTACTGTCTTCGTATAAGCAGCACTAAACTCCCATCCTTTGTTAGACACTTTACCCGTGTTTCCTTTAGGTTGGTCGTCATAACCGGCCATAGGAGGTAGTTGCTTTGTGTCAATTAAATCTTGCGTAATTTTATCAAAATAGTCGATAGTAATACTTAAAGAATTGTCCAACAAAGAAGCATCTAAACCAAAAGAGGTTTGCTCAGTGCTTTCCCATGTCAACAGACGGTTAGGAATAGTTGCCACATACGTACCTTGGATAGTATGATAATCATTACCCATTGTCATCTGACCTGAAGCCTTCAAAGCAGCAAAGTAGGAATATCTATCAACAGAAGCCGCATTTCCTATTTGTCCCCAGCCTCCTCTTAACTTCAACAAGTTAATCGCCGGCACATTAAAAAACGCTTCGGAAGAAATCTTCCAAGAGGCAGAAAATGCGTTGAAGATGCCTGAATTGTTTTCCGGAGCTAACTTAGAGGTAGCATCCTTACGGATACTTCCCGTAGCAAAGTAGCGGTCGTTGTATGAATACCCTATACGTCCGAATGCAGATGTCATTGATTCTTCCCAAATGCCTTCCTCCGGTTTTGATTTGGCATAATTTTCGCCATTGCCAAGTGTTGCATAATGCTCATCCTCTTTAAGAAAATTATAGGTATGAGTTCTATTATTGCGTCCTGTTGAATATTTCGCAGTATAGCCCGCCATGGCAGAAACACTGTGTTCACCAAAGGCTTGTGCATAAGATGCCGTATTTTCCCATAACCATGAGTTATCCAAATAAGATTCGACATCACGCTCATTGGAAGTGTCACCGGCTGCTCCAAGTTCATATACTGATGGGTAGAAGTATTCCTTACGACCGGTACCCACAGTTGCCGTGTAATCCGAACGAAAGGTAAGCGCAGCAATAGGCTTTATTTCTAAACTGGAAGTTGAATGTACATTATAACTGGGTCTATTTTGACGCAAGCGCAGCAAAGAAGCCACCGGATTGCGAACGTTACCATAACTGGAAAGTACACCTTGAGGATTAGCTACCGGGAAAGTACCACCAAATACTTTATTACCATATTCATCCATCACTATACTACCATCTGCATTGTGTTCATACACAGTAGCCGAGCGAGGATAGAAGATAGCTGCCATCAAAACCCCTGAGTGAGAGCTGTTTTCCACATCACCCTGTCCATTGCTGGAAGAGAAAGCACCTCTTTCGGATATTTTTATCCATTTAGCCGGTTGGTAATCCAATTGCACCTTAGCATTCAATCCCTTAGAATAGGTATTCAATAATATACCGTCATTTTTATCAAAAGCTACAGAAGCGAAGGTCTTGAGGGTTTCAGTACCTCCGGAGAGCGATACTGAATAGTGCTGAACTGCAGCCGTACGGAACACTTCATCTACCCAATCGGTGCGTGTCTTGTTGCCATAAGGATAAGCATCAGGATTTTGAGCATCAGCAAGCGTTCTTCCTGAAGTGGAAGTTTTGATAGTAGCGTCCCATACTTGCATGTATTGTTCTGCAGTAACTACTTCCGGCAATTTGTAGGCACTCTTCACACCATAAGAAACATTCGCTTCTATTTTTGTTTTGCCTGCTTGAGCTTTCTTTGTCGTGATAATAAGTACGCCCCCTGCCCCTACTTGTGAACCATAAATAGCAGCCGAAGCAGCATCTTTCAAAATAGTGACAGTTTCGATGTCGTCCACACTATACAAGCCACCGGGAACACCGTCAACTATCCAAAGAACATTGTCGTTGTCGCGGGAACCTTTACCACGAATAGAGATGGATTCGCCTTTTAAAGGGTCTCCACCATCTTTCTGTATCGTCATCCCCGGAACTTTTCCTTGCAATACGGAAGCAACTCCTGCGCCGGGACGACTTTTCATCGACTGGTCTAACTTGACGGTAGTAACCGCCATCGAAAGGTCCTGCTTGCGGGTAGTTCCATACCCAATCACCACCACTTCCTCCAATGCCTTGGCATCTTCGGCAAGCGTAACATTGATGGTTGTCCTGCCGCTTACGGCAACGTCCAGGCTGGCATAACCCAGATAAGACACAACCAATATGGCGTTGGGCGACACCCGCAGGGTGTACTTTCCATCCACATCGGTTGACACACCATTACTTGGATTTCCCTTTTCGACGACGCTTGCGCCGATAATGGGTCCATCCGCATCACTAACAACGCCGGAAACGGCGTTGTTAGCCTCTTGGGGAGCCTCAGCCCGCAGGGATTGTACCCCCCCCCCCTGCAAATACCATGACAGCGGCTAAGAGCATCGCTGACTTGAAATAACCTCGTTTCTTTTTCATATTTTTTAGAATTTAATAAATAAATAAAAATTAACTTCACAAAGTTACGAACAAAGAAATAAAAATAAAGCCCTTTTTGCGCGATTATATCTTCAAATTGTGCATTTTTTACGGCAGCAACCGCTCCAATGTAGTGTGCAATTCCTCGCCGCGGATGTTTTTGGCTACGATGATGCCGTTTTTGTCAATCAAAAGGTTGGCTGGGATGGCTCGTATGCCGTATAGTTTGGCGGGGGCACTGTCCCAATAGGCTAAATCGGAAACGTGCGTCCACGTGAGATTGTCTTTTTCGATGGCTTTGAGCCACGCATCTTTGCTTTTGTCGAGCGATACGCCAAAGACGGTGAAGCCTTTGCCTTTGTACGCTTCGTAGGCTGCCACCACATTGGGATTTTCGCGGCGACACGGACCGCACCACGCTGCCCAAAAGTCGACCAGAGTGTATTCGGCTTTGACCCATTGGTCGGAAAACTTGACCGGATTGCCTTCCGTGTCGTCCACCGTGAAATCGAGTGCCTTTTTGCCTACGCCAACCGCTTGAAGGGTTACGACCAACTCGTTGAGCACTTTCACGTAAGGCGTATTATGCAAAGACTTGTCCAGCAACTGAATATTAGACAAAATTTCTTCGGGCGACAACCGGTAGGAAAAATCGCGATAGAGCACATACGCCGACACCAAAGATGTGGGGTGTGCTTTAATAAATCCATCCACCGCTTCAGGGGCATCTTTTTTGTATGCGACAAACAGGTCCTGCAATTTAGAGCCTGTAACCACGGTTTTTTCATAGTAGTTGTCCGTGTTGAACTTGACGGATACCGGATTTTCGTCGAAAAACACGAGGTACGAACTTTTAGTCGTATCCACCGTAAGGGCATACAACTCAGGCAGTTCTACGTCTTTTGAAAACTTGAATTTGCCGTCGATGATTCGCGCCGAATCAATCACGCGGAGCATTTTGTTTTCAAACTTTTGCAGATAAATCTGCCCCGACTGCACGTTTTCCACACTACCTGTGATGGATAAATTTTTCGCCGATGCCGCAGACGCACACGCGATGAGCGACAATAATAATAAACTTTTTTTCATTGTTTTTATTTTTTAAATTTATATTTTTTATTTCAACAGGCTGTCGAGCAACTCATTAAACTCTTTTTTGAACTCTTCATAAAACAAGCCGGTGGCAGGTCCGCTGTAGCCGGTGTGTATTTTTTGCACTTTCCCCGTTTTGTCGATGAAAATGGTGGTGGGATAGCCGCCAAAATTCTGCACTTCGGGCAATACCTTGGCGACGGTTTCGGCATTAGCCTGACCGGCAAACAGGATTTCATACGCCACGCCAAACCGCTCTTTCAGGCGATTGATTGCCTTTGTGGCATATTCCAAGTCATTTTTTCGTTCAAAAGCCAACCCGATAACTTCCACGCCGCGGTCTTTGTTGGCAGCATACCAGGGAGCCAAAAAGCCCAATTCGTCCAAACAATTGGGGCACCAACTGCCCAAAATGGATATAATCACGACCTTGTCTTTGTAACGCTCGTCTTTAAGCGAAATAACCTGTCCGTCGGTGTTGGGCAACGCAAAGCTCAGGGTCGAAAATCCGGCTTTGAGTTGCGCCAGACTGTAGGCATCGTCCAAAGCGGCGTGCTCGTTGCGCTTGCCAACCAATTTTGTTTGACTGCGTGCGGTATAAAACGTGCCTTCAAACGAGGTATCGTCCGTGAAATTGATTTCAATCAGGTAGGGACTCAAGCCGCTGAATGCCGACAGCACCACGCCCTGCTCCGTCAAAGCACCCTCCAAAAAGCGCAAATCACCCGAATTAGTTAGTATGGAGCCGGTTACGATTTGATTTTCGGACTTGAAAATGCCCACATTGCGCGTTGCGTCATCCTTTTCGCCAAAAAACACATCCCACTTGCCGTCGAGCGAAAAGGCGGTCGGGTGGGCGGAAACCTCAAAGCGGGGGGCATCCCCTCGTCGAGCTTTGAACGCAACGCCCAAATCGTTTTCAACGTAATTTTTAAGAAAAAGCCCCTCCAACCGGTCGCCGGACACCGTGGCTTTTATGACGGCATCGTAGGCTTCAATCGGAATAAGCACCGTGTCGCCAACATACTGAACACCGGTTAACGGCACGCGCTCGTCGCCATTGAGCAAAGTCACGGTGGCAGCATCCGTTGCCGCGCGCTGCACCTCAAACAAAAACGGCACTTGCCGACCCTCATACACAGCCAACTCGCCGCGCCAAACACCGTCCTGCAACCGCCCCGTAGAGGGTGTGCACGCGGTGAATAATCCTAATCCAATCATTGCTGCATTAATTGCTTTCATATTTATTGTTATAAAATTGCCACAAAGATAGTGCTTTTGCGCGAACTGTGCAATACCACATTCGTGGTATATTTTCCGATTCGCCGACAAAATTTATCCCCAAATAATGTGTAATTTTGCGAATTATCTATCAAGAAAAATCGCGTTGATTCTTTTGTTATGAACAATACCGATGACGACTATTTGTTCTTTCTCGTCATCTATATAGAAATGGACATTGTACGGAAATATTTTTGTATGGGCTATTCGCACGTTTTTATAGCGCACGGCATACGCAGACGGCATTTTCAATATATTGGCAATCGCTGCCTTCAACGACAACTCAAACTTTTCGTCCAAGCCCGATTGCTGTTCCTTATACCATGCTTTAGCGGTTTGGATGTCGTTTTTGACTTCATCAAAGTAAAGTGCCGTGTACATAATTCAATTACAGATTTTGAAAAAGGGTTTCAATTGGCTTTAATCTATCGGGATGCTGATGAACGGCATTTAAGCGGTCATCTATAAAGTTTTTTTCCCTCTGAGACAACGGATTATCATAATTTTCAATATCAGGATATTGAATTTTCACCTCTTCCCACAATGGCATCGGGATAAAAACACCCATTGGAATGCCCGTAACGTCTTCTAATACTTGTGCTTGTAGCATAATTTAATTGTTTTATTTTCTGCAAAGGTACGGCAAAGTTTTGAAAAAGCAAAATATTTTTGCTTCTTTTCGAAAAAAACGACACCCTCCGAACAACGCGGTTGGGAGGGTGCACTACTGTTCCTTTTAATTAATTTGTTTTTGTGTTTATTTTGTATTAACTTTGCGCCAACTTATAAAAACAATATCTGTTAAATTGTAACTATCAATGAAATATTTTCTATTTATAGACGAATGTGGAGACCAAAATTTAGCAAATTTTAATGCTGTATTTCCTCTATTTACGCTTTGTAGTATTATCATTTCTGAAAAAGATTATCTCGAAATGGTATCTAAAGTTATTGAAATGAAGCACAAATATTGGAACAATCAAGAGGTTATTCTCCATTCGCGCGACATTCGGAAAGGTGAAAAAGATTTTGGGATATTATTGTTTGACATCCAAGTTAAGAAATCTTTTTATGAAGACATCAATTTTATAATGCAAAATAGCCGCTATACAATTGTTTCATGCAGCATTATGAAAGAGCCTTATATAAGAAAGTATGGTCGCTTCGGAAACGTTTACGCATTATCGCTTTCGTCTATCATGGAAAAAACCATATCCTTTTTGGATGTGCAAGATAAAAAAAATATTGAGTTACACGTCTATGCTGAAAGTCGGGGTAAAAAAGAGGACACTGCGCTATTGAATTTTTATAACGTAGTCTTGGACAGAGGCACTTATTTTGTTAAATCGGAAAAAATAAAACAATATTTCAAAAAATTTGAGTTCCATAAAAAAAAAGAAAATATTATAGGCTTGCAAATAGCTGATATTGCCGCGTATCCGATAGCAAAGTACATTTTGGATAAAAACGCACAAAATCCGGCTTTTAATATTATTGAATCAAAAATTTATCGCCAATCAGGCGAGCAACATGGTCTAAAAATATTGCCATAAAAAAAAGAGTTACCATTTAGCAACCCTTTTCCGATCGGGATACCCCCATCCAATTTTTAACTACTCAACGTGCACGAGTTGATGTTTCTGTGGCAAAGGTACGGCTTTTATTTGTAATATCCAAATTATACGGTCTGTTTTTTGACAAATCAATCATAACTCACTGAATATCAGCAAAATATTTTTTAATCAAAAAGAAAAAGCACCCTTCGACCAACGCAAACTGGGGCACTCATGAAAAGCATTAAGTAATTTTGCGAATTATCTATCAAGAAAAATCGCGTTGATTCTTTTGTTATGAACAATACCGATGACGACTATTTGTTCTTTCTCGTCATCTATATAGAAATGGACATTGTACGGAAATATTTTTGTATGGGCTATTCGCACGTTTTTATAGCGCACGGCATACGCAGACGGCATTTTCAATATATTGGCAATCGCTGCCTTCAACGACAACTCAAACTTTTCGTCCAATCCCGATTGCTGTTCCTTATACCATGCTTTAGTGCTTTGGATGTCGTTTTTGACTTCATCAAAGTAAAGTGCCGTGTACATAATTCAATTACATTTGAAAAAGGGTTTCAATTGGCTTTAATCTATCGGGATGCTGATGAACGGCATTTAAGCGGTCATCTATAAAGTTTTTTTCCCTCTGAGACAACGGATTATCATAATTTTCAATATCAGGATATTGAATTTTCACCTCTTCCCACAATGGCATCGGGATAAAAACACCCATTGGAATGCCCGTAACGTCTTCTAATACTTGTGCTTGTAGCATAATTTAATTGTTTTATTTTCTGCAAAGGTACGGCAAAGTTTTGAAAAAGCAAAATATTTTTGCTTTTTTTCGAAAAAAAATGACACCCTCCGAACCAAATTTTATGTCAGGGCTAAGTGGATATATTTTTTGGTCATTGCGGTTCAGAGCAATGGTGAACGCTATTATGACCACAAATTGACTCGCATGGAAAAAGGAAAACTGATTGATTCACTTTCCGGAATAACAAATCCCGGGTTTAATCAATCAGTCCTTGATGTTGACTGCAAAGATACGAAGTTAATTTCAATTCTCCAAGCAAATTATCAAAAACTCACCAATAATCAGGCGTAACTCGCTGAATATCAGCAAAATATTTTTTTATTGTGCTTCGCTATGCGCAACGCGGATGCCTAAGAATTTTTCTTGTGCTGTTTCCGGATATTTGTAGCGAGCCGAAACGCGCAATCCTGTTGGGACGTTGATAAATGTGCCTCCGCGAGCCACGCGCTGTGTTCCTGATGTTGCACCGGTGGGGTTGGTTTGCGCTTCGGCGGTGTATGCGCCATACCAATCGCTTGTCCATTCATATACATTGCCCGTCAAGTCGTAGATACCCAATTCGTTAGCAACAGAAGTTCCGATTTCCCATGAGTTGCCTGCAGAGCCGTAGTATTTGGTTACCGCATACGGGTCGTTGCTGCCGCTGTATGTGTAGCCCTTGCTTTTCTTTCCTCCGCGGGCGGCATATTCCCATTCTGCCTCAGTTGGCAGGCGGTAACTTTTGCCCGATTTTGCACTCAATTTTGCCAGAAAATCCAGTGCATCAGCGAATGTAACATAGTAGATGGGATAGTTATCGCCCACTCCTTCGTCTGTCGCAGGGGGTAGTGCCGGATAATTCCCTACTATTTCGTGGTATTGCTTTTGCGTGATTTCGTATTTGCCGATATAAAAATCGCTGAGGGTTACATCGTGTTGCGGGGCTTCGTCGGATTTAATCAATCCGTCGCTGCCTTGCCTGTAGGTGCCGCCTTCTACAAATACCAACTCAATACCATCCGTAAATGTGAGTTTTCCCGTTTTGTCGGGTGTTTCATCGTCTTCGCAAGACACAAATGTTGTTGTTGATATGCCCAGTGCTAAGAGTCCAAATAAAATTTCTTTCTTTTTCATCGTTTCATGTTTTTTTAAGACATTCCATATCTTAAAGATATGGAATGTCTTTTGATTATTTTTTAATAACCCGGATTTTGCGGTGTAACACCCAAGTCATTATATGATTCACTCAATGGAATAGGGAAACGATAGAAATGCCCATCTACATTATCAACTTTTCTATGCAAATGTAAATTCACCCTTTGGTAAAATGCAAATCGCGTTGGGTCTGCTTTCTCAAGTAGATTGAACTTTTCCTGATTGCTATAATTGTCTTTGTAGTATTCGTAATCTTTCACTTTGTCGATAGACTGAATGTAAGTTCTCCAACGTACCAAGTTCAACCAGTGCTTTTGTTCAAATGCAAGTTCATAACTCCATTCGTTTTGGATAGCATCTTCACTGATAGCATCCAATGCTGCTACACCTGCTCTGCTGCGCAGTGCATTGATGGCAGCCAAACCTTTGTCGCCGTTCTCTGCATACCATTGAGCTTCTGCTTTGATAAGATATACTTCACCCAAGCGGAAGTCGATATGGTCGATGTCGTTGGGTTGAACAGGTTTTGCCAAACCATCAGATGTGCGGTGAATCCATTTGCCCGGGCGCACGATGCTGAGTGGCCATGTCAATGTATCAATGTTTCCGTCTTCATACCCAACAAATTTAGCATAAGAGTACTCTCTACGAGCATCACCCACCGGAATGGCATCTTCAAACGAAATGTCGGCATAACTGATGTGTGGGTCTGTTCTTTCAGCCTTAGGCCAGGTAAATCCGCAATGCGTCTGGTGGTTGCCTTGTGCATCAATACCATCGCCGTTGTGGCTGATTGAATAGATAACTTCAAGATTGTCTTCATTCCCTTTACCCCAAATCTGATTGTAATCGGGGAGTAATTGATACTTCCCGCTACCGATTACTTCATTGGCATAATCAATTGCTTTTTGCAATTGAGCATTGTCCACCGTCGGTTTGGCGGGGTCTGCTTTGGCGGTTGCAATAGCAGCAACTTGCTCTTGTGTCAGCGGCTTTTGTCCCCAAGTGAGGTAAGCCTTTGCCAGAATGGTTTTTGCAGCCAATTGCGAGGGGTTTGATTTGATTTCGTCAAACACCGGCAATTTTGCGATAGCAGCCGTCAAGTCGCTCACGATTTGAGCATAAACATCGTCAATAGACCGGCGAGTTGTTTTGTCTGCGTCCGATGCCTTCGAACTCAAAATCAACGGTACTTCGCCAAAAAGCTGAACGAGTTGAAAATAGTTGTAGCCACGGATAAATTGCGCACGAGCAATAGGCAAATCTTTTTGCTCTTGTTTAATTTTGTCGCCATCAACTACAACTTCGCCGATTTTTTCGATTGCCACATTAGCCGCAGCAATACTTGTGTACAAGCGATTGAATACCTTGATGGGGTACCAATTGCTCTTTTCGGTTTCCAAGACACTGACCTGAGGTCCGTCTTTCGTTTCGTCTTTTTCTTCAAACGAGATAGTCGTTTCGGTAGCCGACTCTACCAAGAAAGAGTACGAAGAACTAAGGGTCTGCAAAGGACCGTAAACGGCATTAGCAAGAGCCGTAGCTTCTGTTGCAGTTTTTGGAACCGGCACTTCGGCTGTTCCACCACCGTTGTCGTCATCACCGCAAGAAAAAGTTGCGATGGAAAGCGCAAATAGCACTACTGAATAAAATTTTTTTTTCATTGTTTTAAAAAATTAAAATGTTTATATTATAAAAAATTTATCTAAAATGTTATTCCGGCACCAGCCAAAAACGTCCGAGACGTGGGATAAACGCCTGTGTCTATCCCTCCCGCTATTTCGGGGTCATAACCGGTATAGTGTGTGAACGTATATAAATTTTGTGCCGACACAAAGGCGCGAAACTGCACCAATGTCTTTCCTATTTTGAGCGGCAGATTATAGCCCAGCGTGATGTTTCTTATTTTCAAGAAAGAGGCATCTTCCACATAGCGGCTGTACAGTTCTTTTGCGGTAATAACGGCATCCAAACGAGGCACAGTTGATGATTTTCCCGGTGTCCAAGCATTCAATAAATCTGTGGAGAGATTGTATGTTTTGTTGTTTTCCGAGAGATGACGGCGCAATTTGTTATACACCTCGTTGCCTTGCGACCCTTGCAGCGACACAAACACATCCCAACGGCGGTAGGTGAGATTGGATGAAAATCCATACGTGAAATCGGGCTGTATGCTACCGATTATTGTGCGGTCGCCCTCCGTGTCAATTCTGGTATTAGTGTTCAAATCGCGCAATATGATATTGCCGGTTTCCAGATTCACTCCGTCATACACATAGCCATAAAAAGAGCCTACTGATTCGCCCACTGTATATTTCTTTTCCTGATTGTCGCCCTCTGTCAGGGAGCCATCAATTCCCAAATTTGTGATGGTATTCACATTGTGTGCGATATTGGCGGATGCCGACCAAGTAAATTTTCGCCTTTCGAGCAGCCGAGCATTCAGAGCCAGTTCAAAACCGGTGTTGGTAACATTTCCAATATTGAACGTCTGCTTTTCATTTGTAGGCGAAAATGGCACAAACACTTTGACCAACAAATCGGACGTTTTCTTGTAATACACATCGGCAACAAGATTTAAGCGGTCGCTTAGAAAGCCCGCATCAATACCGGCATTGTATTCCGTTGTCGTCTCCCATTTCAGGTTATCATTGCCGAGATTAGTATATTTAATAGTTGGCACACCATTGTATCTAACAAATTCCGTTTCAATCGAAAATTCATCAAATTCGATTTCCTGGTTGCCGGCAGAGCCGTAAGTCGCCCGAAATTTCAACGAACTCAACGTTGGCGCGAGCGGTTTTGCAAAATCCTCATCGCTCACATTCCACGAAAATCCGACAGAGGGAAAAAGTCCCCATAGATTTCCTGCCGCAAAGCGCGTTGATTTATCGGCACGGTAGGTGGCTGTGAGGTTGTATTTCTCTAATAAAGTGTAGTTTACACGTCCGAGCAAAGAGTGCAGAATGGCATGTTTTGCTTTACGCAAAGTGGGATAAGGCTCGCCCATATCAAATTCTTCAAATTTTTCTAAATGGTCGGCACTGTTGAGTATGAGATTGGTGTTAGTTGTTTGATTGGTATATCCACCCAATAAATCGATGTAATGGGCAGGTGAAAGTTGCTTGGTGTAGGTCAGCAGATATTCCGATTGATTCACAACCGTCTGCCTGTTGCCAATGGAGCCTCGCCCTTGTATGTCATCGGCAAAGCCGAGAGCGGAAGTAGCAGGAGCATAAAAGTTTTGCGTAATGAAGTTGACATTGGTTCCTGCACTGAATTTCACCGCCAAACCATCAATGTACGGTATTTTATATTTGACATAAAAATTACCCAACAGCGATGTGCTAAGTGTTTGTCCTATACTGTTTTTCAAGTCCGACACCGGATTTACAGCCCTGCCGGAATAATTGAGATTTTGATTTAATTCAAACGGATTATAATGATTGTAATTGCCTGTCGCATCGTGTATTGGCAATACGGGCGGCATAAACAGCGCATACACCATTGAATTGGTGATACCCGCAGCGAGAGGAGTACCATTCCCTTTGGAGTCACCGGAACTCATAGTTGTAAGGGCATCCTGCGTACTTCTGTCGGCAGAAGCCGTAATACCAACGGAAAGGTTGGATGATATTTCTTTATCCAAGTTGATTCGCCCGCTGAAACGTTCAAATCCGGAATTGATGATAATTCCTTGCTGGTCGGTGTAATTGCCGGACAAGAGGTAACGGGTTTTGTCATCGCCTCCACTGACGGACAATTCGTGCGTTTGAGTAGAGCCTGTTCGCAACACGGCATCCTGCCAATCGGTAGCGGTAATCAATCCTTGCAGTTTAGAGTCATTCCAAGTGTCATTATGAAATTCGTCGCGATTTATTTTCGTCCACTGCTCCGCATTCATCAGGTTAATCTTTTTCGCCGATTTATCAATGCCAAGGGTATATTGATAGTGAATGGTGTTGCCGCCCTTTTTGCCTTTTTTCGTGGTAACGAGTATCACACCATTGGCTCCACGCGAGCCGTAGATGGCTTTGGCGGACACGTCTTTCAGTATCTCGATGCTTTCGATGTCCGATGGATTGATGGATGCCAGCGGGTTGAGGCTGCTTTCGATGCCGCCGATGCCGGCTTGTGTGGCTCCTTTTTCGCTGAAATAGATGAAGCCGTCAATCACGTAGAGCGGCTCGTTGCTGGCGTAGATGGAGTTGCCGCCGCGGATGCGAATTTCCGAACCTGCCCCCGGCTGTCCCGATGTTTGTGTTACATTCACGCCCGAAATGGCACCTCCGAGCAAGCCGTCGATGGATATGGCTGATTGCTCCAATGCCACTTTCGACACCGATGCCACCGAGCCGGTCAGCTCTTTGCGCTTCTGCACGCCATAACCGACCACGACCACCTCGTTCAACAGATTGCGCTCTTCGTGCAACTGAATAGTCAGCGGTTCGGTGTATTCATACACATCAACCTCCAATGTTTTGTATCCCATGTAGCTGATAGTGAGCGTAGTCGGCAGTTCTTTTGCTGTTACAGTGAATTTGCCAAACACGTCCGACGCTGTGCCGGTTTTATCGTTGACCACCGACACATTTGCCCCAATGATTTCCTCCTGCGTGGTGTCGTCCACCACGCGACCGGCAATTTCGATGCTACCCGTCTGCGCTATTGCAGGCACGGCAAAGGACATAGCTATCGCTAACAAAAAGATTTTTTTGTTCATGATTGTTTATTTTGTGGATTTTTTAAGACAGCCTTTTGCTGTATTTAGTGCTGCGCCAATGCTTTTTTGTCCGCATTCAGGAAGCCGAACTGATGATTGTAGGCTTGCCCTTCGGTGGCTACCCATTGCAGGAATTGCTCGGTTTGCGCATCCGGCGTGTGTGATGCCACAAATTGGATGCCTTCCACGGGGATGAGGTCGATGGTTTTTGTTTCCAGCAGGGCAATCACTTTGTCTAAGTTGGCTTCGGCAATCACTTCGCTGTATTCGCGTTTCAAATCCAGGGGCAACAGCGCGATGTTGTTTTTCAATGTGCGCGAGTTGATGTCGAAAACGTAACTTAAATTGTTGAATGTTACGCCGTTTTGGTCTTTTTGCACTGCATTGATGAGGTAGATTTCGTCGCCGGAAATCTTTTTGCCTTTCAATTTGGAGGGTTCGTAGCCAAAGTGGCTCGCAAAGGCATTTGCCACCGACGAGGCGTTCACAACGGAATAAATCGTGGCGTTGTATTTGTCTTTTGCATCATCTTCGTCATAATCGTCGTCCAGGATGTCTTTTTCAAAAAACAATTCTTTAATGCGCTTGTTGTTCAACTTCTTTTTTTGAAGTGTACTTAATACGGTGCTGTTTTTGCTCGCAATCGGCAACACGGCGTAGCGACCGATGGTGAAAGCCTTCTGATTGGCAGTCTGCCCGTCTGATGCAAGCAGCTGAATATCAACACTTTCCGGCTCAACCGTTTTGTCGGCTACGGCAATTTTCACTTCCGGATTCACTTTGGAATACTCGGCTATCCACTTCTCCAACAGGGGAGTTGCAAATTTCACACTCTTGATGTAGATGACATCCTGACTGTCGGCTTGTGCCGATGCACTCGTTGTTGCAAATATCGCAACCGCTACTATAAAATAAATCTTCTTCATTACTGTTATTTTTTTATTGTTTCACGGTGCAAAGGTAGTGGGGAAAAAAAGAACTCGCAATACCACAAGTGTGGTATTTTTAAACTACAATATTTTCTCTAAAAAATAGACGATTTGTCGCTTCCACCAGTCCCAGTCGTGGTTTACGTCGGTGCCCCAGACATCGACCCAAGCGGGGATGTCTTTTTTTTGCAGCGCGATTCGGAGCAATTCGGTGTCGTGCAGCATCTCATCTTCGTGGGCACCGCGACCGCAGCAAAAAATGAGCCGCGCCTTGCGGTAGCGGTCTAAAAGATAGACATCCTGCGTGTTTGGCAGGTAATCAAGGGGGGAATTGAGGTAGATTTCGGTGGGCTTATAGTCGCCAAAAAAGTAGTCGGTGGAATACAGCCCGCTCAGCGCAATCACGGAATCCACCATCCACGGGTAGCGAAAAAAGAAGTTCGCCGCGTGATAAGCCCCCATCGAACAGCCGGTTAGCAGCAACTGCTGGTCGTGGCCGCCGTTGTTGCGCTTGCCGGTTTCAAGGATAGACGGGAGAAGTTCGTCATTGATGTAGTTGAAATATTGCTCGTGGCGTTTTATCGCCGCCAAACGGTCCCAACTGTTCGTAAAAAACGTCTCGTCGTCGATGCCGTCCACCGTCCAGATTTGGATTTTTCCGGCATCAATAAACCCGCTGAGGGTGTCGGGCATACCGAAATCTTCGTATTGAAAAAATCGCCCGTTGGAGGTGGGGAAAACGAGCACCGGCTTGCCCTTGTGCCCATACACCTTGTATTCCATCTCCCGCTCAAGCATCCGGCTGTATTCTTTATGATAACTGATTTGCATACTGTTTTTCTGTTTGTATGTATTCCACAATTGCTTTTGCCTCCTCGCAGGTGTCGGTGCGAAACTGGTAGGCAAAGTTGCCCATCGCCCGACTGAATATATCCTCTATGTTGTTGAAACAGAGTATTTTATCTTTGTATTTGCGCAGTATCTCTTCGTGCGAAAATTGGTAGGTTTTGTGGCTTTTCCGGCTGGCGTAGCCCGTGAAATACTTGCCTTTGCCCTGCGCGTCGGCTTTTCGCTGCACAATCATCTCTGCCCAGCGTTTGTAGATATCCGTTTCGTGGGTGTAGTTGATGGCATCCGGCATCCACGCTCCCGGAGGGCGCATATTCATTTCCAATGCCACAATTTCGCCGTCGCGCTTGCGCCGAAACAGTTCCAGATGGAAAAATTTTTCGCGCACGCCGAATGCCTTCACGCTGTTTCGACCCGCCTCGCGCACGTTGGGCGCAATGTCGGGCAGGCAAAAATAGTATAAATGGTCGTCGGTGTTCACCACCTCCATGATGCTTTGCTCAAAAAGGTGGCTGTTTTCAAAGATAATCTTCCCGTTGATGTCCACCAAGCCGTCGTAGGTGTAAATGATGCCGTCCACAAACTCCTCGATGATAAATTCGCCGGTTTGCAGTTCCTGTTTCAGCAACACCTCATCCAGTTCAATCGCATTGCTGATTTTGCAGGTGAAACAGGCTCCGGAGCCGGAATCGGGCTTGATAACCACCGGATAGCCCACCTCGCGGATAAATTGCAATGCCGCTTTTTTATCAACGTATTTGTGGCATCTGATGGTCTGCACGCCCGCTTTTTCAAAAAAGGACTTCATCAGCGATTTCCGTTTCAGGTTGGGGATAAAATCATTTTTTGTGCCCTCGATATTGAAATCGGTACGGATTTGGGCTTCCAATTCCAGCCAATGCTCATTCAGCGAATCGAAGCGGTCGATTTTCCCGTATTTGTGCGTAAAAAAGCCCACCGCCCGCAACACCCGGTCGTAATCTTCCATATTTGAAACGCGATAATACTCCGTCAGTGCGCCTTTCAGTGCCGGATTCAACGATTCATACGCGGCATCGCCAATGCCAAGCACATTCGCCCCCGCGCGATGCAGGGCAACGCAAAAATCCGTAGAATTTTGCGGAAAATGGGGAGAAAAAAAGATGAAATTCATAATCAAATAGCCAATATCGCGCGCAAAGGTACAAAAAAACATCAAAATCGAACATTTTTTCCTACATTTGCAGCAAAAAAATGAGCGTATGAAAATTTTTTGTGTCGGAATGAACTACGCAGCGCACAAGGCGGAGCTGCACAATGATGCGTTGGAGTTGCGCGAGCCGGTCATTTTTATGAAGCCCGACACGGCTTTGCTGCGCAACGGGAAGCCGTTTTATCTGCCCCATTTTTCGTCAGACCTGCAATATGAAACAGAGATTGTGCTGAAAATCAGCAAGTTAGGAAAAACCATTTCCGCCAAATTTGCGCATCGCTATTTCGATGAGGTGACGGTTGGCATCGACCTCACGGCGAGGGACTTGCAGCACGCGCTCCGCGCCGACGGGCTGCCCTGGGAGGTCAGCAAGG
>BNTR01000012.1 GCA_025996755.1 Bacteroidia bacterium
TGCCAAATGTTTGGTGGTTTGGTTTATTTTGTTAAACACACACACACACACACACACACACACACACACACACACAAGGTTTAAACCTCTCGCGCGTAATATACACAAATTTTTTCAAACAAAAAAGCAAATGCTGTCTTCAAAAAAAGACGGCTTTTGGTGGATAAAACCTAACAGGTTTTCAAAACCTGTTAGGTTTGGAGCAGTGAAATAATATCAATAAATAATAAAAAATAAAAAAAGATGAAAAGAATGATGATTTTGGCTGCTGCGGCAGCGGTGGCAGGAGTGATGATGGGCTGCGGAAGTGCTAAAAAACTGTCCTCTGAAACAGGGGCGACAGAAGTTGTGATTCCGCTTTCGGGCAAGGAGTATCAAACGGACAAAAACTTTTTCCGAGCGACACAGTCGGGCAAAAGTCCTGATTTGGCGACCTCTAAGAAGATTGCTTTGACCAATGCCAAAGCGGAGTTGGCGGGTAATATTCAGTCAACGGTTAAAGCCGTGACGGAAAATTACACCAATCAAAGAGGTGTTGCAGACAAGCAGGAGTTTGAAAACAAGTTTGAGGAAAACGTCCGCATGGTGGTCAATCAAAATTTGAACGATGTCAAAATTATTGGTGAGAAGGTGTTCAAAGAGAAAGACGGCAAATATACCTACTATATTGCCATCGAAATGAGCAAAGAGCCGGTTGTCAATAACATTGCCGACCGGATTTCAAAGGATGCCAAGTTGCAGTTGGATTTCGACAAGCATCAGTTTCAAAAGGTTTTTGATGAGGAAATGAAAAAGTTTGAAAATCAGTAAGATGAATGTTTTTTCAAAATGCGCGATTGTGCTGATTGGATGCTTGTGCACCCAATCAGCCTTTTCGCAATCTGTTGAAGATGTTAAAAAGAGTTCTTCCTACTATTGGGGCGAAGGTGTTGGCAAAACAACTGCCTTGGCAGATAAAGATGCCTTGTCGATGCTGATTGGCAGTATTTCAGTTAATGTAGAGAGCAATTTCAGTGCGCATAGTGAACAAGACACTAAGGATAAAAAGACAAATTTTAAGGAATATGTCAACAATTTGGTGCAGACCCATTCCAACGCCACCATCAAAAACACCGAGATTTTGAGTTGGGGCAAAGAGCCAAACGTGCACGTTTTCCGGTTTGTGAAAAAAGCGGAAGTCGGAAAAATCTTTGCCGAGCGCGAGCACAAAATCAAGGAATTGGTGATGGAAGCACTTGCTGCCGATGCCAAGTATCAGGTTGCCGATGCCTTGCGCGACTATTACTGGGCGTTGATGCTGCTGAAAAGTTTGCCCGATGCCGAGAGCATCGCGATGAATATTGCCGGCAAGGAGCAAAAATTAGACGTATATCTTCCGCGGCAAATAAAAACTGTTTTTAAAAATCTGGATTTTAATGTTCAAAGCAAGCAGACAGAGGGAGGTATCACACACTGCACGCTTGCCATGACGTATAAAAATCAGCCTGCGGTGAATTGCGAATATTCGTCTTTTGACGGGCGCAACTGGTCGGTAGTAACTGCCGCCAAAGACGGTATAGGCAGCGTTGAACTGTCCGGCGATGCCGCTTTGCACACCAATTTGCAACTGCATATAGAATATGCTTTTGAAAGCGACTGGAATATTGATAATGAGATAAAAGACGTGCTTGGCAAGGTTGAGCCGGTGATTTTTGAAGAAAGTTCGGTAACAATTTCGTTGAAACCCGTAGGGTCGCGGCGCGCCACGACCCTACAAGGTGCGGTTGTCCAAAATAATGTGGGGGTTGCGGGTCAAGCCCGCAATGACAATACCAACAGCAATTATTTGTCGCTGTTGCAACGTGTGGAGACCGCCGTTCGCACCAAAAATTACGAATCGGTGCGCAACTGTTTCACGGCAGATGGCTACGATATGTTCACCCGATTGGTGCGCTATGGGAATGCCGTAATTCTCTCAAAACCAATGTATTCGTTTGTGCCGTTTGAGGATGGCGTGCTGGCGCGGTCGCTGCCGATGCGGTTTAGTTTCAGCAACAGTCGCCGCGCATTTGTCGAGGATGTGGTGTTTAATATCTCGCCGAGCGAAGGCAAAATCAGTTCTTTGTCGTTTGCACTGCCCCAAGATGTGCGTAGCGAGATTATGCAGCACGAGCAGTGGGACGAATACGCCAAACTGGCGATTATCAATTTCATCGAAAACTACAAAACGGCTTATGCCTTGAAGCGGCTTGACTATATCCGGTCTATCTTTTCGGATGATGCCTTGATAATTGTGGGGCGAACGCTGCAAAAGCATCTTGGCACAGACAATGCCAAATATCCAATGTCGGCAAACCAAACACGATTGACCCAATACACGAAAGGGCAATATATGAAGCAACTTAGCACGGTGTTTAAGAGCAACGAATACGTCAATCTGAAATTTACCGACACCAGCGTAATAAAAGCCGGTGCGGGTGGCGAGATTTACGGCATCCAATTGCGGCAGGACTATTTTTCAACAACTTATGGCGACACCGGCTATCTTTTTTTGGT
The DNA here is from genome assembly GCA_025996755.1 of Bacteroidia bacterium. Classification (GTDB taxonomy): domain Bacteria; phylum Bacteroidota; class Bacteroidia; order Bacteroidales; family Azobacteroidaceae; genus Azobacteroides. The sequence continues at coordinate 2,536 of BNTR01000012.1, forward strand.
GGTGGATTTGAATAAGGCTCAAAAACCGGTTATTCATGTCCGCACATGGCAGCCGGAAAAAGACCCTGATTTTGGATGGTATGATTTTTCAGTTTTTAAATAATGAACAGGATGATACAAAAAAGTTTGAGCACAGTTATAATACTGCTAATCAGCACGATGGCATTTTCGCAAACGATTGAAGTAGAACGTTTCGCGAGCGACGAGATGGATTTGGAGGCGCTGGTAAAAAATCCGCGAAAAGACCAGAATGGCAAAGTGTGCGCCATACTCAAACTGCGCACGCCGCTGTTGCTATCGTCGGGCTTCACTTTTGATGCCGGTATGATTGCGGTGGTCGCCACCGAACAAAAAACCAACGAAATATGGATTTATCTCTCCCCCGGCGCACGCCGCATAACCATCAACCACAAAAACTACGGCAGCATCCGCGACTATGAATTTGGCGACCAACTGAAGGCGGCAACCGTGTATATAATGCAATTGAAAGACATAAAAATTGTTGCGCCCCCGTCCGGACCGGCACCCGTATCTTCGCACGAACTCGGCAATCAGTATTTCAACCGGCGAGAATACGACAAAGCCAAAGCAGAATATTTCAAGAGTGCAGGTCAAGGCGGACCTGAAGCCGCAAAATCGCAAAACCGGCTGGGATATATGTATGAAAAGGGCTTGGGCGTGCTTCAAAACTGGGCGGAAGCCGAAAAATGGTACTACAAAAGTGCCACGCAAGGCAATGCCGAAGCCCAATACAATTTGGGGCTATTGTACGAATTTGGCGGTGGCGGCGTGAAGAAAAGTAAGAAAGAAGCCAAGAAGTGGTATAAGAAGGCTGCTGAGCAGGGGCTTTTTGAGGCGAGGCGGAGGGTGGAAATGATTTAAAATACTGAAAATTAATGATTTAATAAAATATATGGAAGAGATGCTTGTATTAACTTATAATAGTGTTTTTGATGATTATAAAGATTCGTTGACTCCCGAATCATTTTTGAAAGGAATATCATCAATAAATGTGTTGGAGATAATTAGTTGGATGACAGCTCAAATTCATCGTAAAGAGTATGATACATCCTCCCAACATTCTCTTCTGACTTCGTTTGAGGGTTATTTTCCCGAAGAAACAAAAAGAGCGTTATCTGCTTTTGTAGAAAACAATCAAAAATTTATTTTTATTAGCAATCAATCTTCGTTAATGATGGATGAAGTTGTTTTGTCAAATTATAATAATCTACTTCGAAAACCTATTTCAGACCTGACTAATGATGAACTTTTAAATATTTTCAAGGCATATCTCATCTGTTCACAGAGATGGACGGACAAGCAATCTCAGTGTGAAGCCGTTACTATTCAGCACACCAAATCGCCTCTGTGGGGCTTAAAGTGGAGAGGGCTTTGTGCGACAAACTGCGTAAAGCTAAGATGCCGAGCTTCATCACAGATTGAACATCCCAATGAATACCCCACGGGCGTGATTAGGGGTGCTGAGAGTAGTAACGTGAAGTCAGAAGCCTCTAACAATGAGGACCCGATAGAGAGGGTAATGTTAAAACAAGATATGCCTATTGCTGAATTTAAAAGATATAAAAATTTTGTGACTCAGTTATATAAAGCGGGCTTATTTTTTAAGTTTTGTGAACAAAATCCTTGTTTTAGTATTTATTTGAGTTATTTTTATAAAGAAAAAAAAGTATCTGATTGGAATGAATATCTTTGTAGTGTCTTAAGTTTTTATGTAGCGCCTATAAGGCAAAATACACGGAATAGCATTATTCAGTTCAGAGAAACTGATATAAAATCACAAAAATTTTTGGAACAATTTATTCTTGATGTGGGTAATTTAAAATTAGAAAGTGATTTTGGTGCTTTGAGAAATAATTTTGTATTGAAAATAACCAATGATGAATATATGATACTCAACTACAATCTATTAGTTGATAAAATATACCAAGGACTTCAATTTGATTTTTACAATACTCTTATCAAGAATGGTGCGTTGAATAAAAAGGGCAAAAAAATTAAAGATTTTGGAGAATATAAGTCAATGCTTGGCGATGAATTTTCTGAAACATATCTCTTTTATAAAATTATCGAAAGAGTCGTAGAAAATAAAAATTACATCAAACTTAGTGGTGAAGAAATAAAAGGAAAAACAGGAAATGGAGAACCCGATTATTACATACGGGATAATAATAATCTGTTTTTATTTGAAATGAAAGATGTTATTATCAACAAAGACATAAAACTATCAGATGAAATAAAAGTAATACATGATGGGATTTGTAGCAAAATTTGTAAAGATAATGGGAAAGAAAGAAAAGGAGGAGGACAATTATTATACAATATTGACCGTTTTTACAAGAACTTCTTTATCTCTTTAGATGATTGTAATCCTGAGAATATTTCAGCATACCCAATAATTGTTGTCAATGATTCCGCTTTTGATGCAAACGGTGTTAGTAATTTACTTTTTAGAGAATTTGATAAAATATTAGATTCAAAATATCCTCATCTAAGAGAAAAAGTAAACAAGCCGGTACTTATAAATTTGGATGCTCTTATATATTTGCTTCCTCATTTTAAAGACAATAGTATTACTTTATCAAGAATAATTAAACGCTACATTTCAGAATTTGAAAACAATCCTCTTTTGAAATACAGGTCTTTTACAGACTTTGTTTTAGAAACATACTCGGATAAAATGTATGATATGAAAGATTTATTAAAGTCATTATTGTTTCCTGAAATAAAACTTGAGGAAGAAAAAAGCATAAAAATGAGGAAGGAAAAACATAAATCCTCAAAAAAAAGGAAAAGTGCCATCAAAAGGAGACGAGAGAGAAAACGAAACAGAAAAAGACGTAAGCGTGTTAGATAAATAGATGATGATTAGATAAACATAAATATTTAAAAATATGAAAAAGTTAACAATCTTACTGAGTTTTTATTTAATGTGCGCTTGGGCTATGAATGCCCAAACCGTAGACAGTGGCTCTTGCGGCACCAACCTCACGTGGACGCTTACCGGTACTTCGCCAAATTATACCCTTACTATCAGTGGTACGGGGGCAATGGCGAATTATTCTGCTTATTCTTCTCCCTCCAATTTTGCGCCTTGGGATTCTTTCAGAACTGCTATTAAGACGGTGGTAATCAACAATGGCGTGACAAGCATTGGGAATTTTGCGTTTTACGTTTGCAGCGGTCTTACCTCCGTGACTATTCCTGAAAGTGTGACAAGCATTGGAAAGACTGCTTTTCAGCAATGCAGTCTTACTTCCGTTACCATTCCTAACAGCGTGACAAGCATTGAGTCGGGTGCATTTTCCAGTTGCAGTGGTCTTACCTCCGTGACCATTCCTAACAGCGTGACAAACATTGGAGAATCTGCTTTTATCCATTGCAGCGGTCTTACTTCCGTGACCATTGGAAACAGCGTGACAAGCATTGGGGAACGTGCTTTTTCCAGTTGCAGTGGTCTTACCTCTGTTACCATTCCTAACAGCGTGGCAAGCATTGGGAGTGCTGCTTTTCTGTATTGCATCAGTCTTACCTCCATCAATGTAGATGTTGCCAATATGCAATATTGTTCAGTAGATGGCATACTTTACAACAAAAATCAGACTACCTTGCATACATATCCTAATGGAAAACAAGGTACTTCTTTTGCTATTCCTAACAGCGTGACAAGCATTGGAGATGTTGCCTTTGCCTATTGCAGCAGTCTTACCTCCGTTACCATTCCTAACAGCGTGACAAGCATTGGAGATATTGCCTTTGCCTATTGCAGCGGTCTTACCTCCGTTACCATTCCTAACAGCGTGACAAGCATTGGAGGTGATGCTTTTTACAGTTGCAGCGGTCTTACTTCCGTGACCATTGGTAACAGCGTGACAAGCATTGGGAGGCAGGCTTTTTTAGGTTGCAACGGTCTTACCTCCATATATGTTCATCGTACTACTCCGGCGAGTTTAGGTCACATTGCCTTGTTAAATGTTGATAAAAACACCTGTACTTTATATGTGCCGGCAGGCTCTACATCTGCATACAAAGCAGCAGAACAATGGAAAGACTTCATAAATATTGTAGAGTTTACACCACCAGAACAATATACCATCGCCATTTCAGCAGGCACAGGCATTTCCGCGACAACGGGCGCAGGCACGTACAATTTAGGCACGACCGCCACCGTTGGCTGCACCGTAACTTCGGGCTACACCTTTGATGGCTGGTATGAAGGCTCTACAAAAGTTTCAAGCAGTCAATCTTACAATTTCACAGTAACTGCCGCAAGAACACTGCAAGCTCGAGCGATACAGACCTACACGATTACCGTTTCGGCAGGTAGCGGCGGGACTATTTCCCCAAGTGGCATCGTAAATGTCAATCAGGGCGGCAGTCAAACATTCATATTTACGCCCGATGCCGACTACGAAATAGACCAAGTTTTAATAGACGGCACAAATAATGCAACAGCCGTATCAGCAGGCAGTTACACCTTTACGAATGTAACGGCGAATCATACTGTTTCGGTGTCGTTTAAGCAAAAAGCGGCGCAAACATTTACCATCACCACCTCGGCGGGCAGTGGGGGCGGTATTTTGCCGAATGGCAACGTAACAGTTAATCACGGCGGCGAGCAAACTTTTGTTTTTACGCCTGATGCCGACTACGAAATTGCCAATGTGTGGATAGATGGGGTAGATAACAGTGCTGCGGTGGCGATGGGCGGCTATACGTTTACAAACGTTGTCGCACATCACACAATTATTGTGTCGTTCAAACAGCGCGCGGCACAAACCTGCACCATCACTGCCTCCGCAGGCAGCGGCGGCAACATTTCCCCCAGCGGCAACGTAAATATCAGTCAGGGCGGCAGTCAAACGTTCTATTTCACGCCTGCCACGGGTTACGAAATCGACAAAGTGCAGGTGGATGGCACGAATAATGTCTCAGCCGTCGCAAACGGCACTTATACCTTTCCCAACGTAACCACCAATCACACCATCGCCGTAACATTCAAGCAAAAGCAATACACCATCACCGTGTCGGCAGGCGCAAACGGCAGCATCTCGCCGGCATCCAATCAAACGGTGAATTACGGCGACAGCCGGACGTTCACTTTTACGCCCAATGCCGGTTACGAAATCAACAAAGTGTTAGTGGATGGCGTGAATGATGCCTCCGCCGTCGCAAACGGCACTTATACCTTTGCGAACGTAACCGCCAATCACACGCTTGCCGTCGCGTTCGGCAAAACGTGCCTCCCCAATTTGGTGGTGCAGATTTGGGACGATGTGCTGTCGCTGGTCAACGACACGGAGCGCACCGGCTACACCTTCGTGGCGTATCAATGGCTGAAAAACGATGAATGGCTCGCAGGCGAAACATCAGCATATCTGTATTTCCCGGAAGCCGCCAAAGATTACAATGCCGAATATACGCTGCTGCTGACCACCACCACCGGACAAGAGCTGCAAACCTGCCCCGTGCGCCTGCGAGCGGTCAAAGCCGACCTCCGCACCTATCCCAACCCCACCACCGGCATCGTAACGGTGGAAGACGCCACCATCCAATCCGGCACCAAAATAGACATCTACAATATAAACGGGCAATTAGTCAAGCAATGCACGGCAACGCAAAACCGGACGACGGTTGATATATCAACCTTGCCGCGAGGGACATATATTTTGAGGGTGAATAATCGGCAGGGGAAAATAATTAAAAATTAAAAATTACGAATTAAAAATGAAATGTTTATGAGCAAGATAGAAACCCTTATTTTTAAAGGTGCCCTTAGTAGCATCGAAATACGCCTCCCCTTGAATTTCCCCCTTATTCCCTTATTTCAATCAATAAATAAGGGAATAAGGGGAGGGGAGGATTGGATAAATTGACAGCTACTAAGGGCACCTTTGAAAATAAGGGTTAGGGTTAGGGGATAGAGTTGAGGATAGAGTGAGCAATAGAGTGAGCAATAGAGTGAGCAAAAACAATATAAACAGATAAGCACAATAAATAGATGAAGCAATATAAACAGATGAAGTACAATAAACAGATGAAAAAGATAGCAACAATAATCGTTTTCCTGCTGTATGCCGGCGGATTGAGTGCCCAAACGCAATACCGCAGCGAATGGAACATTCACGCGGGTGCAGGCAACACGATGTATAAATTCGATTCGGACAAACAGTTCAAAGGCACAGCTGTGGCGGCGATTGGTGGCAGTGGTGGTGTCGATTACGCCTATTTTTTCTCGCGCTACGTTGGCGTGTCCGTGGGGCTGGAAGCCGCGATTTACAACCGTCTGCTCGACACGCCGAGCACGCGCAATGACGAAGAAACCATCGAAACGCCAACGGGCTTGGCGGGCAATTTCTTCCTTCGTACCAACTACGACGGCATAGAAGATAAACTGACGGCAACTTTTTTGCAATTCCCCCTAATGCTGCACGTGCAAATCCCCATCAGCAAAAAAAACTATTTCTACCTCGCCGCCGGAGGCAAATACGCCATCCCCCTCGCAGCAAACAACAAACAGACCATCAGCACCGTAACAACCACCGGCTACTCCGACTACACCAAAATAACCTATCGCGATATGCCCAATCACGGCTTTGAGACGCTGCAAGACGTACAAACATCCGAAAAACTAACCCTGAAAAGCAGCCTCCTCCCTGCTTTTGAGGCAGGCTTCAAATGGAGCAATTGGCTCCGCACAGGAGTGTATGTAGATATGAATTACACCATCGGCTTCAAATTGGGCTTCGCCATTGGCACAGGGCATCTCATCACAAAGAAAGAGCCGCCTGTTAAGCCTGCGCCGTTGTTGGGGGATTGAGGGAAGTCTCCACTTGTCAATCTGTAAAATAAAACATTGTCAATTTGTAAAATTGTAGTACCTTTGCATCCTCAAAGTGTAAAGTAAAATGGCTATAAAGTGTAAAATGAAATGCCTATAAAGTGTAAAATGAAATGCCTATAAAGTGTAAAGTGAAATGCCTATAAAGTGTAAAATGAAATGGCTATAAAGTGTAAAGTGAAACGGCAATAAAGTGTAAAATGGGATATGCTAAAAGATTGACAGACAATGAGTTATTAAGCAAGTTAGAATCTTCCGGAGCTCTTCTAATTCGCGGGGCAAAAGCGTGTGGAAAAACCGAATCCGCAAAGCAGTTTGCTAAGAGTGTTGTGCGGGTTGATACGGATGACAATATTGATGATATGATGACCACACGGTACAGGAATAAGTTACACGCGCAACGATGGAGTTAATGTGATTTCGTTCGCCTCGTTGGGAGCGTAGTGAAATTTATGTGCCTTTTCAATCATTCATAAAACACCACCGTCCCGTTCTTCAAGGCTCTCTCATATAAATCGTCTTCCACCTGTTTTAAAAATTCCATTTTTTTGCGGTTGATAAACATCTCTTTGACGGTTGGTTTGAGGTAGTCAAACGTGGGGGACTCTTCCGACAGTGCATTTTTGAACATATCCTGATGCTCGTTATAAAATTTTTCGAGGGTGGCATCGTTGATGTCTTTCACCAATTTTTCGTTCACCAACTGCTCCTGATAGCGGTAGATGGTCAGCGATTGGCGGTAGTCATTGACCAATTGGTTGATTTCTGCCTCATCGCCGGTCGTCGTATTTTTGTGCGCCACGTCATACAGCAGCCGGCGGTTGACCCACAGACGGATGTAGTTTTCGGCAAACAGCATACTGTCTTCAGGGGTAGAAGCGGTTTGCACGTTCCTGTGCAACTCGTCAATAGTCAGCGTATTATCGCCAATTTTTACCAACACACCGCCCTCTTTCGCCGTTTTCGGTTGGCAAGCAGAGAGCGTCAGGCAAAGCGCGACTATTTTCATAAACTCTTTCGTAAACTTTTTCATAATCCTCCTCGATTTGAACTGTAATTAGGTGCCTCCTGTGTGATTGAAACATCGTGCGGATGGCTTTCGAGCATACCGGCGGCGGTGATACGTGTGAATTTGGCTTCGTGCAGTGCGTTGATGCTGGCTGCGCCGCAGTAGCCCATACCCGCCCGCAGTCCGCCGGTCATCTGATAGATGACTTCGTAGAGCGAGCCTTTGAACGGCACGCGGGCGGCGATGCCTTCGGGCACTAATTTTTTGATATCGTCTTCCACGTCCTGAAAATAGCGGTCTTTGGAGCCTTTCTGCATCGCTTCGAGCGACCCCATACCGCGGTAGGACTTGAATTTTCTGCCATTATATAATATGGTCTCGCCCGGCGACTCTTCCACGCCCGCCAGGAGCGACCCCATCATCACGGAGTTGCCCCCCGCTGCCAATGCCTTCACGATGTCGCCCGAATAGCGCAATCCGCCGTCGGCAATCACGGGTATTCCGCTGCCTTTCAGTGCTTTAGCCACTTCGTAGATGGCAGACAGTTGCGGCACGCCCACACCTGCGATGACGCGCGTGGTGCATATCGACCCCGGTCCGATGCCCACCTTGATGCCGTCGGCACCCGCTTTTGCCAACGCTTTGGCGGCGTCGGCGGTGGCGATATTTCCGATGACCATATCCGTGTTTGGGAAGCGTTTTTTTGCCTCTTTCAGTTCCTCAATCACGCCTTTGGTGTGTCCGTGGGCGGTGTCAATCACGATGGCATCCACGCCGGCATCCACCAGAGCGGCGATGCGGTCGCAGGTGTCGGCAGTAACGCCCACGCCGGCTGCCACGCGCAGGCGACCGTGCTCGTCTTTGCAGGCAAACGGCTTGTCTTTCGCCTTCGTGATGTCTTTGTAGGTGATTAAGCCAATCAATTTGTTGTCTTTGTCGATGACCGGCAGTTTTTCGATTTTGTGTTGCTGCAAAATGTCGGCGGCTGATTCCAAGTCGGTGGAGAGGTCGGTAGTTACGAGATTTTTGGATGTCATCACCTTGTCAATCAACAAGTTGCGGTCGCGTTGGAAGCGCAAATCGCGGTTGGTGACGATGCCCACCAGGTGGTTTTCATTGTCCACCACGGGGATGCCGCCGATTTTGTATTCAGCCATCAAATCAAGCGCGTCGCCCACCGTTTTGCCCCGCTTGATGCTCACGGGGTGTGAAATCATCCCGTTTTCGGCGCGTTTCACCGAGCGCACCTGCTTCGCCTGCTCCTCGATGCTCATATTTTTGTGAATCACGCCGATACCCCCCTCACGGGCAATTGCAATGGCTAAATTGACCTCCGTAACGGTGTCCATAGCGGCAGAAACCATCGGGATATTCAACTTGATATTGCGTGAAAACTGCGTTGACAAGTCAACGTTGCGGGGTAAAACCTCGGAATAGGCGGGGACTAACAAGACATCGTCGAAAGTCAATCCATCTAAAACAACTTTATCTGCAATAAACGACATAGCGGTAAACTTTTTATTGCGCGCAAAGGTACGAAAAAAATTTGAATGATGCAAGCGTTTGACAAAAAAAGCCCCTCCTCGCAAGAGAAGGGACTTTTTTGACGGAGGATAAATTAATATCTGTTGCGATTAAAACCGCCACCACCGCCACCGTTGCGGTTGAAATCACGTCTTGGACGTTCTTCGCGTGGGCGAGCCTCTGACACAGAAATCGTTCTGCCATCATACTCGGCACCGTTCAACTCGGCGACCGCTTTTTCAGCCGTTTCCTGATTGTCGATTTCAACGAAACCGTAACCTTTGGATTTGCCCGTCTGGCGGTCAGTAATCACTTTTGCGGAAGTGATTGGTCCGTACTCTTCAAAAAGAGTTTCTAAATCGGCGTCGTTCACTTTGAAACTCAGCCCTGCAATAAAAATGTTCATTTTAAAAATAAAATAAATTGTAAATAATAAAAAAACTTTGTAACCTTGAGATTTTTAATTGCAGAAATTAGTACTGTAATACGAATAGAAACCCGAAAAAGCAATAAAACTGTTCTAAAGAACTCAACTGTCGGCGACAAAGGTACGACTTTTTTTTGACACTCCAAACATTTTTGGCAAAAAAATGAAAGTTTTTGCAAAAAACTTTCATTACCCCCCGCCACAGTGTCAATAGAGGCTGTATAAAAATTTTTATTTTTTTGTGTCTTTGAAATTTTATTTATAACTTTGCAGCACGAAAAAAACAGTTAGTTATGAAACATTTATTTTTAGCGGCAGCGACGGCTGCATTATTGATTTTTACCGCGTGTGCGCCACGGGTGGGTACTATGATTACAAAAACGTATCCCGTGGCTGGAGCAAATGTGCCGATAACGGTGTTTATGAATCCGGCTTTGGCTCCCACGGACAGCGAGTCGCTGGGCGTGGTCAGTATCACCGATACGGGATTTTCTACGAAATGCGATTCTGTGACGGTGGTGGAACTGCTGAAAGAGGAGGCTCGAAAAGCCGGTGGCAATGCCGTTGTGGTAACAGAATACATCCGACCGTCTATTTGGAGAAGTATGTGCCATCAAATGGCAGGAACTGTTTTGAGAGTTCGCGATTTCAATTCTGTTGCCCAAACGGCAGATGGCGATTCGGTGCAATTGATGGCGGTCAAAGTCATTCAGCCGAAACGTAAATTGCCTGAAATGACTTTGTCGGCTAATATTGGCTATGGATGGAGAACGGCTAAACTGGAGGACGACCCTGCATCGACTGCTTACGCAAAAGCATACTATGAAGAATTGCTGTCGGGATTGGTGACCGATGCCTCTTTCAACTATTATTTTAACGATTACTATGGGGTGGGACTGATATATTCTGCGTATAGTGCCAATAACAGTCAGTACAGTACCGACAGAAGCGGTGAAAGCGACTATTGGAAAACCAACAGCGTTATCAGGTTTATTGGTCCGACTTTTTTAATGAGAATGCCTCTCGGAAACCCCAAATGGCTCCTTGATTGTAATCTTGGAATAGGCTATTTAGGCTATTCTTTAAAAGAAACATTTGCAAGCCAAAGCTGGAAAGTGTATGGTTCAACCGTGGGAAGTTATCTTTCTCTCGGCGCGGAATATAAAGTAGATGAACATTGGGCGATAGGAGCCCGACTTTCTGAAGTGGTTGGAGTGTTGGGAACGTGGACAGAAGAAACCAATGGAGTTAAAGAAATAGTTACAGTTTCTAAGCCTTCGGAGGCACGCATAGGCTTAACACACTTGCAACCTATGGTCGGCATCAGATATTATATCAAATAAAAATATTTTTTTGCAAAAAAATTTGGAAATTCAAATTTTATTCTTACCTTTGCAGCGCGAAAGCAGAACACGGTGGTTGTAGCTCAGTTGGTTAGAGCGGTTGATTGTGGTTCAACAGGTCGTGGGTTCGAGCCCCATCTTCCACCCGATAGAAAAACATTTTTTTTCAAAATGCTAAATCAAAACAAACAATTTTCAAAGACGCAGCTTGTCAGTGATGACAAGCTGTTTTGGTTTTCAAAAAAAAATACTACCTTTGTGGTCTGAAAAAAATAACAAACTGAAAAACGATATATTGTGAAACAAAAAGTTGATTCTTCTGCCTTTTGGGAGAAGATGCGGTTTAAATATAAACTCTCGTTTTTGGATGAGAACACCTTGTCGGAGGTGTTTTCGCTCAAAGTGTCGCCGCTGTCTGCCTCCCTGTTTTTGGGAGCATTTGCCATCGTGATGATTGTGCTGACCTCCGTGGTGATTGTTCAAACGCCCATTCACAACTACCTGCCGGGCTATTTGGACGATGAAACGCGCGGACAGTTGCTTGCCAATGGCTTGAGAACGGAGGCTCTGGAAGAGGCGATTCGCGTGCAGGAGGGCTATCTCAACAATATCAATGCCCTGCTGGATGGCACAAGCGAGATTACGCCGATGCCGACTTTGGACACGATAAAGGTGCAGGTCGAGGAACTGAAAAAGTCGGAAATGCTGACGGAATTTGTGCGCACCTACGAAGAGGAGGAAAAATTCAGCCTCCATGCGCCCGTCCTGTCGCTGTCGTTGCCCGAAGACCAGATGTTCTACAAGCCGGTGCACGGCTATGTGTCAAGCCATTTCGATTTGAAAGAGAAGCACTTCGGCATTGATGTGGCGGCAAAAGCGAAGGAAAGCGTGCTGGCAACGATGTCGGGCACGGTGATTTTTGCCGGTTTTGAAGCCACGGGCGGCTATATGATTGGGGTGCAGCACCCCAACGGTGTCATTTCGCTGTATAAACACAATGCGGTGTTGCTCAAAAAACAGGGCGAAACGGTGAATGCCGGCGAAGCAATCGCCATTGTGGGCAATACGGGCACGTTATCGACCGGCACACACCTCCATTTTGAACTGTGGAACAAGGGCAAAGCCCTCAATCCCGAAGAATTTATCACCTTTTGAAACGACAACTCGCAATATTAGGCTCAACAGGCTCCATCGGCACACAGGCGTTGGATGTCGTTCGGCAACACCCCGACAAACTGGGTGTGTATGCGCTCACTGCCAATAATCAGGTCGATTTGCTTATCCGGCAGGCGCGCGAATTTCAGCCCGAAGTGGTTGTGATTGCCAATGAATCGAAATATATGCTATTAAAAGAAGCGTTGGCAGATTTGCCGCTCAAGGTGTGGGCAGGCTCGGAGGCGATTGCGCAAGTGGTTGAAAATGAGGCTATTGATATGGTATTGACCGCTATGGTGGGCTACGCCGGTTTGAAGCCGACCATCCACGCGATTAAGGCAGGCAAAGCGATTGCGCTGGCAAATAAAGAGACGTTAGTCATTGCAGGCGAACTGATTACGAAGTTGGCTCGTGAACATAAATCGCCGATTATTCCGGTGGATTCGGAACATTCCGCGATTTTTCAGTGCCTGACAGGCGAAAACAGCGCGATTGATAAGATACTGCTCACGGCTTCGGGCGGTCCGTTTCGCACGTTCACGAAGGAACAACTGCGCCACGCGACCTCCAAAGAGGCGTTGAAACACCCCAATTGGAATATGGGCGCGAAGGTAACGATTGATTCGGCGTCGATGATGAACAAGGGCTTTGAGATGATTGAGGCGAAATGGCTGTTTGGCGTGTCGCCCGAACAAATACAGGTGCTGGTGCACCCACAGTCCATTGTGCACTCGATGGTGCAGTTTGAGGATATGTCGGTGAAAGCGCAACTCGGCGTGCCCGACATGCGCCTCCCCATCCAATACGCGCTGAACTATCCGGAGCGGTTAAAGTCTGATTTTCAGGCGATTGACTGGCAAAAATTCAGCAGTCTAACATTCGAGGAACCGGATATGGAAAAATTCCGCAACTTGGGTTTTGCTTTCGAGGCAATCCGTCGGGGCGGAAATATGCCGTGCATCCTCAACGCAGCGAATGAAATAGTCGTAGCCGCGTTTTTGGAAAACCGCATCGGCTTTTTGGAGATGAGCGATGTCCTCGAAAAGACGATGCAGAGCATCCCTTTTATCGCCTCGCCGACGTATGATGATTTGCTTGAAACAGATAAAATAACACGGGAAAACGTAATTCGTAATTTATAAAAAATGGAAACAATAGTAATTAAAGCGTTGCAGCTCATTTTGAGCTTGTCTATCTTGGTGATTATCCACGAGTTGGGACATTTTGGGTTTGCCAAAATGTTTAAGGTGCGGGTTGAGAAATTCTACCTGTTTTTTGATGCGTGGGGTGCTCTTTTCAGCTTCCGGTCGGAGGGCAAGGAAACCAAGGAAGTGTATGTGATTGGTGAGGACGGCAAAAAAGTCAAGGATGACGATGGCGAGTTTGTTACGGAAGAGGTGGAACGCGAAGGGAAGGAAAAAGGGTGGAACTTTTTCAAGTTTAGGAGCCTCTTCAGCCTGAAACGGGGGCAGCGCGAAACGGAATACGGCATCGGCTGGCTGCCGCTGGGCGGCTATGTGAAAATCGCGGGTATGATTGACGAGAGTATGGACAAAAAGGCTCTGAAAAAGCCCGTTCAGGACTACGAATTTCGCGCCAAACCCGCTTGGCAACGCCTCCTGATTATGGTGGGCGGCGTAACAATGAACATTCTGCTGGCGTTTTTTATCTATGCGATGGTGGTGTTTGAGAGGGGCGAGAGATACCTGCCGATGGCTAATATCACGGACGGACTCACCTACAACACGACCGCCAAAGCAGCCGGTTTTGAGGATGGCGATTTGCCGGTGAAAGCCGATGGCGTGATGCTGCAAAATCTGGATACAAAGACCCTCTTTGCCATCGTGGAGGCTCACGAGGTGGAAATCTTGCGCGGAGGAGAGTTGGTGACACTGCATTTGCCGACGGATTTCAGCGACATCGTGTTTGAAAAAGACCCGAATTTTGTGCCGCGCAATGTGCAGAAAGAAGACTATGTGGTGACGCATTACAGCCTGTTGGCATCATTTCCGGCGGGCGTGAGGATGGGTGTGATGCAACTCAACAACTATCTGGGGCAATTCAAATACATGTTTTCGTCCAAAGGGGCTGAACATATCGGTGGATTTGGCGCGATTGGCAACCTGTTTCCCGCGCAATGGGATTGGCTGCAATTCTGGCTGATGACCGCCTTTTTGTCGATTATGCTGGCTGTGATGAACATCCTGCCGATTCCGGCATTGGACGGTGGACACGTCTTATTTCTTATCGTGGAAGTGGTTACGCGCCGCAAGCCGAGCGATGAGTTTATGGAACAGGCACAGGTCGTTGGGATGGCACTCCTCATCGGATTGCTGGTCTATGCCAATGGTATGGATGTGATTCGTGCACTTTTTTGAAAACTTTTTCAGAAATTATTTGGTGGTGTCAAAAAAATGTTGTACCTTTGCAGCCGTTTGGCGCATTAAAGATGCGGGAAACGTGGATATACAGTGCTCAGCGAGAGGAAATGGCTCTTTTCGAGGGGACGGAAAGTTTAATAAAAAATTAAAAAATGAACACATCGAGCCAGAAAATTAGAATTAAATTGAAGTCTTACGACTACAACTTGGTGGACAAGTCCGCCGAGAAAATCGTGAAGACTGTCAAAGGCACTGCGGACTTTGTAAGCGGTCCTATTCCGTTGCCGACGCACAAACGTATTTTTACGGTGAACCGTGCCACGTTTGTGAACAAAAAAGCACGCGAGCAATTTGAGTTGTGCGCCTACAAACGCCTCATCGACATCTACACCTCCACCCCGAAGACGGTGGACGCGCTGATGAAATTGGATTTGCCCAGCGGTGTAGAAGTGGAAATTAAAGTATAAAAAATAAATAGTAATTGAAATGCCAGGATTAATTGGAAAAAAAATCGGAATGACATCCGTTTTCAGTGCCGAGGGAAAAAATCTTCCATGCACTGTTATCGAAGTAGGTCCTTGTGTTGTTACTCAGGTGAAAACCGTTGATAAAGACGGTTACGAGGCTGTTCAATTAGGGTTTCAGGAAAAGAAGGAGAAGCACACCACTAAGCCTGAACTCGGACACTTCAAAAAAGCCGGAGCAAAGCCACAAAGACACTTGGTTGAGTTCAAGGGACAGGGAGAGTACAAGGCGGGTGACGTTATCACCGCCGCGTTTTTGGATGGTTCGGGCTACGTGGACGTAATCGGGACCTCCAAAGGTAAAGGCTTTCAGGGAGTTGTGAAACGTCACGGTTTCGGCGGGGTGAACGATGCCACGCTGGGTCAGAGCGACCGCCAACGCCACCCGGGGTCTATCGGTGCCTGTTCGTACCCCGCCAAAGTGTTCAAAGGAACGCGCATGGGCGGACAGATGGGCAATGAGCGTGTTACCACGCAAAACTTGGAAGTGATTAAAATTATACCCGAGCACAATTTGGTCTTGCTCAAAGGCTCTGTTCCGGGTGCAAAAGGTTCAATCGTAATAGTTCAAAAGTAATGGAAGTAGCAGTATATAACACTAAAGGGCACGATACCGGCAGAAAGGTAACCCTCAAAGATGGAGTATTTGGCATTGAACCCAACGACCACGTTATTTATCTGGATGTGAAACAGCATCTGGCTAATCGGCGTCAAGGCACGGCAAAAGCCAAAGAAAGAAGCGAGATAGCGGGGAGCACCCGCAAATTGGGTCGTCAAAAAGGCGGCGGTGGTGCACGCAGAGGGGATATTAACTCTCCGTTGTTGCACGGTGGCGCACGGGTTTTCGGACCGGTGCCGCGCGATTACAGTTTCAAGTTGAACAAAAAAGTGAAATCGTTGGCTCGCAAGTCGGCGTTGGCATACAAAGTGCGCGAATCGGCTTTGACGGTCATCGAAGATTTCACTTTCAAAACACCAAGCACCAAAGAATTTATCACATTAGTGAAAAATTTGAAGATGGACGGCAAGAAATTGCTCTTGGTGTCGGCTGAAACAAACGAGAATGTGTCTTTGTCGGCTCGCAATTTGCAACGGACATCGGTTATCAATGTTTCGGAACTCAACACGTATAAGGTGATGGATGCCGCTCAACTGATTTTGTCGGAGAGCGCAGTCGCAGCAATCAATAATTTTTAACAAAAGGAGGAACAAGAAATGGGAGTAATAATTAAACCTATCGTCACAGAAAAGCAGACCCAGATTACCGCAAAGAAGGCAAACAGGGTGGGTTTTCGCGTATCTCCGGATGCTAACAAATTGGAGATTAAGACGGCAGTCGAAGGGCTTTACGACGTGCATGTAGCAACCGTGAACACGATGAACTACGACGGCAAGCGCAAATCGCGCTACACCAAGTCGGGAGCCGTGAACGGCAAAGAATCCGCTTTCAAAAAGGCTATCATAACCCTGAAAGAAGGCGAAACAATTGACTTTTTTAGTAATATATAAAGGATAATGGGAATTAGAAAATTAAAGCCCACAACACCGGGGCAAAGACACAAGATTATCGGTACATTTAGTGAAATCACTGCTTCTGTACCGGAAAAATCACTTGTTGTCGGCACAAACAAGTCCGGCGGTAGAAATGCCGAAGGACACCGCACGATGCGCAGCATTGGTGGCGGTCACAAGCGGAAATTCCGTTTGGTCGATTTCAAGCGAAACAAAGATGGTATTCCTGCAACAGTGAAAACGATTGAGTACGACCCGAATCGTTCGGCTCGCCTCGCGTTGCTGTTTTATGCCGATGGCGCGAAGACTTACATCATCGCTCCTAATGGCTTGGAAATCAATCAGACAGTGATTTCAGGGAAAGAGGCTGCGCCCGAAATCGGCAATGCGCTTCCCTTGGCAAGCATCCCGTTGGGTACGTTGGTTCACAACCTCGAACTGCGTCCGGGACAGGGTGCGAAGATGGTGCGTTCCGCCGGCGGATTCGCACAAGTAGTGTCACGCGAAGGCGATTACGCCATCATCAAGATGCCTTCGGGCGAGATGCGTAAAATCCTTGCGACTTGCAAAGCTACCATTGGCGTAGTGGGCAATTCAGACCACGCGTTGGAAAAATCGGGTAAGGCGGGTAGAAGCCGCTGGTTAGGTCATCGCCCACGCACTCGTGGGGTCGTAATGAACCCTGTAGACCATCCGATGGGTGGTGGTGAAGGTCGTGCTTCCGGTGGTCATCCAAGGTCACGTAAGGGTATGTATTCTAAGGGCTTGAAAACGCGCGCTCCGAAGAAACATTCCACGAAGTACATCATTGAAAGAAGAAAAAAATAACCTGATAAATTAGAAAAATTATGAGTCGTTCATTAAAAAAAGGTCCATATATCAACATCAAGTTGGAAAAGAAAGTTCTGACGATGAATGAGGCAGGTAAAAAATCTGTCCTGAAAACGTGGGCACGAGCTTCAATGATTTCGCCTGATTTTGTCGGGCACACGCTTGCAGTTCACAATGGTAATAAATTCATTCCGGTGTATGTGACGGAAAATATGGTGGGGCATAAATTAGGTGAATTTTCGCCTACTCGTCAGTTCCGTGGTCACGCAGGAAATAAGAAAAAGTAAAAATTTAAAATTATGGGTGTTAGAAAAAGAATATCAGCAGAAAAAAGGAAGGAAGCGAAGCAGAACATGTATTTCGCCAAGCTGAATGATGTGCCTACTTCTCCTCGAAAGATGCGCCTCGTGGCGGATATGATTCGCGGGATGGAGGCATTCAGGGCATTGGGCGTTTTGAAGTTCTCGAATAAAGAGGCTGCCCTTCGCGTGAGCAAGTTGCTTAAATCGGCTATTTCCAATTGGGAACAGAAGACCGGTCGTCAAGCAGAAAGCGGCGAATTGTTTGTAACGTCAATCAGTGTGGATTCAGCAACGATGCTGAAACGGATGCGCCCCGCCCCACAAGGGAGAGGCTATCGCGTGCGGAAACGCTCCAACCACGTGACTTTGTTTGTAGATACAAAAACAGAAACACAAAATTAATTGCAATGGGACAGAAAACAAATCCGGTAAGTAATCGTTTGGGTATCATCCGCGGATGGGATTCCAATTGGTATGGTGGCAACAAGTATGGCGACACTTTGCTCGAAGACAGCAAGATACGCAAATATCTGGCTGCCCGTCTGGCTAAGGCAAGCATATCGCGCATTGTGATTGAGCGTACATTGAAATTGGTGACCATCACCGTCTGCTCGGCTCGTCCGGGCGTTATCATCGGCAAAGGTGGTAAGGATGTGGACACCTTGAAAGAAGAATTGAAGAAAGTGACCGATAAGGAAATTCAAATCAATATCTTTGAAGTGAAGCGCCCCGAATTGGATGCCGTGATAGTGGCAGACAATATCGCACGTCAGTTGGAAGGCAAAATGGCATACCGTCGTGCAATCAAAACAGCGATTGCGTCCACGATGCGTATGGGTGCGGAAGGTATAAAAATTCAAATCTCCGGTCGTCTGAACGGTGCCGAAATGGCGCGTTCGGAAATGTACAAGGAGGGCAGAACGCCGTTACATACCCTCCGTGCAGACATTGACTATGCCCTCGGCGAAGCGTTGACGAAGGTGGGCTTGCTTGGAGTGAAAGTGTGGATATGCCGAGGTGAAGTGTATGGCAAACGCGACCTCGCGCCGCAATTCGCATCCACCAAAGACAGCCCCAACCGCGTGGGCAGCGAGCAGAGAGGCGAACGCCGCGACCGTCGCGACGATAGAGGCGACCGCGGAGATAGAGGCGGTGGCGAACGTCGCGAGAGAAGCGAGCATCGCGATAGAGTGGGTGACCGTGCCGGTCGGTCGAATGACAGGCGGGGAGGTAGAAAGTAATTACGAATTAAAAATTACGAATTGCGGCTGACCGTTACTCGCGTAATTTGTGATTTGAGATTTAATTTGTGATTCATAATTTTTAATTTTTAATTGTAAAAAGATGTTACAACCTAAGAAAACAAAGTTCAGACGCTCCCAGAAGGGGCGGATGAAAGGGAATGCCGGACGCGGCAATCAGTTGGCTTTTGGTTCTTTTGGTATAAAAACGTTGCAAACCAAATGGATTACCGGACGGCAGATTGAGGCTGCTCGTGTGGCGGTAACCCGTTATATGCAACGTCAGGGGCAAGTTTGGGTGAGAATTTTCCCCGACAAGCCGATTACTAAAAAGCCTGCCGAAGTGCGTATGGGTAAAGGGAAGGGTGCTCCCGAAGGATTTGTTGCGCCGGTGACTCCGGGTAGAATCATTTTCGAAATCGAAGGCGTGTCTTTCGCTATCGCAAAAGAAGCTCTGAGATTGGCTGCGCAGAAACTTCCGGTGACCACCAAGTTTGTCGTAAGACATGATTATGATTATAATAATGAAACAGTTTAATTGCGTGAGCGTATGAAAATTGCAGAAATAAGAGATTTAATAACTCCGGAATTGAGAGAACGATTGGAAGCGGATATGAAAGCATTCGAGCAACAGAAAATCAATCACAGTATTTCACCTCTGGACAATCCTTCGGTTATCACACGGTCGCGGAAGGAAATTGCGCGCATGAAAACAGAGTTGCGCAGTAGAGAGTTACAAACACAGACAAAAAAGCAGTGAAATGGAAACAAGAAATTTAAGAAAAGAACGGATTGGTGTCGTTTCCAGTAATAAAATGGATAAATCCATCACTGTTGCTGTGAAGTGGAAGGAAAAACACCCGATCTATGGGAAGTTCGTCAACAAGACGAAGAAATTCCATGCCCACGACGAGAAAAATGAATGTACCATCGGTGACACAGTGCGCATCATGGAAACTCGTCCGTTGAGCAAAACAAAGAGATGGCGTTTAGTGGAAATCATTGAAAAAGCGAAATAATTATGATACAACAAGAATCAAGATTAGCAGTAGCCGACAATTCAGGAGCGAAGGAAGTGCTTTGTATCCGGGTGTTAGGCGGAACGAGAAGACGCTACGCTTCAGTTGGGGACATAATTGTCGTAGCAGTGAAACATGTTATCCCATCGAGTGATATTAAAAAAGGTGCAGTATCGAAAGCGATTATTGTGCGCACGAAAAAGGAAATCCGTCGTAGCGATGGCTCCTACATCCGTTTTGACGACAACGCCTGTGTGTTGCTCAACAATGCGGGCGAACTTCGTGGTAGCCGTATCTTCGGACCGGTTGCCCGCGAATTGCGTGCGGTGAATATGAAAATCGTGTCGTTAGCACCGGAAGTTTTATAATATTAAAGATTATGAGTAAATTACACATAAAAAAAGGTGATACGGTTTTTGTGAATGCCGGCGAAGACAAGGGCAAGACGGGTCGAGTGCTGAAAGTGTATATCGACAAGCAACGTGCTCTTGTGGAAGGCATTAACTTGGTGACGAAGAGCACCAAACCGAGTGCGAAGAGTCCTCAAGGAGGATTCGCGAAGAAGGAAGCTCCTGTTCATATTTCAAATTTGAACGTGGTGGACCCGAAAACGGGAAAGCCCACGCGCATCGGTCGCAAGGTGGGAGCAAAGGGAGTGTTAATACGTTTTGCTAAAAAATCAGGGGAGGAAATCAAATAATGGCGAAGAAAGAAACAGAGGCTGCGGCAACGAAACCGGCAGCAAAGAAGACTCCGGCAGCAGCAAAAGCACCCAAGGCGGCTTCGGCGGCTAAGGAGAAAGCGGCTCCGGCAGCAAAGGCAGCCCCCGCAGAGAAGGTAGCAGCGGCTCCAAAGGCGGCTCCGGCAGCAAAGGCGGCGGCGGCGAAAACAACTGCGAAGGCGGCGGTGTCTAACACGGCGAATTTGAAGAAAGTCTATCTGGAACAAATCATTCCGACGCTCACGAAGGAGTTTAGTTACACGTCTAAGATGCAGGTTCCTGTGTTGCAGAAGATTGTGATAAACCAAGGTTTGGGCGCGGCAGTGGCGGACAAGAAAATCGTGGATGTGGCACTCACCGAATTGACGGCTATAACGGGTCAGAAAGCGGTTGCCACGGTGTCGAAGAAGGATATTTCCAATTTCAAGTTGCGTCGTAAGATGCCGATTGGAGCGATGGTGACGTTGCGCAGGGAGCAGATGTACGAGTTCCTGGAACGCTTGGTGCGCGTGGCATTGCCCCGTATCCGCGACTTCAGGGGCATCGAAAGCAAGTTGGACGGCAAAGGTAATTACACGCTGGGTATCACGGAACAGATTATTTTCCCTGAAATCAACATTGACGAAATCAACAAGATTTTGGGAATGAACATCACGTTTGTAACGTCTGCGAAGACCGACGAAGAGGGCTACGCACTGTTGAGAGAGTTTGGATTACCGTTTAAGAACGCAAAAAAAGAAATAAAAAATGGCTAAAGAATCGATGAAAGCGCGCGAAGTGAAACGCGCAAAGTTAGTTGCCAAATATGCGGCTAAACGCGAGCAGTTGAAGAAGGAAGGCAATTACGATGCGTTGCAGGCACTGCCTAAAAACTCCTCGCCCGTAAGACTGCACAACCGTTGCAAGCTCACTGGTCGCCCGAAAGGCTATATGCGCCAATTTGGTATCTCGCGTATTCAGTTTCGGGAGATGGCTTCGGCTGGGTTGATTCCCGGGATTAAGAAGGCGAGTTGGTGATTTGTACTTTGTCATTGCGGGCTTGACTCGCAATCTCCTCAATATTACGCCCTGCATCATTTTGGTGTGGGGTGTTTTTATTCAAAATAAAGTTGTACCTTTGCAGAAAATTTGTGCGAATATAAATTTATGGGCAAAATATTGGAATACATTGAGAAGTCCGGAAACGGAAAATATATCTGCTATAAGACTAAAAAGTTGTCATTAGATAGTAACGACAACGATACTATCGCATACAATTACGATGATAAACCCGCTTCTGAGTTCAAAAAAAGTGTCTTTGCTGAAAAAGACCAAAACAGACAAAAGACGGTTCAGATAGATAATACTTTGATTCGTAATACATTACCTATTTTTCGATATTTTTTAGATGGCTCTCGCCACACGTATAAGGTTGACGACATCGCTATTGGCAAAAAAATATTTCCAATTGTTGCAGGGCAAGTTATTGTTGGCTGTTGCGAACGAAAAGATAGGGACACATTCAAAAAGTTTGATATTAAAAGCAAGTTGGTTATTGCGATGCCGGATGATTTTGATGATGATAGTGGAGGCGACAACTTCTGTCGCCATTACTGCGAAGGGCTTAATGTAGATTTACAAAAACTGCGTTTCATTCAGGATAAAAATATCAATATTGACAAAATACTGCTTTATAAAACAGATGGCAGTGAACCTAACAATGATAAAGACAACTACAAAAATAGAGCCGTTGCTCAAATCCAAGCTGAAATGACGGATGCAGAACAATTACTTGTTGCCGAACTTTGCGCGAAAAACAAAATGGACGATGAAAGTTGGTTAATTAAAGATGGCTCATTAGAGTATAATCCCCGCTTCTCAAATCTCGAAACCGCTCAATGGAATAATCTAAGAACAAACTACCAACACGTTGTAGGTATTTCTAAGATGTTTGACCCAGAATTGTTATCCGACTACGAGGGCAATCGCCTTTCTCAAACAATAGCCAATCTCAACCCTTTTGAGCGCACAAAAGTTTACAAATATGAATCAGCCCATAGTGGAACGTCTTTTGCTGTGTGGTATTTGCGTTTACGAAAAGGCAAGTTTCGAGAGACTAATTTTTCCGATGTAGTAAAATGTGAAGTAGTGCTTCTAAAAGAAGAACAACTTATTGATACTGATTTAATTAACATAATTAGTGCAAATCTTATTCGTGAGGCCTACCCAACTTGCTATGGTGCAGATACTCGTTGGGCGAATCATTTGTATCCGGTATTTCTCACAGAATCATTTTGCAAATCTCATTATATCAGCAGTAATATAATTTTAAGTTTATTTTAAAATATGAATACTACAGAAGTTATTGGCAAAGTTTCTGCCACTGAAAGAAATCCTTCAACAATTAATGATTTCTACTTTTGGACGGACAAAGGACGCATTCTCAGCCCGTTTGACATTATTAAAGTCGAGCATGTATCGGCAGACAAAACCCATTCCATCACTTATGGGGTAATAGAAGAAATTAATCACGTCACAGATGCATTAAGTCATTTTACAAGCTATATTTCAAGTGATTTTGGCGATGTTGAGGACAGCATCGGAAATATGAATCGCTTAGGCATGAACTATGTAAAAGCTAATGTAATATGTAACACCCAAAATATTTATACACCTGTTTTGGACGGCAAACAAGTGGCACTCTGTGATGAGGATGATATTCGCACCGCACTTGGATTGGATGATGTAAAAAATCCGCTCGTGTGTGGTTATCTACAAATGTATCAAGGCAAAGAAACAAGGAAAATTAAAGTAGAGTTAAATTCTAATTTTTTGATTGGTCCCGAAGGTGCACATCTCAATATATCAGGTATTTCAGGACTGGCGGCAAAAACGTCTTATTCAATGTTTTTGCTTAATGCCATTCAACACAAATTTAAGACAGAAGATGACGGTAGTGTTGCTTTTGTATTTTTCAATGTTAAAGGTCGTGACCTAATGGCGATAGATGAACCAAATACTGAATTAAAGGATGCCGATAAAGCTATTTATAATAGTTTAAATCTTTCTATAGAGCCATTCAAAAATGTGAGGTATTTTTATCCTTATTCAAAAGATGATTTGACGGGCAAAGTACAATCTTATGCACAGCCTGATGATGTGAAACGTCAAAAGCAAAATCAAAAAGCATTTGCCTATAAATTTACGTTTGAAAAGGCACAAGATAAATTAGACTTACTTCTTGCAAATGAGGATGATAATACTGGAACATTGGAAAGTTGTGTGAATTTCATTATTAACGGCGAGGGCGGGTTCAAAGATGTTAAAGTTTGGAACACTTTTGAGGAACAACTTACAAATTATACAAAGACCAGCGCAAGTGGTGGAACAAAAAACGAAATACAGGTCACAAGTTGGCGAAAATTTAAGCGTTGTGTCAGCAAAGCTGTGCGAAACGATGTTTTTTCAAAAGTACTTAACACTGGAGAAGTGGATTTAACGGATGAAATCCAAAACAATTTGAGGTCTAATCAAGTAATGGTAATCGACATTGCTCGCTTGGACGAAAATACTCAAAGTTTTGTTTTTGGTAGTGTGGCGCGTGCCATTTACGACATGAAATTAGGTGCTGACCGCACTGACATTCCCGATAAAGTGATTTTGTTTGTTGATGAATTAAATAAATACGCTTCGACTGACATTCCTAAAAACTCGCCTATCCTTCGCCAATTATTGGACATAGCAGAGCGCGGACGGTCTTTAGGCATTATTCTCTTTGGTGTAGAGCAGTTTCGGAGTGCAATTCACGACCGTGTAAAAGGTAACTGTGCAACACAGGCTTACGGACGAACAAACGCAATTGAAGTTTCCAAGCCCGATTATCGCTATATTCCAAAAGTCTATCAAAATATGATGACACGGCTTTCGCCGGGCGAATACATTATTTCCAATCCCGCTTTGCGGTCGATTGTTAATATAAAGTTTCCTCGCCCCACATACAAACAATTTCCTAACGGTTAAATACAATAAGTTATGAACGGACATAAAACAGTTGTTGGTAAAAATCTGATTGAGATACTCATGTTCTCAATGTATCCTGACGCAAAAATTATTTATCGAGAGTATATTCAAAATGCTCGTGATGCAATTAATGCTGCCGTTAAGGCAGGTGTCTTAGAGCAATTTAAAGACGGGCATATCTGTGTTGAGATTGGTGACCACAGGAAGATAATCCAAATATCCGACAATGGTATAGGCATTTCTTTAGTGGAAGTTGAACCTGTTTTACTGAATATTGCTAATTCCACAAAGGACGGTGATAGCTCTGCCGGTCAATTTGGTATTGGTCGTTTAGTAGGTGCGGGCTATTGTAAACGGCTTTCATTCAAAACTTCATACAAAGGGGAAAATAAGTCCACCGAGATAATATTTGATGTTGAGAAAGTGCGAGCGATTCTTGACGATAAAGGAGACCACCGTTCAGCCTCAGAAGTGATTGATGTAGTTACAGAGAAAATCATCGAAGAAGAAGATGCAGATAAACATTATTTTATTGTGACACTCTACGATGTGCGTCCAGAATATGACGAATTACTTGATGAAGACATAATTATAGATTATCTTAAAGAAGTTGCTCCCATAGATTACAAGTTGCCGTTCAAAACTAACTTACTGCAAAAAATACAGTTACCATACGATAATTATCAAAACCATGTTAAGCATTTTAAGATATCAGTGAATGATGAGGCGGATATTCGCAAACAATATGGTTTGAATATTGACGGAACCGGCGACTCTATTCATAGTTTACAGTGTTTCAAAATTGAGGATGATAAATTTGGACTATTAGCTTGGGGCTGGTATGCATTAACAGCATTTTCAAAAGCAATTCCAACATCAGATAAAAATAGAGGAATCAGACTGCGAAAGCATAATATTCAAATTGGAAACAGCGATTTGCTTAACCAATATTTTAAGGAGGCGCGAGGGAATAATTACTTTTATGGGGAGATACACGCAATACATCCAAAACTAAAGCCTGAAAGTTCTCGTAGTGGCTTGGCACCAACACCCGAAGCATTATGTTTACATAAGCATTTACGGAATTATTTCGAAACATTGGTGCAACTTTATCATTTAGCTAACGATGTTAAAAACGCCATCAAAGAAAGGAATGAAGTTTTTACGCAAATAGAAAAAACGCAGCAACCTTTGGAGGCTGTTCCCGAAGTAAAAGAAAAATGGGAAGCGGCTCAAAAGAAATTGGAGAGTGTGGAGCGTAGTAAAAACGCCCAAACAGAAGCAGCAAAGAAAATTATGGAACTCTTCTATAAAGATATTCAAAAAACAATAGATATTCCACCGCCAATTAACATAGTATCGGACATTGTTAGCACACCGCCCATTGTTTTACAAGATAAGCCTGCAGATATTTTGGAACCGTTAAAAGAGAAGTTTGTGGGCAGTGACATTGAGTTGATTAGACGTATTTTTAGTATAATGACTGATAAATGTCCCCAAAAAGGCAAATATCTCCTTGAGGAACTAAAAAAGGCTGTGGTTAAAGATTTAGGCAAATAATGGCAAAAAGAAAAGTTTTATTATTAGAGCCTAACTACTCAAATAAGTTTCCACCTGTCGGGTTAATGAAAATAGCTACATACCACAAACTATTAGGTGATGAGGTTGTTTTTTACAAAGGCGACTTAAAGCAATTTGTCATTGAACGAATTGCAGACAAGTGCATTAAAACCTTTTGTGATATAGACGATTCCATTGATTGGGTGTTGCGAAAAGATATAATCATCGAATTTATAAGATCTCGAAAAAAAGAATTTTTGCACCAACTCAGACTTTCCAATTCTGAAATGGATTGGATACTTACCTCAAAAATTGAAGAATATAAAGACTATTATTATAAAGGATTGTGGGAAAATGAGCCAGAATGGGACAGGGTGTTTGTAACAACTCTTTTTACATTCTATTGGGACATAACCATTGAAACAATTCTTTTTGCAAAAAAACTTGTAAAACCAAAATCAGAAGGTGGTTTGCTGTTTGTGGGCGGTGTGTTAGCAACAATACAAGTCGAAGACGTAGAAAAAGCGACAGGAATAAAACCACACAAAGGTATTTTAAACAAACCAGGGCAACTTGACGAAGGAGATGATAAAATTATTGACAATTTGCCGCTTGATTATTCTATTTTAGATGAAATAGAATACAAATACTCTATGACAAACGCCTTTTACGCTTATACTACAAGGGGGTGTATTCGTAAGTGTTCATTTTGTGCTGTGCCCACGTTAGAGCCAATTTACAATCCATATATACCTCTTAAAAAAAGTATTGATTTGGTACGTGCAAGGTATGGTGATCAAAAAGATTTATTGTTGATGGATAATAATATTTTGGCATCGGCAAAACTACCCGATATTGTGCAAGATATTATAGATAGCGGATTTGGTAAAAATGCCAAATTCACACAGCCCGATTTGCTTGCCATCGCCATCAATAATCTACAAAATGGAATAAACGACCGTGCCTACATTCGTAAAAGTCAATCACTAATAATGGATTTTTACGACAAATTGAAAGGCGATGAATCATACCAAGTGTATAAAAGTTTGGCAAACAATCACATTTTAAAACTTCAAACCACTAAAAAAGAAAACCTATTAACAGCCTACGAAGATATAAAAGAGATATATCAAAAACATTTCAGACCAACACCAAGATTGCGTTATGTGGATTTCAACCAAGGTGTAGATGCACGATTGTTCACGGAAGAAAAAGTACAGTTATTGAGTAAAATAAATGTACGACCGTTGCGCGTGGCTTTTGATGATATGAAAACACAACCGCAGTACGAAAAAGCAATCCGAATGAGTGCCAACGCAGGCATTAGAGATTTTTCAAATTACTTGCTATACAATTTCAAAGACCAACCGATTGACCTATACAACCGTCTGAAAATCAATGTTGATTTATGCGAAGAATTGAATGTTAGCATTTATTCTTTCCCGATGAAATTTCACCCACTAATAGGCGAATACAGCCACAATCGAGATTTTATCGGCGAACATTGGAATAGAAAATATATCAGGGCTGTACAGGCAATTCTCAATAGCACCAAAGGTAAAATCGGGAAAGGAGAATCCTTTTTTTATAGAGCTTTTGGACACTCTGAAGCAGAGTTTTACGAATTATTAGAAATGCCGGAAACGTTTATCTTGTACCGCTTCTTTTTTGAATGGTTAGGGAGAAAGAAAAAACACGAAGCATCAACAGATAATTGGCGTAATTCATTCAACAGTTGTATGCAAACATTGAACAAAAGAGATAAGGCGGCTGTGCTTGATATAATTCATACAAATAAATTTACGACAGAAATTCAGTATCAATTTTCAAATCCCCCAATTATACAACTGCTGAAATTTTATACGAATTACCGCAAAGATATTATAACACCCGGTACTGAGTTGTATGAACTGAAACAAGAATATGAAAATGACCCTGACAATTACAAAGAACGGGAAAAGGATAGCTGCTTCAGTTGATACTTCTGTTAGCAATTTTGAAATGGCAAAAAAAATTGTACCTTTGCAATCATAAAAACAGGAAAAATATGAAAACAAAAACATTAGACACAGAAACAAAAAAGAAAATCGGTTTAGCCTTATCCGGAGGCGGATATAGAGCAGCAGCGTATCATATAGGTACTTTACGAGCATTGAATCGGCTGGGAATACTTGATAACGTTGATGTTATTTCTTCAGTATCGGGCGGCTCTATAACAGCGGCTTATTATGCCTTACACAGAGGGAATTATGAAGAATTTGAACAATCTTTTATCGCAAAATTGCAAAAGGGAGTATTGTTTTTGTCGGTTATAAATCTAATAACAATCATCTTACTGATAGGAATATCTGTTTGGTTATTAGGGTGGTGGATGTTGCTGCCCGACTTTATTTTGCTGTTTTTCTTTGGATTTAAACTGTTGCCTTTGAGCGTTTGGATTGAAAAAGCATATAACAAACTGTTCTTTCACCATGCAAAACTTTCAGACCTGCCGGAAACACCAATGCTTGCGATTAACGCTACAAATGTTGCCACAGGAACGCTTTTTACTTTTTCTCGCTTGAAAATGACGGGATATGAATATGAAGGAAAAGATAAAAAGCAGATGTTTAAAACTGAAAAATTTCCTGTTGCGCGGGCGGTAATGGCTTCTTCCTGTGTGCCTTTTGCTTTCTCGCCGATAACAATAGGCAAGCAGCATTATGCGGTGAATGCCGATGAAGTTAAGCCCAAGCCATTGCTCGTTGATGGTGGCTTATATGATAATCAAGGGGCGCACAAACTGAGTGAAAAAACGAGTGCCTATCACACACAACTGAATATTGTCAGTGATGCCGGTGTTGGCGACATGAGTTCAAAATGGGCATTTAATATACCATTGATGCTTGCTAAAACATCAAATATTATGATGAGGCGTATTAAAGCGTTTCAGGTGCGCGATAATATATACACTCACAATAGCGATATGAGATATGCCTATCTTTCTTTGATGTGGGATGTCAGCGACCGCCCAATAAAAGGGTTTGTGGACAATATTTCGGAAGGTCATATTGCACCCGAACTCTACGACTACCATCATCTAAAAGCGCAAGATATTGAAGAATTAAACAGTAAAGAGGAAAATATTCGCACTGCCGCCGGTGAAAGAATAATAGCACAATTGAAACAAAATATTGCTTGGCATCAATTATCAACCATCATGCCTGCCAAAGAAGAACACGATGTTGCCAAAGCAGTTGGGACGAATCTTACGGCTTTAAAAGAAAAACAGATTAAAGCACTTATTAAGCATTCCAATTGGCTGACCGAAGTTCAAGTGAGATTGTATTTGCCGTATTTAATAACAATAAAATAGAATCGTATGTCACAAAAAACAAGATTTAGAGCTTATCAGTTGGGAACTCCCGGTTCTTCATTTTCTTACAGTGTAGATAATCATTTTACACTAATTGAAGCTCGGATAAATGCAACCAATGGAGATAATATTATAACAGAAATGAAAATTGTAGGATGTGAAACAATAAGTTGCTTACATATTACAAGTTGGGATAAAGACCATTGTGATTACGAAGAATTAAAATTGATTTTGGAATATTTAAAACCAAAACGAATTGAATATTCCGGGTATAGTCCAGATACTGATTGTGGGAAAAATTCTCTGAAAGCGATAAAAGAGTATTGTCTTAAAAATAATGCAATTCAAAAAAGCATTTCCCCTGATTTTGTAAATTCGTTAAAACCGGGGAAAGAGCGTATGTATAGCAATATTGTTTATAATCCAACAAACAATTCAGATAAACATAATGATAATTCTATTGTTCAATTGTTCCGCAGTGGTAGATTTACGGTATTGAGCTTAGGGGATTGTGAAGATGCTGCAATAGCGAAAAGTATAATGGACTGTAATATAGCCGATAGTGAAACCGATGTACTTATATTAGCTCATCATGGTGCAGACAACGGTTTCACGACACGCGAATTTTTAAGAGCAATTAAACCAAAAATTGCTATTTGTTCTTCGGATTATGATAATGAATATGACCATCCAAGGCAAGAGATTCGGAATATATTATATCAAGAAGGAATTACTCTATATACAACAAAGACAGGAGATGTCATTATTATATGTGAAGAAGACAATGTTGTCCATGCTTATAATCTAAAAGCCAATAGTGATGAAATAAGTTCTAAAATGACATTTTCACCTAAAACTGTACCGGTTGAATGAGTAGAGATAAACTCTGTTTACAGAGTGAAAAATAGAAAATAAGACTACTGTGATAGTTTTGTGAAATAATATGTACATTTGTAAATAAAATAATAAAAATGAACAAAATAAAAATTAAAAACTTCGGAGCTATCAAAGATGGCTATCGCGACAATGATGGATGGCTTGACATCACGAAAGTTACTGTTTTCATCGGTAATCAAGGTTCCGGCAAAAGCACGATTGCCAAGTTGATTTCTACGTTTACGTGGATTGAAAAGGCTTTGGTGAGAGGTGATTATGATAAAAAGTGGTTTGAAAAGAAAAATCGGTTGAAGAATCAATTTTTGACTTATCATCGGTTAGATAATTATCTTACCCCTTCGTCTGTTATTGAGTATCAAGGAGATGTGTGTTCTATAAAATATCAGAATGACTGTATGATGATTAGTGAACTGTCTGACCAGCCTTATCCGTTGCCACAAATTATGTATGTGCCTGCGGAGCGGAATTTGATAACCTATATCAAAGGTGCAAGGGAATTAAAACTATCTTCCGAAGCCTTGCAAGAATTTAATTCGGAATATAATAATGCAAAAAATGAGATGAAAGAGGCAATGAAATTGCCCATTAATGATGTTGAAATTGAATACAATAAGCAATATGATAATCTTTATTTGAAAGGGAACGGTTATAAACTTGAAATCACGGAGGCATCAAGTGGATTTCAGTCGTTTGTTCCGCTATATTTAGTATCAAATTATTTAGCTAATTCGGTAAAAAAACAGAGCGAAAACAAAGACCCGATGAGTAGCGATGAACAGGCGCGATTCAAAAAGGGCGTGCAAGAGATATGGAGTAATGATAGTTTGACGGATGAACAAAAACGTGTGGCTCTATCGGTGCTTTCGTCAAAATTCAACAAGAGTGCTTTCGTCAATATTGTGGAAGAACCCGAACAAAACTTATTCCCATCGTCACAATGGAAAATGCTTCAGAGTTTGTTGGGTCTTAATAATATGAACGAGGGAAATAAGTTGATAATGACTACGCATAGTCCTTATTTGATTAATTATTTGACAGTTGCAATCAAGGCAAAACAGTTATTGGATGCTATTTTTGATAAAAATAAAAAGAATTTAGAGCCACAAATATTAGAAATTGTTCCAATCCATTCTTGTGTGAATGCAGATGAGGTCTGTATTTATGAAATGACTGACGATGGAATCATAAAACGGTTGCCAAACTATAATGGGATACCTTCGGATGGTAATTTTCTCAATAAATTTCTTGCCGATACCAACGACCTTTATGCCAAGTTACAAGAAATAGAAGAAGAAAATGAAAATTGATTTGTTTGCAACAACTTGTTTTAGTATTGAAACCGACAGTTTTGGGATAGTTGACCAACAGCCGGTTGCGGTTGTTCCTTTTGAGGATGGAATTGCAAAAATTGAAAACCGCAATAAACAGACCATCTATGTGGTTCCATTAGACAAAAATATAAAATGCTACAAACCTAATGGAAAAGATGAGGAATCTCTATGTGATGCCTTGCTTGTTTGTGCGCGTTCTCCACAATATGATTTCTATTTTGTGGAACTAAAAGACAAAGATAAAAAATCTGTTTCTGAAGGAACAGAGCAATTGAAAACAACAATCCTCATTTTTAGAAACAGTTACAATTTATCTTGTCTTTCTAAAAAAATGGCATTTCTTGCCAATAAACGGCATCCTTTTTATCAGCACGGACAAACAGAGCTAATGGAAAGATTTCGCAAAGAAACTGGTTTTAGGCTCAATATTTGTGCAGTTATTCCTATCAAATAATGCGCTAAAAAAACAGAAACAGATAATACAAGAGTGTTGGTGCGGGGTGTTTGTTTAAATGAAATAATATTTTTTGTACCTTTGTCTACGAATTAATAACAGATAAATTATGGGCAGAAATATATGAAATGCTTTTGCACGAATTGAAACTAAATGACAGCGTATAAAATGACATGTATGAAAAAATATGATTTTGATGAAATCATCAATCGAAACGGCACCGGGGCACTTAAAACCGATGCTTTGGAGGAGCGATTCGGCAGTGCCGATTTGATTCCGTTGTGGGTGGCGGATATGGATTTTCGGTGTTGCGACCCTGTGGTGGAGGCTTTGAAAAAACGCTGCGACGAGGGCATTTTCGGCTATTCGGTCACTCCTGAATGCTATTTGCAGTCGATTCTCAACTGGTTGCAGACCCGACATCGGTGGGCGGTTGAAAAGGATTGGGTGTCCTACATTCCGGGCGTGGTCAAGGGCATCGCGTTTGCCGTTATGCACTTTACCCGTCCGAGCGACAAAATAATTATCCAACCACCTGTGTATCACCCGTTTAGGATTGTTCCCACTTTGCATAATCGACAGTTGGTGCTCAACCCGCTGATTGAGCGAAACGGGCACTACACGATGGATTTGGAGGGGCTGCGCCGCGTGATTGACAGCGATTGCAGGCTGCTGATTTTGGCAAATCCGCACAATCCGATTGGCATCACCTGGGACAAAAAAACGTTGCAGGAGTTGGCAAAAATTTGTGCCGAAAACAATATCCTGGTCATTTCGGACGAAATTCATTCGGATTTGGCGATTTTCGGGCACGAGCACATCCCGTTTGCGACGGTTTCTAAGGAGGCGGCGCAAAATAGCATCACGCTGATGGCACCGAGCAAGACGTTTAACATCGCCGGAATTGTGAGTTCTTATGCCATCATTCCCAATCAAGCAATCCGCGAAAGTTTTTATAACTTCCTGAAAGCAAGCGAGTTGAACGAGGGCACTATTTTCGCCTATACCGCCACGACCGCAGCCTACAATGCCGGCGGCGAGTGGCTCCGGCAGATGCTGGAATATGTGGAGGGCAATATCCGTTTTGTGGACGAATACCTCAAAAAAAACATCCCGCAAATCAAGGCTGTGCTCCCGCAGGCATCGTTTTTGCTCTGGCTCGACTGTCGCGAATTGAAACTGAGTCAGAAAAATTTAGTCATGCTATTTAAAGACAGGGCGGGCTTGGCTCTCAACGACGGCGAAATGTTTGGCACCGACGGCATCGGCTTTATGCGGATGAACGTCGGGTCGCCCCGCAGCATCCTCAAAAAGGCATTGAATCAATTGTGTGCGCAAATTCAAAAGTAAATTTTATTTCAATGATAATTAAGTACTTATGTAAAATAGGTGCTTTTTTATTTGTGTAATACGAATTTTCGTATTACCTTTGCAGCGTAATAAAAAGGATAATATATGAAGGCAGTAAAATTAACAGAGCAAGAATGGGAGCTGATAGATTCTATTCGGAATCTAAAATACTCGAACAATCACCTCACATGGGATATGGAATTTTTTGTTCGAGAACTATTTGAAAATCTGTTAGATTCTCAGCCCGATTCACTCGAAGTAAGAGCAGAATTAAGAAAGTAAAAAACAATTAAAAGCAAATATTATGGAAGCAGTTATTTCTCAAAAAAAGGCATTGAAATATCAATTGCAAGACATTGTGTTGGATGTTACCTGGTCAAAAATTGCATCGCGCTATTTTGGCAAATCATCTTCGTGGATGTATCACAAACTCAACGGTGTGGATGGCAATGGAAAGCCAACAGAATTTACAGATGAAGAAAGAGTTCAATTTAAAAATTCGCTCTTCGACTTTTCTGACCGGATTCGTAACGCCGCCTATCAAATCTGATTTTTAATGAATTAAACCATTTTTGAGCGACAGACGGGACTCGAACCCGCGACCCCCAGCTTGGGAAGCTAGTGCTCTACCAACTGAGCTACTGTCGCCTGTTTGCGGATGCAAAGGTACG
>BNTR01000013.1 GCA_025996755.1 Bacteroidia bacterium
AAATATGCACCGACTTCCCCAACTGCTGCATCGCCTGTTGGAAGTGTCCAAATAACTCATTCCCATCCATATACATACTGTTTTTCTGCTTTAATTAACGATAGTTTTTCTTTCTTGTCAGGCGATGAGCGAACGAAAAATATTCATCCACAAACATCTGCATTATATCAAACAACGGCAAAGAGAGGTAAAATCCGGGTAAACCCAAAGCCGTTGCCGTTCTATTTATCACCAGCAGTTGCGTAAAAAGCCGAAGCAGGTATGCCAATCCCACCACCGAGAGCCACTCCCAACGCGGAAACAACCACATAATGGAAGCAATCAGGGATAAATAAAACACTAAGCGCGTCCACTTTTCCAACCGCCAGAAGATGCTGGGGAAGAGTTTATAGTGAGAACTTGTGGCTACGCGGTAACTTTTTATATCAGTCCACGTCTGATTTTCGTTCAACGTGACGTGCATCATGCTTTCCGGAGCCAACTCAACGAAGAGATTGTCGGGACGGGCAATTACATCCACAAAAAGGTCGTCCTCGCCGGCTTCCAAGACCGCCGAATTGGCATTGGAAAAACCGCGCTGCTGCAAAAATCGCTCCTTGCTATAAACCAAATTTTTCCCGTTCGCCATATACGACCTGCCTATCAACGCCGAAGCCGCCATTTTGATGTTGGAAAAGAAGTAGTCGTAAGCCGCATATTGCGACGACGGATTGTTCAGCGCACTGAATCCCAGCACCACAGAATCCGGTTGCTCCACGTGGCGCACCATATTCGCAATCCAATCCGAGCCGGTGGGCACACAATTGGCATCCGTCAGCAAAAGCGTGTCGTATTTGGCTGCCTTAACACCCAAAGTAAGTCCTAATTTCCTGTGGCTCAGGCTTATACTCCCTTCCGGAACATACGTGTGATACAAATGCGGATAGTGCGTTGCCAAGACGGCAATCACCTCCGAGGTTTCGTCGTTAGACTCGTCGTCCACGAAAATCACCTCGTAAATCGGGTAATTTTGCTCCAACAAAATCGGCAAATTGTCGCGCAAACTTTGCGCCTCATTTTTGGCACAAACAATCACCGAAACAGGCGGCTGAGCCGTTCCGGGACTGATTTGCCCCTTTCTGACCCCACGCGCATAACGCCGCGGACGTGCCAAAAACCCCCAATAATAAATCAATTGGATAACCAAACAGGCACCCAACACGGATACCAGAAAGATTCCCGTTGAGTTTAACTCACCGAAAGAGTGCAAGTCTATGCCCAAGTCCGAAAAAAAATCATTCATATATAAAGTATTCATAATAAATCTGAAAAATAAGCCGCCGGCAACTGCCGACAATTATACTGAGATGCCATTATTTCGCCATAAGCCCCCGCCGAGCGCAGAGCAATCAGGTCGCCACGCTGCGTTTCGGGCAGTGGGATGTCTTTTGCGAAGCAATCGGACGACTCACAAATGGGTCCCACAACATCGTATATGACCTCTTTTTTGTCGGAAGTCAAATTCTGTATCGCGTGCGATGCCTGATAAAGGGCGGGACGAATCAGTTCCGTAAATCCCGCATCCAAAATCACAAACCGCTTCTCGCTGCCTTCCTTCACATACAGCACTTTGGAAATCAGCGCGCCGCATTGCCCTACAATCGACCGCCCCGGCTCAAAATGAATCTGCTGATGGGGCTGAACGGGAAAATTGTCGTGAAAAATCTTGAAATAAGTGCCGAAATCGGGAATCGGATGCGCATCGGGCTGTGCGTAATCAATGCCAAGCCCGCCGCCAAAATTCAGGTTTTCGACCTGCACGCCGCGTTTCTCCAAATTGGCTTGCAATTCGCGCACGCGCCCGCACAGTGCCCTGAACGGCTCCAAATCAAGCAGTTGCGAGCCGATATGAAAATGCAACCCAATCAATCGCACGTGTGGCAAGCCCGCCAGGGAGTCCAACACGCCGTCTAATTGGTCGAGATTGATGCCAAATTTATTTTCTTTCTTGCCCGTCGTGATGTGCGCGTGGGTGTGTGCATCCACTTCGGGGTTGACGCGCAGAGCCACACACGCCGTGCGCCCCTTTGCCGCCGCAAGAGCGTCAATCACCTGCAATTCGGGGAGCGACTCCACATTGAAGCAAAAAATATCCTTATCCAAACCCAGATTTATCTCCCAATCAGCCTTTCCAACACCTGCAAACACGATTTTGTCGGCAGAAAAGCCCGCATCCACAGCCGCCTGAATTTCGCCGCCGCTCACGCAATCAGCCCCCAAACCGGCAGCACGAATGCTCTCCAGCACACGCGAATTGGCATTGGCTTTCACCGCATAGTGCAGATGATAGCCGTAGCGATTTGCCTCTGTCATAGCCGATTGAAGCGTCCTGTTCAGCAACTCCGTGTCGTAATAATAAAACGGCGTCTGTAAATTCTGAAACATCTCTGTAGGAAAATTCGTTTTCATATACATTCCGAAATGTGGCGCAAAGGTACTAATTTTTATTGGCAAACACAACTTTCGCGCGATTAAATTCTTCGACGATGTCGTCAATAATCCGCTTCGCGGGCTTAATTTCCTTGATGAGGGACGCTATTTGCCCTATTTCGAGTTCTCCATCCACCAGATTGCCCTCAAAAATACCAAGTTTGGCGCGCCCTTTACCCAAAATATCGCGCAATTCATCGGCATCCATTCCGGCATTTTCCGCGAGAGCCACTCGGGCGTAAAAATCATTCTTGACGAGGCGCGTGGGGGCGAGTTTTTTCAGGCACAGCATCGTGTCGCCCTCCTGCAAGGCGATAGATTTCTCCTTGAAAGCCGTGTGCGCCGACGACTCCTCCGCCAGCGCAAAAGCCGTGCCCATCTGCACGCCATCGGCTCCCAACGCCATTGCAGCCAACATCCCGCGCCCCGTGGCAATGCCGCCCGCCGCAATGAGCGGGATGGAAATAGCCTGCCGCACCTGCGGGATGAGCACAAAAGTGGTCGTCTCCTCGCGCCCATTGTGCCCGCCGGCTTCAAAACCTTCGGCAACAACGGCATCCACGCCCGCCTCCTGCGCCTTCAACGCAAATTTGGAACTCGACACGACGTGCGCCACAGTCATCCCGTGCGATTTCAGCATCGCCGTCCACGTCTTGGGATTTCCCGCCGACGTGAACACAACCTTCACGCCCTCCTCCACAAGAATGTCCATCACCTTGTCGATTTCGGGATAAAGCAACGGCACATTCACGCCAAACGGCTTGTCGGTGGCAACACGAGCCTTGCGAATATGCTCACGCAACACATCGGGGTGCATCGACCCCGCACCCAGAAGCCCCAACCCGCCCGCATTGCTCACTGCGGCAGCCAATCGCCAACCGCTCACCCACACCATGCCTCCCGCAATGATGGGGTGCTGAATTTTGAATAACTCTGCTACTTTGTTCATATTAATTAAATTTGCTGCAAATATACGAAAAAAATTGTATCTTCGCGACCTATTACAAATAAACGTCTCCGGGCGGATTCAACCCCCAATTGCGAAAAAATGGCAAAACTAATGTTTCATTGATTTTGGTATTCCGCATATTTTTTGTACCTTTGTCGCCAAAAAAAACTTAATAATTTTGAAAGTATGAAAAGAATATTTTTGAATTGCTTGTTTGCGACCGCTGTTTCGCTAACTTTGAGCACTTGCGGCACTCGTGAGGTGGTGCCGGTTGAAGAGTTTGCGCCTTATATTTCTGCCTACACGGGTGGGATAATCTCGACATCGTCGTCTGTTCAGATTGAATTGGTAGAGGCGCAGGATGGCGTTACGCCCAATATGGAGGTGAAAGACAACCTGTTTTCTTTTACGCCCTCGCTGAAAGGGAAAGCCTATTGGTTGAACAGCCATACCATCGAGTTTGTGCCGGAAGAAAAAGCCCTGAAAAACGGCGAATCCTATACGGCTCAGTTCAAACTTGGAAAAATCCTCAAAAATATTGACAAACGGCTCAGTACCTTTGAATTTCAATTTCATGTTGAAGAAGCAGATTATACTATTGTCATGTTTCCATTGGATATTGCCACTTCCAAGACGGTGTCTGTTGCGGGAGAAATTCATTTCAGGAGTCCAACAACGTTGGAAAAGGTGCAGAAATCGCTTCGTTTTGCGCTCAGCAACAACCAGTCGCTTGCGCCGGTCATTGAAGCCATCGACGAAAAAAAATATTCTTTTCGCGTGAATAATATCGCTGCCTCTGCCAACCTCCAACTGACGATTTCGGTGGATGGGAAAAAATATCAAACACTGCAAATTCCGGCAATGGATGCCTTCAACGTGCTTTCGGCAGAAGTGGTTTATAAGCCGGAATATGGTATTCAGATTGTGTTTTCCGACCCGCTTTCTACGAACCAAAATGTGAAAGGGCTGATTACGATTCCTGAAATCAAAAATTTTACTACGCGGACACAAAACAATATAGTAACCATCTTTTTTGACCCCAAAAACATCCGAAAAGCCACGGTAACGGTCAATAAAAATATCAAAAACAGCAGTGGCGGCACCTTAGCGCGTGCTTACGAGACAGAACTGACCATCGAACAGCCGAAACCCCAAATTGAATTGATTAATGGAGGAAATATCCTGCCCAGTTCCTCCAATCTCAAACTCCCCTTTCGGGCGGTGAGCCTTCGGGCGGTGGATTTGAATATCATCCAGATTTACGAAAATAATATCCTGTCGTTTTTGCAAGCCAACGCCCTCGATGGCTCCGACGAACTGCGCCGCGTGGGGCGACTGATGTTCAAAAAAACACTGTGGCTAACCAATGCGACCAACACTTTCGACACTTGGCAAAACTACGCTATTGATTTGTCGAACATCTTCAAACAGCAACCGGGAGCTATCTACCGCATCGAATTGTCGTTCACGCAAGCCTATTCAACCTATCCGTGCGACGATAATCGGGTGCTCGGTGAACCCGCCGAAAAGCCTGTCGGAAATTCGTTGCAACGCATTGTGTCCGAAGAGATTACCGAAAAAGAACAGTCGTTTTGGGACACCCCAACGTCTTATTATTACAGCAGCGGCGATTACGATTGGGACGAATATGACAGCGACGAGGCGGACAATCCGTGCCACCCAACCTACTATATGGGAAACCGCAAAAAGGTGGTCTGCAATGTGATGTCGTCCAATCTCGGCGTGATTGCCAAAGCCAATTCCGAGAATAAATTGTGGGTGTCGGTAGCCGATATTTTGGACACAAAACCCGTTGGCAATGCGGCAATCACCGTTTACAATTATCAACTGCAAACGATTGGGAGCGGGACAACCGATGCCGAGGGCTTCGCCGTCGTCCCAACCAAAGGCAAACCGTTTGTGCTGGTGGCAGAATCCAACGGACAAAAAACCTATCTGCGCTTGGTGGACGGCAGCAACAATTCATTGAGCCGCTTTGATACGGGCGGCAAAACCATCGACAAGGGCTTGAAAGGCTATATCTACGGCGAGCGCGGCGTGTGGCGACCGGGGGATACGCTTCACATCACCTTCGTGCTGTTCGACCCCGACAAGCGCATTCCGGCTAATCACCCCGTTTCGTTTGAACTCTACAATCCGTTGGGACAGTTCAACACGAAACAAACAGCGACCACCGGCGTCAACGGCTTTTATACTTTTGCCGTGCCAACCAAAGCGAGCGACCCCACAGGGTTGTGGAATGCTTACATCAGGGTGGGCGGAACATCTTTCCACCAATCGTTCCACATCGAAACAATCAAACCCAACCGGCTGAAAGTGAACCTGGATTTGGGGATAACCAAAATCGAAGCCTACAAAGAAGCACCGTCCGTCACCCTCTCTTCGGCGTGGCTCACGGGTGCCACCGCTCACAGTCTGAAAGCCAAAGTGGAAATGACGCTGCGGCGGACGGAAACGCAATTCAAGGGGTATGAAAAATACCTGTTCAATGCGCCGGCAAACGACTTTGAGACCTCCGAAACCGAAATCTTTTCGGGCACCCTCAACGAAGCGGGCGTTGTCCGTTTCAACTTGAAAGCCCCCAAAGCGGAAAATGCACCGGGTATGTTGAACGCCACGCTGGTAACGCGCGTGTTTGAGCCGGGCGGCGATGCCAGTATCGCCACGCAAACCATCCCGTTCTCGCCCTACCGCTCCTACGTGGGACTTAATCTCAATCAGCCGGCGGGGAAATATCTTGAAACAGATGTTGCCAACACGTTCGATGTTGTTACCCTCAATGCCGATGGCAAAG
Organism: Bacteroidia bacterium; assembly: GCA_025996755.1. Taxonomy (GTDB): domain Bacteria; phylum Bacteroidota; class Bacteroidia; order Bacteroidales; family Azobacteroidaceae; genus Azobacteroides. The sequence goes on from BNTR01000013.1 coordinate 6,234, forward strand.
CGGTTGACCGCAGCAATCTGGAATACAAAATCTACAAAGTAAGTTGGAGCTGGTGGTGGGAAAACAGCTCCGAATCCGTTTCGTCTTACGTCAATAATTCGTCCTACAAACCCGTTGCCGAAGGCACGTTGAGGACCACCGGCGGCAAAACGAGTTTTAAATATACCCTGAAATACCCCGCATGGGGACGCTATTTGGTCTATGTCAAAGACAAAGAAAGCGGACATGCGACCGGCGGATTTGCCTATATCGACTGGCCCGAATATCGCGGTCGCTCCGATAAAAAAAATCCCGAAGGCATCAAAATGCTGACCTTTTCGACCGACAAACCCGCGTATGAAATAGGCGAAAAAGCCACCGTCATCATCCCCGCTTCGGGAGGAGGCACGGCTTTGGTGGCTTTGGAAAACGGCTCCAACGTGATAAGTCGCAACTGGGTGTCGCTGCAAGAGAGTGGCGACACCAAATATTCGTTCACCGTGACGAAAGAGATGACCCCCAATTTCTACATTCATATCAGCCTGTTGCAGCCTCACGCACAGACAGTTAACGACTTGCCGATACGGATGTACGGACTTGTGCCGATTACGGTTACGAACAAAGAGTCGTTCCTCAATCCTCAAATCAAAATGAATGATGAGTTGCGTCCGGAGCAGTCCTTCACCGTGGAGGTGAGCGAAAAAGACGGTAAGCCGATGACCTACACGCTGGCGATTGTGGACGATGGCTTACTGGATTTGACGAATTTCAAAACGCCCAATCCGTGGTCGGAATTTTATGCGCGCGAAGCCTTGGGCATCCGCACGTGGGATATGTACGACAACGTTATTGGGGCTTTTGGCGGCAGTCTGGGCGGACTGTTTAGCGTGGGTGGCGATGAAGCATTGAAGTCTGCCAACACGCAAGCCAACCGGTTCAAACCCGTGGTGAAATTCATTGGACCGTTCGCGCTGGGCAGTGGAAAAACGGCTTCACACACCCTCTCTTTGCCGATGTATGTCGGGTCGGTGCGCACGATGGTGGTTGCCGGACAGGATGGTGCCTACGGGAAAGCCGAAAAAACAACCCCCGTGCGCTCGCCATTGATGGTTTTGTCTTCTTTGCCGCGCGTGTTGAGCACCGATGAAGAAATCAGTTTGCCGGTCAATGTGTTTGCAATGGAAGCGGGCGTAAAAGACGTAACCGTGAAGATAGAAACCGCCAATGATTTGCTGACGCTCACCGAGAGCGCACAAAAGAAAGTGCATTTTTCCCAAGCAGGCGACCAACTCATCTATTTCAACCTCAAAACCAAATCGGTTACCGGCATGGAAAAGGTTACGATATCCGCTTCGGGGAATGGTCTCTCCACCACAGAAACCATTGAAATAGACGTGCGCAACCCCAATCCACCGGTGATTATTTCCGACACCAAACTCCTGAACGTCGACGAAACCGGCGAATTTGCGTATCAGTTGGCGAGCAACAACAAGGACAATTGGGTGCGGCTGGAAACGTCCCGCATTCCGTCGGTAGATATTTCGCGCCGATTTGATTTCCTGTACAATTACAGCAATTATTGCTCCGAGCAGGTAACTTCGCGGGCGTTTCCGCTGTTGTATCTGTCGCAGTTCAAAGACTTGAATAGCGACGAGGAAAAAAATATTCAGACCAACGTGTCGCAAGCCATTCAGACGCTCTATTCCCGGCAACTTTCTAACGGCGGTTTTGTCTATTGGCCCGGCAACGCGATTGCCAATGATTGGGTATCCATCTATGCCGGTCACTTCCTCGTTAAGGCGAAAGAAAAAGGCTATGAAGTGAACGAGGGCGTACTCAAACGCTGGAAAAGTGAGCAAGTGAAGCAAGTGCAAGCCGGCGCATCGGATGCCACGCAGGCTTATCGCCTCTACACACTGGCTTTGGCAGGTGCAACCGAACTGGGAGCGATGAATCGTATGAAAGAGAGCAAGGATTTGAACACGCAATCGCGCTGGCTGTTGGCTGCGGCTTATGCGGTGGACGGAAAGGTGAGCGTGGCAGAAGATTTGGTCTTCAATCGTCCAACCAGCATTGCGCCCTATTACAGTCGCAACACCTATGGGTCGAGTATGCGCGACGAGGCGATTATTTTGGAAACGTTGGTGCTGATAAATCACCTGGAAGATGCCTTCAAACACGCCCAGCGTGTGTCGAAATCGCTGACGGACGAAAGTTATTTCAGCACACAATCGACCGCCTTTGCCTTAGTGGCGATGGGACAACTGGCTGAAAAAACATCCGGACAAATAAAATATGCGTGGACGTTGAACGGCAAAAAACAGGACAATGTGAAATCGTCCAAAGCGGTGATTCAAACCGATTTGAAAAAGAACCCTCTGGAAGGAAAAATCACGCTCACCAACAACGAGAAAGGACTCCTGTATGTTGCGCTGGTGTCAAAAACAAAGCCGGCAGTGGACACGTTGTCTGCCATTTCCAACAATCTGAAATTGGAAATAAACTATCTCAACGACAACGGAAATTCCGTCAATATCTCGGAACTGAAACAGGGCAGCGACTTTGTGGCATCGGTGAAGGTAACAAACACCAGCCCCACCGAGAACTACACCGACATCGCTCTGACACATATTTTGCCATCGGGCTGGGAAATTTTCAACAATCCCGAATCCAACAACTACACCTACCGCGACATTCGAGACGACCGGGTGCTCACCTATTTCGATTTGAATCGCGGCACAAGTGCCACCTTCAAAATCCGCCTGCAAGCCTCCTATATCGGCACATTCGTGTTGCCCGCCGTGCAGTGCGAGGCGATGTACGACACGTCGGCGCAAGCCCGCACGACAGCAGGGAGGGTGAAAGTGGTGAAATAAACCTTGGGTTGAGAAATAGTGTGACTCACCTTTGGCATCTTTCTCTTTCAGATACCAATCAACAAAATTTACAATTACATTTTTCATTAAGCCTGACGCTATCTCTCTCTTTTTCTCTATTAACTTAAAACATAGACAGATGCCTTGTGATAAACTAAAGGGGAAGCACCAGGCGGAAACCTAAGCTGTAACCGTAGGAACTGGGCGCGGTTTTGTCGCGAAAAGACACGCGGCCGATCACCGCATTGCCGCTAAAGCCGCCGCCGCGATCCACGCGTTGCGAACCTGATACAGCACCTATAGGGTTAGTCTGTGAACTGCTGCTATAGCCAACGTACCAATCACTGCACCATTCCGCTGCGTTACTGCTCATATCATAAATGCCAAGTTCGTTGGGGTCTTTCGTGCCTACAGGATGAGTCGTATTACCGCTATTGTCGCGGTACCACGCCACATCGTCAATCGTATTGCTGCCGCTATACTTGTAGCCATTACTTTGGTCGCCGCCTCGTGCCGCATATTCCCACTCTGCCTCCGTCGGTAAACGATAAGTTTTCCCCGTCTTTGTGTTCAGTGTAACTAAAAAATTCTGTATGTCATTGTAGCTGACATAAGTCATCGGATAGTTGTCGCCTGCACCGTATTTACTCGGAGGTGGTAGGTTCGGCCAACTGCTCATCACATCCCACCACAGCTTTTGTGTTACCTCATATTTGCCGATAGCATAGTTGCTCAAAGTAACGCTATGAATAGGACGCTCATCAGAATTATAATCGCCGCCTTGCTCGGCTGTGGCTCCCATGGTAAACGTGCCGCCTGCCACGCCTATCATATAGAAACTTAAACCACCGCCGGTTTCAGTAAAGTTGCTGACGAGAGCCGCTGGAGCTGCTTGCGTAATAGTTACCGTCTTCGTGACCGCCCCTGTAGTAACGGTGACAGTCGCCGAACGGCTACTCGCAGTGGTGTTTTCCGCCACACTCACCGTAAATGTGCCATTGCCTGTGCCGGAAGTCGGGTTTATTGTGCACCAGCCGGCATTACTGCTAACTGTCCACGTGCTATTGCTCGTTACGACAATGGGATAACTCGCTGCGGTGGCAGTTGCTGAAATCGCCGTTTTGTCAAGCGTCAAAGTAGCGTTTGCCGCCGCTTGCGTGACAGTCACCGTCTGCGTTACTGTCCCGGCAGTAACAGTAATAGTTGCCGAACGGCTATTCGTGGTGGTATTGTCCCCCACATTCACCGTAATTGTGCCATTGCCTGCGCCGGAAGTCGGGTTTATTGTGCACCAGCCGGCATTACTGCTAACTGTCCACGTGCTATTGCTCGTTACGACAATGGGATAATTCGCCGCGGTGGCAGTTGCTGAAATCGCCGTTTTGTCAAGCGTCAAAGTAGCGTTTGCCGCCGCTTGCGTGACAGTCACCGTCTGCGTTACTGTCCCGGCAGTAACAGTAATAGTTGCCGAACGGCTGCTCGTAGTGGTATTGTCCCCCACATTCACCGTAATTGTGCCATTGCCTGTGCCGGAAAGTGGGCTAATCGTGCACCACCCGACATTACTGCTAACTGTCCACTCACTATTGCTCGTTACGCCAACCGTATAGTTTGCAGCAGCGGAGGTGGCAGGAACGCTTGTTTTGTCAAGTGTCAAGGTAGCGTTTGCAGCCGCTTGCGTAATACTTACCATCTGTGTTGCCGCCCCAACAGCAACGGTGATAATTGCCCAACGGCTACTCGTTGTGGTATTTTCTGCAACATTCACTGTAATTACCCCGCTGTTTGTGCCGGAAGTCGGGTTTATTGTGCACCACCCGGCATCCGAACTAACCGAAGCCAACCATGAAACATTGCTTGTTACGGCTATGGGATAACTCGCCGCGGCGGACGGTGCCGAAATCGCCGTTTTGTCAAGCGTAAAAGTAGTGTTTGCCGCCGCCTGCGTAACAATTACCATCTGTGTTGCCGCTCCGGCGGTAACGGTGATGATTGCCGAACGGCTACTCGCAGTGGTATTTTCCGCCACACTCACCGTAATTGTGCCATTGCCTGTGCCAGAAAGTGGGCGCATCGTGCACCACCCGACATTACTGCTAACTGTCCACGTGCTATTGCTCGTTACGACAATGGGATAACTTGCCGTGGCGGGCGTTGCCGAAATACTTGTTTGGTCAAGTGTCAAGGTAGCGTTTGCCGCCGCTTGCGTAACAGTTACCGTCTGCGTGACCGCCCCGGCAGTAACAGTGATAGTCGCCGAACGGCTATTCGTGGTGGTATTTCCCCCCACATTTACAGTAATTATCCCGTTGTTTGTGCCGAAAGGCGGGCTAAGTGTGCACCACCCGGCATCCGAACTAACCATCCATGAAACATTGCTCGCTACGGCAATGAGATAACTCGCCGCAGCAGACGGTGCCGAAATCGCCGTTTGGTCAAGGGTCAATGTAGCGTTTGCAGCCTCTTGCGTAACAGTTACCGTTCGTGCTGTCGTCTTAGTAGTAACGGTGATAGTTGCCGAACGGCTGCTCGTAGTGGTATTTTTCCCCACAACTACCGTAACCTTCCCATCGCGTGTGCCGGAAGGCGAGATGAGTGTGCACCACTCGGCATCACTGCTAACTATCCACCCGCGATTGCTTGTTACGGCAATATAATAAATTGCCTCGGTGGCTGTTGCCGAAATCACCATTCTGTCCACCAACAAAGTAGTGTTTTCCGCCTCGGAGTCGCCGCTACAAGAGGTAAACACTGCACTTGCCGTGCCCATTGCGAGCAGCAAGCAAAAAAATGAAAGGATTTTCTTTGCTTTCATAATTGAATTTACGTTAAACTTTCACTATTTTTCGTGCACACATTCATACTATTTTTCTTTGGCAAAGGTAAGAACTTTTTTTTAATTGTGCAAATGCTGTCCTTGCAAAAACTTGCATATTTCAAAAAATAGCGGTATCTTTGCTCCTCTAAAGAGAAAATAAGTAAAAATGTTTAATTTAGTGATTAAACTTCCCTTCAAGCATACCTCCAACCGCAAAAAGGCAATCATCTCAATGCTTGCCCTTCTGCTCATTGCCTATATCGTGTGTTTGCCGCGCACGCTTTTTCGTGTGCCCTACTCCACGGTGGTGACCGACCGCCATGGCGAGCTGCTTGGGGCGCGCATCGCTGCCGACGAGCAGTGGCGTTTTCCGGCTTGCGACACTGTGCCGGAAAAGCTCAAGGAGTGTATAATCGCATTTGAAGACCGCTATTTTTACCGCCATTGGGGTGTCAATCCGTTGGCTATGGGGCGGGCTATGCTGCAAAATTTTCGAGAGAAGCGGGTGATTAGTGGGGGGAGTACCATCTCGATGCAAGTCGTCCGGCTGTCGCGAAACAATCGCCGCACGATTGCCGAGAAAATCATCGAAAGCATTTTGGCAACCCGCTTGGAATTTCGCTATTCCAAAAACAAAATATTATCGCTGTATGCCTCTCACGCGCCGTTTGGCGGCAATGTGGTGGGATTGGATGCCGCCGCCTGGCGTTATTTTGGGCATTCGGCAAACAAACTTTCGTGGGCAGAATCGGCGACTTTGGCGGTGCTTCCCAACGCTCCGGCGATGTTGCACCTGTCCAAAAATCGGCAGGCTCTGCTCCAAAAACGCAATCGCCTCCTGAAGCGACTGTTCGACAAGCAAATCATCGACGAGATGACTTATAGCCTCGCTTTGGAGGAAAAATTACCCGGCGAACCCATCCCGTTGCCGCAAATCGCTCCCCACGCCGTGAGCCGGTTGCATCAAACCAACAGAGGTGAAATGTGCCTGTCCACCATCGACAGAGCCTTGCAAATCCGCGTGGAAGACATTTTGGAGCGGTGGAACAATGAGTTTCGGGAAAGTGACGTTCGCAACATGGCGGCGATAGTGGTGGATGTGAGCACCAATCAGGTGCTTGCCTATTGCGGCAATGTGCGCTTCAACGATGCCAATTCGGGCAATCAGGTGGACGTGATTCGTGCCGAACGCAGCACGGGAAGCATTCTCAAGCCCTTTCTCTACCACGCCGCGTTGCAAGAGGGCGAAATCCTGCCGCACACGCTTTTGCCGGATATTCCGGTCAATATCAATGGCTTTGCCCCGCAAAATTTCAACCATCAGTTTGAAGGTGCCGTGCCTGCCGGTGAAGCCGTTGCCCGTTCGTTGAATATCCCTTTGGTGTCGCTGTTGCGTGCTTACAGTGTGCCGAAGTTTTACGATTTTTTGAAACAAAATAGGATTGCTTCCCTGCCTCAATCGTCGTCGCACTATGGCTTGTCGCTGATTTTAGGTGGAGCCGAAGCCAAATTGGGCGATGTTACTGTGGCTTATTCCAATATGGCACGCACGCTTTCAGGCTTGGCAACTACGCCTTACAGTCTGTTGCTCAACGAAACGCCCCAAGCCATCCGGTCGAGTTTTCAGGCAGGAGCCGTGTGGCAAGTGTTTGATGCCATCAAAGAGGTCAATCGACCCGAAGAGATTGATTGGCGCGCCATCTCCTCCATGCAAACGATTGCCTGGAAAACGGGCACGAGCTATGGGTTTCGCGATGCCTGGGCAGTTGGCGTAACACCCAAATACGCCGTAGGCGTGTGGGTAGGCAATGCGTCCGGCGAAGGCAAACCCAATCTGGTGGGCGCACGCACCGCAGGTCCCGTCCTCTTCGACGTGTTCAATATCCTGCCAAAATCGGAGTGGTTTGCAATGCCCGAACAGGAATTTGTTGTGGCAGAAATTTGTCGGCAATCCGGTCATCTAAAAGGGCGGTTTTGCGAAGCGGTGGACACCACTTTGATACTTCCCAACGGACTGCATACGCCCTCCTGTCCCTACCACATTCAAATCACGCTGTCGGCAGATGAACGCCACCGGCTCTATGTGAGTTGCGCCGAAACGGAGAGCAGTGTTTCCAAGTCGTGGTTTCTGCTTCCGCCTGCCTGGGCGTGGTATTACAAGCGACATCATCCTGACTATCAGTCACTTCCGCCATTCAAACCCGGTTGTGGGGAAGACAGCCGCCAACCCATGCAATTCATCTATCCGCAAGGCAATTCGCAGGTGCAACTACCCAAACAATTGGATGGCAGTCGCAGTGCCATCACGTTTGAACTCGCCCATTCCAAGCCCAATGCAACCGTCTATTGGCACATCGACAGGGAATATATCGCCGCAACAACCGATTTTCACACCCTGTCGGTCACGCTTTCCGACGGGCAACACCACATCACGGCGGTGGATGATGAGGGCAATACTGTTTCGTGTCGGGTGGATTTGCGTTTTTTATAATAATATCTTTTCGATAACTTCTAATGCGGCTTTTTCCATCACCGCATAGCCCGCTTTCGTCACGTGCACCCCGTCGGAGGTGTATTCTTTTTTCATCCCGCCCGTTGCATCGCGTGTGAGGGTGTTGTAGTCGAGATAGGCGAAGCCACATGCCTCTGCCTGTGCCTTGATGCCGGCATTCAAGGCATCTATTTTCGCCGTCACGTCCTTAATTTCTTTCCGCCAGGGATATTCTTTGGCAGGTGTCACCGACGAGAGAATCACCTTGATGCCGTTGGCGTGAGCCAATTCCGCCATCGAAAGGATGCAGTCCAGCGTCAGTTGAGGCGAATATTCGCCCGTGTTCTGCGCAATATCGTTGGTGCCGATATTGATGACCACCGCCTGTGGATGCAAATGGATGACATCCTCCCGAAAGCGCAACAGGAGTTGCGGACTTGTTTGCCCGCCAATGCCGCGCCCAAGAAAGCCATTGTCCGTAAAAAACTCGGGACGAGCATCCGCCCAACCCTCTGTGATGGAGTTGCCAAGAAACACCACCCGCGGCGGAGTAGAAATGGCGTTGTTAGCCTCAGCATAACGCTCAAAGTTCGCCGCCTCGGTCAAATTCTGTGCCCCCAAAGAGGCACTGCCGCTGACCACAGCAAGAATAAATACAAGATTACGTGTTTTCATTTTTTTATAATTTTCGTGCGCCATCCTTGATGACCACGTCATAGACTTTCGGTTTGATGCCAAACTTCTTTTCGTAGGCTGCTGAGGCTGTTTTCACGAAATCTGCCTTTTTGGCATCCTTGACCAAGTTGATGGTGCATCCGCCGAAGCCGCCGCCCATCACGCGCGAGCCTGTCACGCCGCAGGCTTTCGCCTGGTCGTTCAAAAAGTCCAGTTCGGGGCAACTGACTTCGTATTGTTTGCTCAACCCGACGTGCGTGGCGTACATCTTTTTGCCCACCGTTTCGTAATCGCCTTTTTTGAGGGCTTCGCACGTGTCGAGCAATCGCTGAATTTCTTCGACCACAAATTCTGCACGCATATAATCTTCTGCGCTGACCTGCTCTTTCACCTCTTTCAGCCAATCCATATTGGCATCGCGCAGCAGTTTCACTGCCGAGTGCTTTTTGGCGATGGCTTCCACCACCCGTTCGCACGATTCGCGACGCTTGTTGTACGCCGAAGATGCCAATTCATGCGTCACACAGGTGTTTAGGAGCACCAGTTGGTAGCCTTTCGGGTCAAACGGCACGTATTCGTATTCGAGCGAGCGACAATCCAAACGAATCAGCGAGCCTTCTTTTCCCATGCAGGAGGCGAACTGGTCCATGATGCCGCACTTCACGCCCACGTAGTTGTGCTCGGTTGCCTGACCGATGGTTGCCAACTCCTGACGGGAAAATCCCAGTTTATACTGGTCGTTCAACGCGAAGCCCACCGCGCTTTCCAATGCCGCCGACGACGACATTCCGGCTCCCAGCGGCACGTCGCCGGAGATGACGATGTCGAAGCCCGGAACGGTCTTGCCGCGCTTGAGCATCTCGCGCACCACGCCGAAGATGTATTTCGCAAAACCTTCTTTCGGCTTGTCTTTTTCTTCCAAACCAAACTCGGACGATTCGTTTAAATCCGCCGCGAATGCGCGCACTTTTGCCGTGCCGTTGGGCTTGACTATAGCATACATAGCCTTGTCTATCGCGCCCGGAAGCACGAATCCGCCATTGTAGTCGGTGTGTTCACCAATCAAATTGATGCGACCCGGCGAGGTGTAAGCCACGCCACCCTCGCCAAACTTTTCTTTAAAAACCTGTTGTGCTTTCTCTTTCATAATATTTTTTATGTTATTTTTTTATTCTACTGTGCCGCTAATGCTCACCTTCAATGTCTGATTGTTGCTCGTGATGATGGTGATGTCTTTGGAAAATTGTTGCCCTGCGCGGTCTGCCGTGGTGAAAACGACATCAATCGCGCCTTTTTTCCCCGGCTCAATAGGCGTTTTTGTCCACGTGGGAACGGTGCAGCCGCAAGTCGTCCGCACGTTGAGAATCATAACCGGCTCATCCGTGTTGTTAATCACATAAAACGTCGTTTTAACCGTGCCTGCCGATTCCTGAACAGTGCCAAAGTCGTGCACAAGACGGTCCACTGTTACCGCTTTCGCCGGCGGAGTTTTCGCCGGAGGGGTATCCTGAGGTGTAGCATTTGCTACCAAACTGAACGCGGGAGCACCCAGCAGGGCTATCGCCGCCAATAAAATCATTTTTTTCATTGTCTTTTACGTTTAAAATTTCGACAAAGGTAGCACTTAATTTTGGATTTTCCAAATAAAAACCAAATTATTTTGTACTTTTGCGATTAAATAACAGACAAAATGACTTACGAACAAGCAATCACAACGGTCGAGAAGCATCTGCAAGCCATCGAATACCCCACGCAGGCGGCACCACTCTACGAGCCGATAGCCTATCTGCTGGCGTTGAAGGGGAAAAAAGTGCGTCCGGCACTCACGCTTTTGGCGTGCGATTTATTTCACCGGCAGGAGGAGGATTCAACCCCTTGTCAATCAGCGGTGGATATGGCTCTGGCGTGGGAAATTTTCCACAATTTCACGCTGATGCACGACGATGTGATGGACAAAGCCGACATGCGGCGCGGGCAGCCCACAGTGCACAAGAAGTGGGACGAAAACACCGCCATCCTGTCGGGCGATGCGATGCTGATTTTGGCGTATCAATTTGTGGCACGAGCGGGGGAGGGGATTGCGGGTCAAGCCCGCAATGACAAGTCCTTACAAATACTATTGGAGTTGTTTTCCACGACGGCAACCGAAATTTGCGCGGGACAGCAGTTAGATATGGCGTTTGAAAGCCGCCGTGACGTGCAGGAGGACGAATATCTGAATATGATTCGCCTGAAAACGGCGGTGCTGCTGGGCGCAAGCCTCAAATCGGGCGCGATAATCGGCGGTGCAGCCGCCTCGGATGCCGATTTGCTCTACCGCTTCGGCGAAAATCTGGGCATAGCCTTCCAAATTCAAGACGACCTGCTGGACGTGTATGGCGATGCCGCCGTGTTCGGCAAAAAAATCGGCGGCGACATCACGGCAAACAAAAAGACCTGGCTGCTGGTCAACGCCCTCAACACGGCGGATGCCACCCTCAAAAAATCACTCCTGCTGTGGCTGGAATACACCGGCGAGGAAAGCACGAAAATCGGCAATGTCACCAACATATATAACCGTCTGGGGGTGAGAGAAAAAGCCCTCGCGGCGATGGAGGACTATTTTCAGCGGGCATTGGAGGCTCTGACGGCAGTGAATGTGCCGACGGAGCGGAAAGCGGTTTTGAGGCAACTTGCCAAAAATTTAATGCAGCGAAAAAATTGAGTCCCAAATTTTCATAGCAATTCCATTTGGTATTCTGCAATAGTTACTATCTGAGTTTCTTCAAACTTTTTATGATTATCCGCAATCATACCACTAAATAGCATCATAAGGCTTTGTCCTGCAAGGACAGCACTTTATTAACCGTAGGCTTCAGCCTACGGTGGGGCACTCCTCCCCTCCCATAGTCCCGCAGGGGACGGCACTATCAAGTGTCACCCCTGCGGGGTGAAGGTCGTGTGTGGCGGGCTGTCCGTAGGCTGAAGCCTACGGTTAATAAAGTGCTGTCCTTGCACGACAAAACCAGAAATTGCTTGCAGGAATCGCCATTTAAGTGGTATGATTGCGGATAGTCATTAAACTTTTTTATTATCAATATGTCTTTCTTGCATAGCGGATTTGCCTTACTGTTTCCACTTCTGCGGTTATCTCCTCCAAAGAAGGCACTTCGCTTGCATTTCTACGAAGTTTTGCCAACATATCCGACAGTTCTGTCCGAGGCACAATCTGAATTAAGTTCAATTCCACCAAATTCTGCAAAAGTTTCTTTGCTTTTGGATTTACTATTTCAACGCTAATTGCTTCCATATCATATCATTTCATTATTTAATCAGCTCTACAACGGAAGCACTAAGCGGAAGCCAATGTCGTTGCGGCGGTAGCTGGGCGAGATGCCGTCGCGAAAAGACACACGGCAGTTCGTCGCGCCGTTGTAACAGCTGCCGCCGCGGAATACGCGGGACGAACCCGACGCAGCACCCGTAGGATTGTTTGCACTTGACGGATAGTTGCTGCCATACCAATCGCTGCACCACTCCCATACATTACCGCTCATATCATGAATGCCAAGTTCGTTAGCTGTTTTCTGTCCCACTTCATGTGTTGTGCCACTGCTATTGTCGGAGTACCACGCTACATTGCCGAGCGTATTGCTGCCGCTATAGTCGTAGTTGTGCGTCGTCTGTCCACCTTTGGCGGCATATTCCCACTCTGCCTCTGTGGGCAGGCGGTAATGCATGCCCGTTTGCTGATTGAGTTTAGTTAAAAACGTTTGTATGTCATCGTAACTGACATTATACATTGGGTAATTGTCGCCCTCACCATAAGTGCTTGATGGTGCTGTGCCGGGGTAACTGCCCATCACATCCAACCACTGTTTTTGAGTAACCTCGTATTTCCCAATGTTGAAATTGCCGAGGGTTACACTTGTGCCGTTGAGTATGGTGGTGCCACCTGTTACGGTTACCATGTCAGGTGCAACAAGAGCCGCTTGCGTAACAGTTATCATCTTCGTGAGTGCCCCGGTAATGGTGATAATCGCCGTACGGCTACTTGCAGCGTTATTTGCCGTCACATTTACCGTAATTGTGCCGTTCGTGCCGGACACATTGGTCGTCAGGGTGCACCACTCGACCCTATTACTTTCAGCGACCCACGCGCTATTGCTCGTTACGGCAATAGAATAACTCGCCGCGGCAACAGTTGCCGCAATACTTGTTTTGTCAATTGTCAAAATAGTGTTTGGAGCCTGCGTAACAGTTACCGTCTCCTTGCGCGTCCCGGCAGTAACGGTGATAGTCGCCTTACGGGTGTTCGCAGTGGTATTTGCCGCCACATTCACCATAATTTTGTTGGAAACAGTGGTCAGGGTGCACCACCCGGCATCACTGCTAACGTCCCACATGCTATTGCTCGCTACGTTAATAAGATAACTCGCCGCGGTGGCAGTTGCCGCAATACTTGTTGGGTTAATTGACAAAGTAGTAGCCGGAGCCTGTGTAACAATTATCTCCTTCGTGTCCGCCTCGGTAATAACGGAGATAATCGCCATACGGGTGCTCGTAGTGGTATTTTCCGCCACATTCACCGTAATTGTGCCGTTTATGCCGGAAACATTGGTCGTCAGGGTGCACCACGAGGCATCACTTTCAACGACCCACGCGCTATTGCTCGTTACGGCAATAGAATAACTCGCCGCGGCAACAGTTGCCGCAATACTTGTTTTGTCAATTGTCAAAATAGCGTTTGGAGCCTGCTGCGTAACAATTACCTTCTTCGTGATAGTCCCGGCAGTAACAGTGATAGTCGCCGAGCGGGTGCTTGCAGTGGTGTTTTCCGCCACATTCACCATAATTTTGCCGTTGCCTGTGCCTGGGTTGGGAACAGTGGTCAGGGTGCACCATCCGGCATCACTGCTAACTGTCCACGTGCTATTGCTCGTTACGTCAATAAGATAACTCGCCGCGGCGACAGTTGCCGGAATATCTGTTTTGTTAATTGATAAAGTAGCGTTTGCCGCCGCTTGCGTAACGGGTATTGTCTTCGTAACCGTCCCGGCAGTAAAGGTGATAGTCGCCTTACGGGTGCTCGCAATGGTATTTGCCGCCACATTCACCGTAATCGTCCTGTTGTCTGTGCCGGAAGCAGTGCTCAGGGTGCACCACCCGACATCACTGCTCACGCCCCACGTGCTATTGCTCGTTATGGCAATAGAATAACTCGCCGCGGTGGCAGTTGCCTCAATATCTGCTTTGTCAAATGTCAAAGTAGCGTCGTTTGCCGCTGCTTGCGTGACAATTACCTTCCTCGTGATAAGTCCCATAGTAACGGTAACAGTCGCCGAACGGGCACTCGTAGTGATATTTTCCCTCACATTCACCGTAATTGTGCCTTCCATGCCGGAAACAGTGGTCGTCAGGGTGCACCATCCGGCATCACTGCTAACTGCCCACACGCTATTGCTCGTCACGGCAATAGAATAACTCGCCGCGGTGTCAGTTGCCGCAATCGTCGTTTTGTCCACCGACAATGCAGCATCTCCCGCCGGTTGCGTAACCGTTACCGTCTTCGCAACCGCCCCGTTAGTAACGATGATAGTCGCCGAGCGGGTGCTCGTTGTACCATTTGCCGCCACATCCACCGTAATCGTACCATTGTCGATGCCCATAGCGGGGCTAATCGTGCACCACTCAGACCCTGAACTAACCGTAGCCGTCCACGTGCTATTGCTCGTCACGGCAACAGGATAACTCGCCGCGGCGGCAGTTGCCGAAATAGTCGTTCTGTCCACCCACAATGCAGCATTTCCCCCCGCTTGCGTAACTGTTACCGTTTTCGTGAATGCCCCGGCACTAAGGGTGACAGTCGCCGAGCGGGTGCTCGCTGTACCATTTGCCGCCACACTCACCGTAATCGTACCATTGTCGATGCCCTCAGTGGGGCTAATCGTGCACCATTCAGACCCTGAACTAACCGTAGCCGTCCACGTGCTATTGCTCGTTACGGCAACAGGATAAGTTTCCGCGGCAGCAGTTGCCGAAACAGTCGCCGGCTCCACCAAAAGAGCAGACTTCAGGTCGTCTTTGTCGCACGAGGTGAACACTGCGCCTGCCATGCCCATGGTGAGCAGCAAGCAAAAAGATGAAATAATGTTCTTTGTTTTCATTCTTATAATTTTCGGGCACAAAGATACGCAAAATATTTTGAATGACAAGCGAAAATGCCGGCAGGTATTCATTTTATTTTTTTTACAGCAACCGCACGCTTTTGTGCTTGTCGCTTTTCTTTTTTTGGCTCAATTCCAGTGCGCATCGAATGAAAAGTTCGTGGCTGCCTGAAGATACCGTAGCGATGTCTGAGATGGGATAGTCGTAGGCATAGCCGACTTCAAACATTCCTATTTTGCAACCCAGCATCACCACCACGGCATCGTCTTGCCGCCACGACAGACCTCCCCACACGGCTTTGTTGTAAACCAGCCGCATCGACACGTCAAGTTGCGCATTTTCCATCACCAAAGAACTCTCGTCGAAATATTTAAGCAGTGCCGACGGCTTCAATTCAAAACGATTGTCTAACGGGATGTTGTATCCGGCGGTGAGATAATAGGCGCGCGGGATTTTCTGTATTTTGTCGCCCAAGTTAAGTTCGGGAGCCAGCAAATGGTTGACCGAAAGCCCCGCATAGCCCTTTTCGTGCACATAAAAAATCCCCGCGCCGACATCTATGGCACTTCCGGAAATTTTGGTGCGCGGGATAGCCGCGTCGTCGGGGTCTAAAGTCCCATCATCATCGCTCGGAATTTCCACTTTGGTGCCGTCAAACGACTCGTCAATCTTGCCTCCACGCACACCAATGCTCAATCGCCCCTGTTTCATCGCAAACGAAGCGGCGATTTGCCCCGACATCGTGGTGGTGGCGAACAGCCCAATCTGGTCGCTATACATCGAAAGCCCCGCGCCAAAATCCACCCCAAACAGGCTTAGAGGCATCTCTGCGATGACAATTCCCGTCTTCGGCGCGTTCTCCACGCCGAGCCATTGCAGGCGATACAGCCCGGTCAGTTCCGGTTTGCCGGAAAGCCCCGTATGCCCCGGGTTGCTGTACGACGGAATTGCCCAATAATTGCTCACCTGCGCATCAAATTGCGCCCAAAGCGGGCTGCAAGGGACGAACAGCAGACAAATTCCGATGACAATGCTCTTTTTCACATTAGAACAACGAAAAAAAACAAAAAAAATTGTCCTTCCGCTAAGGAATTTTTTTGTACCTTTGCACCCAAAAAAAAGCGACAAACGATGCAAAAACCGTCTATTCCGAAAGGGACGCGCGACTTTTCGCCCGCAGAAATGGCGAAGCGCAACTATATTTTCGACACCATTCGCAGTGTTTTTCACCTCTACGGGTTCAAACAGATTGAAACGCCCGCGATGGAAAACCTGTCCACTTTGATGGGCAAATATGGCGAGGAGGGCGACAAACTGCTGTTCAAAATCCTCAATTCGGGCGATTTTCTGAGCGATGTGAATCCCGACGATTTGAAAAACCGGCACCTGCCGCGATTGACTAATCAACTGTGCGAAAAGGGATTGCGCTACGACCTGACGGTGCCTTTCGCCCGCTTCGTGGTGATGCACCGCAACGAGCTGGCGTTCCCCTTCAAACGCTTCCAAATTCAGCCCGTGTGGCGCGCCGACCGTCCGCAGAAGGGACGCTACCGCGAATTTTTTCAGTGCGATGCCGACATTGTAGGCTCCGATTCGCTGCTCAACGAGGTGGAACTCATCCAAATCATAGACACTGTGTATCAACGGTTTGGCATCCGCGTGAGCATCAAAATGAACAACCGCAAAATCCTCACCGGCATCGCCGAAATCATCGGCGAAGCCGACAAAATCACCGACATCACCGTCGCCATCGACAAATTAGACAAAATTGGCTTGGAAAGTGTCAATGAAGAGTTGGCTTCCAAAGGCATCTCCTCGGCGGCAATCGCCCAATTGCAGCCGGTGATAGCGTTGAGCGGCACCAATCGCGAAAAATTGGCGACGCTCAAAAACGTGCTGCAAACCTCCGCAACGGGGTTGAAAGGCGTGGAAGAAATGGAAATCATCCTCAACAAAGTGGATTTGCTCGAAATCAAAAACGAACTCGAACTTGATTTGACCCTCGCGCGCGGCTTAAACTACTACACGGGGGCGATTTTCGAGGTGAAAGCCCTCGACGTGGCAATCGGCAGCATCACCGGCGGCGGACGATATGACAATTTGACAGGTGTTTTTGGGATGCCCGACGTGTCAGGCGTAGGCATCTCCTTCGGTGCCGACCGCATCTTCGACGTACTGAACCAGTTGGAACTCTACCCCGCCAATTCCGGACAGCAAACGCAAGTCCTCTTCGTCAATTTCGGCGAAAAGGAAGAAAACTACATCCTCCCGATTTTGAGCGATTTACGCCGGCAGGGCATCAACGCCGAAATCTACCCCGAAGCGGTGAAAATGAAAAAACAAATGTCATACGCCGACGACAATCGCATCCCCTTGGTGGCAATCGTGGGCGAAAATGAGATAGCAGAGGGCACCATTTCCGTGAAGAATATGACCACCGGCGAGCAGGTGAGTCTGCCCGTGAGCGACCTCAGCGGATTTACCCAATTGCAAAACATAAAAAAACGCTATGAATTATTACGATAGGATAAGAGAGTTGGCAAAGAGCGTTCCTACGGAATTGGTTGATTTTTCGCATCCAAGAGACCCTGTACGGACACCTACTCAAGCGTCTTCAAACTTTATAACCAAAAAAGAACAAGGCGATTGGGCGGAAAATCTTATCACACGAGCAATTAACGAAACCGCGAAAAACTTTGTGGCTGTCAAATACGGAAAATCTGATGATTTGATTGCAGGCGAAGACGGTTTTGATACGTTCTATCAAGAGTTTCAGACCGAATTGGATGCTATCGGCAAACGCCCCGATTTGTTGATTTTCAAAAAAGCCGATTTTATTGAAAAGTTGGGTTATGATATTAGTTCTATTCCGCACAACCAAATAACCGATTATGTCAAGAAAGCCATTGTAGGCATTGAAGTGCGTTCAAGTGCTTTTCTGATTGACCGTTACGAAGAAGCGATGCAAATTCGCACAATGAAATTTACAAAAATTGCATTAGAAGTTAAAAATAAAATTCTTGCTGAATATGCTGATGTGTTATCAAATCCGGCAAGAGAGAGTTACATAGATTTACTCCATGGCATAACTGAAAAGACGTTAAATGTTACCGATTTTAAGGTTCCGGGATGGTGTTCAAGTGAGCGATTAATTCAACTAAATGAACTTTTTAAGCAGTTAAAAGCGGCAATCAAGGCAATTCAAAAGCGTGATTATCTTTCTATCACGCCCAAAGCTGAAGACATCAAAGTGGTTTACAAATGGATTGAAACCTTTAATGTTCCGCACTTTTATTTTCAAGTGTTTTTTGATAAGGTTTACGGCATTTCGTTTGAGCAAATTTTGCAAATCATTTCCAATCCCGACAATGACGGTGTGATTTTTTCGGTTGAGTCCGACACAAAAAATCAGAACAAGACCACGATTAAAATCAACTCTAAATCAGGCATTGAAATTGCCTCAAAAGTTGACGAGCCACTGCACAAAAGCGTTCGCAAAGAAATGGATAGAGGGCGGCTTTTGTTTTATGTAACTTTCAACGGCGGTACAGCCTATTTAGATATTGAAAATCTGAAAACCATTTTAAAAATCCCAAACGATTTCTGATGACTGTCAACAATGCAATAGAACAAGATTATTCCAAACAAATTTCGTTGGAACACCGTAAAAAATTCGCGCAGTTTTTTACGCCTGTTGCTGTTGCTGAAATGATGGTTAAATGGTTGTTGGGCAATGAAAATCTCAAAACCGTTTTAGAGCCGGCGTTTGGGTTGGGCATCTTTTCAAGAGCGTTGCTATCGCAAAAAAATGATATTCAAATAAAAGGGTTTGAAGTAGATAACTTGATATTTGAACAGGCAAAAAATGAATTTGCCGATACGGGAAAAATGAATTTGTTGCTACAAGATTATATGTACAACGATTGGCAAAATAAGTATGATGGAATAATCTGCAATCCACCTTATTTCAAATTTCACGATTACGACAACAAAAACATCCTCAAAGAGATAGAAACGCATTTGCAGTGCAGTTTGAGCGGGTTTACGAATCTTTATACGCTATTTTTACTCAAATCTATACACCAACTCGCCCCCAATGGGCGTTGTGCTTATATCATTCCTTCGGAATTTCTTAATTCCGATTATGGTACATTAGTAAAGAAACATTTGCTTAAAACAGGCACTCTACGGCATATTATCGTAGTTGGTTTTGAGGAAAAAGTATTTGATGATGCCTTAACCACGGCTTGTATTGTGCTTTGTGCCAACGATAATAAAACGGACAAAGTTCAATTCAGCAATATTCAATCCATGGATGAGTTGAAGAAAATTGAACAATTGATTACTGAATATCCTGAAATTTCTGCAATTTCACAGGTATTTGCTTTTTCCGAACTTAATCCGGAAATCAAGTGGAAAGCCTATTATCAACCGCAAAACGGACACAAATATAAAAATTTAGTGCCTTTTTCGACTTATGCAAAGGTCGTTCGGGGTATTGCAACAGGCGCAAATGACTATTTCACGTTCAGTTTGTCAAAAGCGAAAGAATATGCCATTGATGAACGGTATTTATTGCCGTGCATTTGCCATTGCGTTGATGTGAAAGAGGCTTTTTTTACGCAATCCGACTTTGAACATTTGAAGCAGAGCGATAAAAATGTCTTTCTGTTAAATGCCATCAATGCAAAAGACGAGCGTGTAACGAAATACATACAAAAAGGTGAAACGGAAAAGATTGATAAAAAATACCTGACCGCAAGCCGTAACCCGTGGTATTTATTGGAAAATCGCCCGCCTGCCCCCATTTGGGTGTCTGTTTTCAATCGAACAGGTTTGCGCTTTATTCGCAACGAAGCCAATGTTTCAAATCTGACAACTTTTCATTGTATTTATCCCAATCAATCGCAATTATTTTCAAAAATCAGCATTGATTTGTTGTTTGCCTATCTTTTAACAGATACTGCAAGGCAGATATTTGAAGATAACAGCCGTGAATATGGCAATGGGCTTCAAAAATTTGAGCCTAACGACATAAATAAAGGGAAAATGCTTGACTTGGCATTATTACCTGAAAAAAGCAGGAATAAAGTCGTTGACTTGTATTATCAGTTCAAAGACTTGGAATGTGACGGCAAAAGCAGGCAGGTGCTTGATGAGATTGACAATGTATTAATTAAGGAATTTGTGCAAAATTCTGACACCACAGTCTGCCATTTTGTCAGTCCGTTGCCCTTGGCACAAATGTTGCAAGATATACAAACGAAAGCGACCCCCGTTGGGGTCGAGAAAATATTAATAAACAAATAAAAAAAATAAAGTTATGAGTAAAATTCATCCATTAGCAGACCGTGTGCTGGTGAAACCGGCAGCGGCAGAAGAGAAGACGGTGGGCGGGATTATCATCCCCGACTCCGCGAAAGAGAAGCCCCTCAAGGGCGCAGTAATCGCCGTAGGAACAGGCACCAAAGACGAACCAATGGTTCTGAAAGCCGGTGACAGCATCCTCTATGGCAAGTATGCCGGCACAGAAATCGAACTCGACGGCGAACAGTTCCTAATCATGCGTCAATCAGACGTTTTAGCAACAATCTAAATTCTTAATTTTTAATTTCTAATTTTTAATTTATTATGGCAAAGGATATTAAATTCGACATTGATGCCCGCGATTTACTCAAAAGAGGAGTAGACGAGTTGGCAAACGCAGTGAAAGTAACACTGGGACCGAAGGGTCGCAACGTGATTATCGACAAAAAGTTTGGCGCGCCGCAAATCACGAAAGATGGTGTGACGGTGGCTAAGGAAATCGAACTCGACTGCCCGATTCAAAACATGGGCGCGCAGTTGGTGAAAGAAGTGGCTTCAAAAACCAACGACGACGCAGGCGACGGCACCACCACGGCTACCGTGCTGGCACAATCCATCGTCACCGTGGGCGTGAAAAACGTGGCTTCGGGGGCTAATCCGATGGATTTGAAACGCGGCATCGACAAGGCTGTCGTGAAAGTGGTGGAATCGCTCAAAGCGCAGTCGCAGGAAATCAACAACGACTTCGTCAAAATCGAAAACGTGGCAAAAATCTCTGCCAACGGCGACGAAACCATCGGCGCACTGATTGCCGAAGCGATGAAAAAGGTGAAAACCGAAGGCGTCATCACCATCGAAGAATCCAAAGGCATCGAAACCTACGTGGACGTGGTGGAAGGGATGCAATTCGACCGTGGATACATCTCGGCGTACTTTGTGACAAACACCGAAAAGATGGAAGCCGACCTCGACAATCCATACATATTAATATATGACAAGAAAATTTCGGTGCTGAAAGACATCCTGCCGATTTTGGAGCAGACCATACAGTCGGGTCGCCCGATGCTGATTATCGCCGAAGACATCGACTCCGAAGCGTTATCGACATTGGTGGTCAACCGCCTGCGCGGCTCGTTGAAAATCTGCGCTGTGAAGGCTCCGGGCTTTGGCGACCGCCGCAAGGAGATGCTGGAAGACATCGCCATTTTGACAGGCGGCACGGTCATCTCCGAAGAAAAAGGCTTGAAATTGGAAGGCGCAACAGTGGATATGCTGGGCACCGCCGAAAAAGTGAACATCAGCAAAGACAATTCCACGATTGTGAACGGCGCAGGCGACAAAAAAGACATCGCAGCGCGCGTGGCGCAAATCAAGGCGCAAATCGAAACGACAACGTCTGACTACGACAGAGAAAAATTGCAGGAACGCTTGGCAAAATTAGCCGGTGGGGTGGCTGTGCTCTACGTTGGCGCACCGTCGGAAGTGGAAATGAAGGAAAAGAAAGACCGCGTAGACGATGCCCTGAGTGCGACCCGCGCAGCCGTTGCCGAAGGCACAGTGCCCGGCGGTGGCGTTGCCTACATCCGCGCAGCAGCCGCTTTGGAAGGCTTCAAGGGCGCGAATGACGACGAAACGACCGGCATCGAAATCGTGAAACGCGCGATTGAAGAGCCGCTCCGCCAAATCGTTGCCAATGCGGGCAAGGAAGGTGCCGTGGTGGTGCAAAAAGTGAAAGAAGGCAAGGGCGATTTCGGCTACAACGCCCGCACCGATGCCTACGAAAACCTCTGCAAGGTGGGTGTCATCGACCCCACGAAGGTGACGCGCGTGGCATTGGAAAATGCCGCCTCCATCGCCGGAATGTTCCTGACCACCGAGTGTGTGATTACCGACAAAAAAGAAGAACATCCCGCAGCCCCCGCAATGCCAATGGGCGGCGGCATGGGCGGCATGATGTAACACACGATGTAACACACTATGACAGAACAACTACTCTCGGAGTGGCCTGTAGCTCAAAATTGGGGTTTCGTCCTCTTCCTCATCTGCTTCTTTATCAGTATGCAGGTGTTAGGAAGTGGGCGGCGGCTCCTTTCTTCTATGCTGGAAGGGATTTTTCGCCAGCGCAATCGGCAAAGCATCTTCTTTGAAAACATCCAGCACGAACTGGTCAACAAACTCCTGTTGAGCACTCAGACCGTCTTCTTGCTGTCTATCTTCATCTTTTGCATCGTTTTGCATCGCGCCAATGAGCCTTTGGAGACGGTGTCGCAGATGTTTTGGCTGCTTGGGGTTTGTTCGGGGTCGATTATATTCTTCCTGATACTCAAATTTATGCTGAACGCCCTGTTTGGGACGATTTTTTCTGCGCCCGACCAAACCAAATTGTTCAATCAAAACGTGTTTTCGATTGTTGCGCTGAGCGGATTGGTGCTGTTTGTGCCCACGGGAATACTTTTTTACGCGCCGCAAACCTACTATTTTTGCTTCTATTTTAATATAGCTTACCTGTTATGTGTTGAATGTTTAATCATTTACAAAATTCGCACAATATTTTTCCCCTCAAACAAACATTTGCTTTATTTTATTTTGTACCTTTGCACCCTCGAAGTGGTGCCCCTATACTTGGGATACAGGGCTTTAATTTATTTGTTAGAAAATAGCAGTTTATGGGTAATATAAAAAAAATTCTTGTTTCGCAGCCTAAGCCGGCGGGCGATAAGTCGCCGTATTATGACATTGCGGAGAAATATGGTGTGGAAGTGGTGTTTCGTCCGTTTGTCAAGGTCGACCCGGTGGAATTGAAGGATTTTCGCTCACAAAGAATCAATCTTTTGGATTTTTCGGCAGTCGTTTTCACGGCAAAGACAGGTGTTGACCATTTCTTTCGCATCGTGAAAGAAACGCGCGTGTATATCCCCGAAACGATGAAATACTTCTGCGTGACGGAAGCCATCGCGGCGTATCTCCAAAAATACATCATCTACAGGAAGCGCAAGATATTTTTCCCGCTCACCGGCAAAATGACTGATTTGGCGATTCAGATTGGCAAACACAACAAGGAAAACTACCTCGTGATAATGTCTGACGTGCACAAAGACGATTTGTTGCTGGCGATGGACGCAAAAAGAATCAAGCACAAAGAGGCAGTGATGTATCGCACGGTGAGCAACGATTTTGCGCCCGACGAGCCGTTTGACTACGATGTGCTGCTGTTTTTCTCACCTTCGGGCATCAACTCGCTCCTAAAAAATTTCCCCGAATTTAAGCAGGGCAACATCGCAATCGGCACCTTCGGACCCACCACCGCCAAAGCGGCAACCGAAGCCGGCTTGCACCTCCACATCGAGGCGCCCGCGCCCGAAGCCCCCTCCATGGTGGCAGCATTGGAAAATTTCTTGAAGAAAGCGGTGTCGCCGAAAAAGAAAAAATAAACTGTTCTAACGGCTCCACAGGGTATTGCAGATAATCATTAAATTTTTTCAAATACTTATGGATGCACCAAGCGGAAACCTATGGTGTTGGTTCCTTTGTCTGGGTCACGACTATTGCCAGATGTCACAGTACAATTCATTTCATTGTCATCCCAACTGCCACCGCGGAACACGCGGTATATATTGGCTTCAGTATCGGAACACCACTCCGAAACGTTGCCGGTCATATCAAAAAGATATAATTCATTGGAGTCTTTTTCGCCTACCGGGTGAGTTGTTCTACCGCTATTGGTCTGATACCACGCCACATAGCCAATCGTATCGCTACCGCTGTAATCGTAATTGTTCGTGTATTGTCCACCCTTCGCCGCATATTCCCACTCCGCTACGGTGGGTAAACGGTAATTCATGCCCGTTTGTGCATTGAGTGTGGTTAAAAAAACCTGTACATCATTCCAACTCACATTCTCCACCGGCAGATTGTCGCCCTTAAAATGACTTGGGTTGTTGCTGTTGCCCATCACATTCTTCCACTGCTCTTGAGTTACCTCGTATTGCCCTATAGAGAAGCCATTGATATATACTTCTTCTCTATTGAGCATGATGTCGCCGCCAGCCACCTCTATCATCCTCATATCTATTTCGTAACCCTGCGTAACAGTTATTACCTTCTGCGTGCCTGTTTCATCCGTAACGGTTATAGTTGCCTCACGTGTATCCTGGTTCGGGTTGTCTTCATCCACATATACCGTAATTGTTCTATTGCCATCGCCGTATTCAGGGCTAATCCGGCACCAATCATTTCCAGAGGTAACCTCCGCCTCCCATGAGCCACTGCTCGTTACTTTTATGGGGTAACTTGCGGGCTCTGCCTTAGCAGTAAAGGTTTGCGGCTCTACCTCCAACGGAGGAATGGAGGGAGCATCGCCGGCGGCTTGCTTCACGACAACAACTTGAGTAGATGTTCCCGAAGTAGAAGTAATGGCAACGATTGCCACACGCTCATCCATAGTGGTATTTTCTTCACTCACATGTACATCAATCGTTTTCGTAATCGTCGTGCCATCGCCATCGCCATCGCCAACGCTGGAATCAGGGAAAATCCAGCACCATTTATCTCCAGAGGTAACCTGCGCCGTCCATGAAACATTGCTCGTTACCGTTACGGGGTAGCTTCCGGTGGAGTTCAGAGCATCTATGGTTGTTTTATCCACCGCCAATAAGGTAGAGCCTTGGGTTACGTTAATTTGTACAACAAATGCCCCCGATTTAATGTTTACGAAGGCGGAGCGGTCATATTTGTAATGATTTTTTTCCACATTTATTCTAATCGTGCTTTCGCCCGCCGGTCCGAAAGTTGGGCTTGGCGTGCACCAAGTGTTGGCACCCATAACCTCCCAGGGACCGCTGCTCGTTACCTTTATCTCGTAGCTTCCGTCATCATCTGTCGCGGCTATGGTTTCTTTATCCACCGTCAACGGGACGGGTGGGGCTTGGCTTACAACAACCGTTTCACGAAGCGTCCCCACAGCAATGGATACGACTGCCGAACGGACATCCGTGTTGTTGTTGTCGTAGCCCTTCACCTTTATTTTAAACTCGCCATTGCCCTTTGCGGAAGTGTTTTCGAGCTCCAACCAATCTGCGCCGCCATCGATGGAGGCAGTCCATGTAGCGTTGCTCGTTACAGCAACAGAATGGGTATAGGCGGCTGCAGTGGCGGCAATCACCCCTGGGTTCACCGATAATTCGGGCGGAATGGTCTCTTCAAGCATACAACCCGTCATCAAGCAGCCCGTGAGCACTACAATTGTTGCAAAAATAATTCTTTTCATTTTTCCGTTTTTTTGTTTTAACGCGGCAAAGGTACAAATAATTTTTTAATTAACCAAATTATTGACAAAATATTGACAAATTTTTACTACCTTTGCATTATTTTCAAAATTATGAGCAATATTGTAGCAATCGTCGGGCGTCCCAATGTGGGCAAATCGACCCTTTTTAATCGCTTGACACAGTCGCGTCAGGCTATCGTGGACGAGACTTCGGGCACCACGCGCGACCGGCAATACGGTAAGGCGGAGTGGAGCGGACACGAGTTTTCGGTGGTGGACACCGGCGGCTGGGTGGTTAATTCGGAAGACGTGTTTGAGGAGGAAATCAACAAACAGGTGGCTGTGGCTATCGAGGAGGCAGATGTGATTCTGTTTATGGTGGACGTGCTAACGGGCATCACCGACCTCGACCAGCAGGTGGCGCGGATGCTGCGGCAGGGCAAAAAGCCCGTCGTGCTGGTGTCTAACAAGGGCGATAATTTCGATTTGCACGCGCAGTCGGCGGAGTTCTACGCGCTCGGGTTAGGCGACCCCTACACCATCTCTGCCCTCAACGGCTCCGGCACCGGCGATTTGCTGGACCTGCTGGTTACGAAATTCACCAAATCCACCGACGAAGAATTGGAAGCCGACGTGCCCAAAATCGCGATTGTGGGGCGTCCCAACGCGGGAAAATCCTCGATGGTGAACGCATTCATCGGCGAAGAGCGCAACATCGTTACCGACATCGCCGGCACCACGCGCGACTCTATCCACACGCTTTTCGACAAGTTCGGACTGAAATTTTATCTGGTCGACACGGCGGGCATCCGCAAAAAAGGCAAGGTGAACGAAGATTTGGAATACTACTCCAACATCCGCGCCATCCGCGCCATCGAAAATGCCGACGTGTGCGTGCTTATGCTCGACGCCACGCGCGGCATCGAAGCGCAGGATATGAATATCTTTTCGCTGGTGCAGAAAAACAAAAAGGGCTTGGTGGTGGTGGTCAATAAATGGGATTTGGTCGAAAACAAGGACAACAACACCCTGAAACACTTTGAAAACACCATCCACGAGCGGATGGCTCCGTTCACCGACGTGCCGGTGATTTTCGCCTCCGCGCTCACCAAACAGCGCATTTTCAAGATTCTCGAAACGGCGCAGGAAGTGTATGAAATTCGCAAAATGAAAATCCCCACCCACCAATTAAACGAGGTGCTACTGCCGATTATCGAGCACACCCCGCCGCCCACCAACAAGGGCAAAGTGGTGCGCATCAAATACATCACGCAACTCCCAAACACGCCAATCCCAAGTTTTGTCTTTTTCTGCAACCTCCCCCAAT